>JAKAXK010000130.1 GCA_021827145.1 Pseudomonadota bacterium
CGAACCCTACCCTTATCTTATTCTCGATGCCCGCACCGAGAAGGTGCGTGAAGGCGGTGTGATCCGCTCCCAGGCGGTCTTGATCGCGATCGGTATCCATCAAGGCGGCCGGCGGGAAGTGCTCGCGGTGGATAGGGCGAGTCGCGAGAGCCCGTCGTCCTGGAAGGACTTCCTCGTACGCTTGAAGGACCGGGGCCTGCATGGGGTCGAGTTCATCGTCTCCGACGATCATGCGGGCTTAAGGAAAGCTATCACCGAGGTGCTGACGGAGGCCGCCTGGCAACGGTGCTATGTCCACTTCTTAAGAAACGCGCTGGATTACCTGCCCCGCAAGGCCGATGACGACTGCCTGCAGGAACTGCGCTGGCTGTACGACCGACGGGACCTCACGGAAGCGCAACGAGGCCTGGCGGCGTGGCTTGCCAAGTGGTCTGCGAAATATCCCAAGCTCACGAGCTGGGTCGAGGACCACATCGGCGAGACGCTAACCTTTTACCGTCTCCCCCGGGCCCACCACAAGCATATGAAATCAACGAATAGGCTGGAGCGCTTAAACGAGGAGATCAAGCGCCGCACCCGGGTGGTGCGGATCTTCCCTCACACCGAGTCCTGTTTGCGCCTGGTGCGGGCTCTCTGTGTCGAGACCCATGAAGCGTGGCTTGAGGACAATCGCTACCTCAACATGGATCTCTTGAAAGAACAGCGTCGCGAACGGCTGCGGGCGGCCTACTAAAACCCTCCCTCATACCAGGAAGGAATTTGCACAACTTGACGGACACAACCTTGTTTGATTTGCGCCAGGAGGTGCGCGACACCTTTCTTCGGAGTGGGTGGGGACTGGATCATCCCATGTAAGCAGCATCAAGAGATCTCACGAATGGCCACCTGCATTACACGGAATCAGTGACGGTGTCGCGGTTTGTCTTTTGGATACATTGGCACGGTAAAAATCCACCGGAGGCGGAGCGGCTTCGACTGAGAGTCGAGGCGCGCTTTCAAACGGATGACGAGGACTTGGCGGCGTTTATTATGAATGTGCGCGTGCGGGCAGCGGGGCGGATGTATGGGCACATGCTTGCCAATACCGTGGCGGGGCTCATGGTGCTGGCCTTGGTAAGAGCGGTGCTCACCGTGGTCATGTTCAAACGATCGCAGCCGAACCTATCGGGCGGGCGGGACTCCAGGATCTCGCGGTTGGGGGGCGGAGATCCGCTAGCCCAGGTTTTTGACCTCGTAAGTCGCATGACGGGTTGGTCCCCGCAGACGGCCATGGAAGAGTGCGCCATAGCGGCCTGAACGCTGATCGCACACCCCTCCCGGGCACCACACAATGGTGTGGGTTCGCTCCCTTCTTGAGCACTGTGGCGTCTCTTGCTCAGGCTATGGGATCCTGTTCTTTTGGCGCGAGAGATGGGCTGTCAAGACCATGCCGGGCGGAACCCTCAAGGCTCCCGTAGCTGTGCGCCCGTTGCCGGGTCTCGAAGTCCTGGAAGTCGCCAAGCCCGCTCTCGACGAATGCCCGGTTTGTATCCCGTCGTTTCTCGAAAATGGAAATCGCCTGTTCGATGGCGGGCGGTGGGAAAAACAGATGGTCTCCCCCGCGCAGCCGCGCCAGAACCCAGGTATAGGCCTGCTCCGCGCGATCGCCGGAAGCGGCGCACCGAGATAGCGAGTTTGGCCGTATCCAGTATTCGTGGAGCGAGCGGGCGCACAAATACGCACCCGCATTGCGGGCGATCAGGGACAGGTTGAAGACCGCCTCCTCGGCGAAGCGTAGCGGCTCCTGAAAGCGCGCACCGCCAACGAGGTCGCGTCGGTAAACGGGCCAGAGGCTCTCGCTGACCTGTCCATAGAAATCCAGGTCGTGCCAGCCCTCGGTGGGATCCTGCCAGTAGGTCCCGCTTGCGCGCTTGTGGCGATAGCAGAATCGAACGTTATCGAGGGCCACGCCATACTGGTGCGCCAGAGGGGCAAGCCGAGAGAGCTTGTCCCTATGCCAGGCATCGTCGCTGTCGAGAAAGGTGACGAGCGGCTGCTGCGCGTGGTCTAAGCCAACGTTGCGTGCGGCCGAGGGTCCGGCCCTGTACCTTCCTGTGCGGAGGAGAAGGATGCGGGGGTCGGCCGGCAGGAGGGGGGCGTAGTCGATCGTATCGTCAGCGACCACGAGCAGTTCCCATTGCTGAAAGCTTTGTGCCACGACCGAGTCCACCGTCTCGCGAATCGTGTCGGCGCCTTCGCAGGCTGGCATGATAACGCTGACGCCCAATGACCCCCCCATGAGAACCGCCTCTTTGCCTCTTATTGTCGCCATCGCCGCACCCGGCCCTGCGTGGTTGCGTGAACCTTCCGCGAACGCCGATCGCCGGTCGATCGCGCGTCCATGCGAGGTATCGCGCCCCATTGTAGTCCGTTCTTTGGGATCGGATCGTTTTTGCTCAAACAGGAACACGATGGGTCCGACGTCATTGGGTCGGGCCTCAGGGGGTCCGGGACGCAAGGCCGGACCTCGCTCTTTTATGTCTATCGCGGGGAATGGGTCGGGGCGAGGTGGGGCTCGGCGCCGAGGATGCAAGGGTGGGGCCGTGGGGTGGGCCCGAGCCCGGGCCGGGCGACCATTGAGGCCCCATGGAATCCCTCCAGTCCTTGGCGCGCCCATCCTCCAGGATGAGGTCGCGTAGGGGCGAGCTCGTCGGGCGCGAAGGAGATTTTGGTGCGGGCGGGACGGAAGCCTTGCCGTACCCCGCGTGTTTCCCTAAAATACTACCCCACTTCCAGTGCCCGCATAGCTCAGCTGGTAGAGCATCTGATTTGTAAAATTGCACCTGCGTTCGGAAACGGGCGCAGTGGAGATGGCTAAAACGGGGAAACCTTGGGGCACCAGGCTCGTGGCAATCCCGTGCTAGCCGCGATAAGCGGCGAGTGTAGAGACTTTACACCATCCACCTAAACCACGCCGGTGCGCGGCAAGGTGAAGAGAAAGTCCAGACCCCAAACCCTTCGTGGGCTGCGAAAGCAGTAGTGGGTATGAATCAGAGGGTCGGGGGTTCGAATCCCTCTGCGGGCTTACACCCTTTTTCGAGTCTTTCATCAGAGCAGGGCGGCCGCCCCGAGTATATGGTCATGGAAAAATTGCCCACAGACGCCGAGAACGGCGCGCTTGCCTACTATGCCGGCCTCGAGGCGCGGTTGGCCAGGGTCCGGGAGCGCGTGCGGCGCCCGCTCACGCTCACCGAGAAGATTCTGTTTGCCCATTGGGTGGACCGTGAGGGCCTACCGACACCGGGGTCCAGTACCGAGGCCTTTCATCCCGATCGCGTGGCCATGCAGGATGCCACGGCGCAGATGGCTTTGCTGCAGTTCATGAGCGCGGGCCGTCCCCAGGTGGCGGTGCCGACGACAGTCCATTGCGATCACCTGATCCGCGCCAAGGTGGGCGCGCGCGAGGATCTCGCGATCGCCGAGAGCGCGAACGAAGAGGTCTATGCCTTTCTGGCCTCGGTATCGGCCAAGTACGGTATCGGCTTTTGGGAGCCGGGATCGGGTATCATCCATCAGGTGGTCTTGGAGCACTATGCGTTCCCGGGCGGCCTCATGATAGGCACCGATTCGCATACCCCGAACGCGGGCGGGCTCGGCATGCTGGCCATCGGGGTGGGGGGCGCCGATGCCGTGGATGTGCTGGTGGGCATGCCTTGGGAGTTGCAGTGGCCGAAACGGATCGGTGTGCAGCTTATTGGGGCCCTCTCGGGCTGGTCGAGCGGTAAGGACGTGATTCTGAAGCTTGCGGGTCTTTTGACCACAAGCGGCGGGACTGGTCACATAATCGAGTATTTCGGGTCGGGCACCGCGTCCTTGAGCGCCACCGCCAAGGCCACAATCACAAATATGGGCGCCGAACTGGGGGCGACGACCTCGGTGTTTCCCTTCGACGACCGCATGGCGGCCTACCTCGAAAAGACCGGTCGCGGCCGGCTCGCGACCCAGGCCCGCACGCTGGCGGCCCATCTGACGGCGGACCCGCAGGTGGCGGCCCATCCGGAGGACTACTTTGATCGGGTGGTGACCATTGATCTGGCCACGCTCGAGCCGCATGTGGTGGGTCCTCACACACCGGATCTGGCGCGACCGATCTCGGCCTTGGCGGACGACGTTCATGCCCACGGCTATCCGGAGGCCTTGCAAGCCGCCCTGATCGGGAGCTGCACGAACTCGTCTTACGAGGATATCGGGCGGGCGGCCCATGTGGCGCGTCAGGCGCGGGCCTTGGGGATCAAGGCCAAGGTCCCGTTCCTCGTGACGCCTGGCTCCGAGCAGGTGCGCGCCACCATCGAGCGGGATGGACTGTTGGCCGATCTCACCGCCATAGGCGCCATTGTGCTCGCCAACGCCTGCGGACCGTGCATAGGGCAGTGGCAGCGCGAGGACGTAGCGGCGGGCGCGCCGAATAGCATATTAACGTCCTACAACCGCAATTTTCCGCGGCGCAACGACGGCAATCCCGGCACCCACGCCTTTATCGCAAGCCCCGAGGTCGTGACCGCCTATGCCTTGACGGGCAGTCTTGCCGCCAATCCGCTCGCTGGGATCGAGGTGGACGGCAGACACGTGTCTTTGACCCCGCCGGCCGCCGCGGAGCTTCCGGGCGCGGGCTTCGTGGGCGGGACTGAGGGTTATAGACCGCCCCTGGAAGGGGGGGCGGGCGGGGCTGTGCGGATTCGTGACGACAGCGAGCGACTGAGCCTGCTCGCGCCGTTTCCGGCCCCGCGGCCCGAGGACTTCCAGGGCCTGCCGATCCTGTTGAAGGCGGTCGGCAAATGCACCACCGACCACATATCGGCCGCCGGGCCCTGGCTCAAGTATCGCGGGCATCTCGATCGCATCAGTGACAACCTGTTCCTGGGGGCCACGAATGCCTTCAGTGCGGCTGTCGGGACGGGTTTCGATGTCATGACGGGCAAGGCCGACGTCCCGCTCGCGGCGCTTGCTCGCGCTTACAAGGCTCAGGGTCTCGGCTGGGTGGCGGTGGGCGACAGCAACTACGGGGAGGGCAGTTCGCGTGAGCACGCGGCCATGTCACCGCGTTACCTGGGCGCGCGCGTGATCCTGGTGCGCAGTTTCGCGCGTATTCACGAGACCAACCTGAAAAAGCAGGGCGTCTTGCCGCTGACCTTCGCCGATCCGGGCGATTACGAGCGGCTCGCGCGCGAGGACCGCGTGAGCCTGCCCGCCATTAGAGAGATCGAGCCGAATAGCCCCGTGCGTCTCGTGATCACGGGCGCGGATGGCCGGACCTGGGAGATGCAGGCGCGCCACACCCTCACAGCCGAGCAGATCAACTGGTTCTGGGCGGGCTCGGCCCTGAATCTCATGGGGGCCCGATCACGCGTGTAAATCGCGTCAGGTGTTGACAAGGGCTCATCCCTTAATCACAATTCGCGGCTTACTGTTTGGAGGGGTACCCAAGCGGCCAAAGGGATCAGACTGTAAATCTGACGGCTCTGCCTTCGGAGGTTCGAATCCTCCCCCCTCCACCATAAGTTTCGGTGGGCAAAGCCTATCAAGCGGGCGTGTTAGGCGGGTGTAGTTCAATGGTAGAACTTCAGCCTTCCAAGCTGATAGCGTGGGTTCGATTCCCATCACCCGCTCCAGTTTGAGGCATGCGTGAGAACGTTTAGCCCATATAGCTCAGTCGGTAGAGCACTTCCTTGGTAAGGAAGAGGTCATCGGTTCGATTCCGATTATGGGCTCCAGATGCATTAATCGGGTGGCTTT
>JAKAXK010000131.1 GCA_021827145.1 Pseudomonadota bacterium
CGCACGGGCCGTGTCCCCCCGGAAACACCCCGGGACACGGCCCGTGTCTCATCCTGGAATAGGTTGGGACGTTGGGTCGGAAAAAAGGCGGGACGTTACACGAGCTAAGACCCACTCACATCTTGGTTTCCGGAAAGGCGCTCTGGTCCCATTTTGCCCCACAGCACGGGACGAATCCGCCCCACCTTGAGCGATACATGGAGGTGCCTTGGGGCCCAGAGCCTACCGGTTTTGCGCTGGCCATGGGAATCACCCATCCTATGGGGGGCTTATCCTACGAAAGAGAAGGCGGGCTAGTGCAAGGGTTCCTGCAGGCAACGTGTACCGACGGGGCGGCATGCAAAGAATGAGCGGTCCGCCTTGACGATTGGCGCCACACCCCGGACCTTGCGCATCCGGCGGCCATCCTTGCACACGCGGCGGCGCTGCGGGCCAAGGACCTGGCCCGCACTGTTAACGACCCTATAAATGCGCGTCTTTGTGTCAAAAACACGCGGATCTTGATGATCGTCTACACGTCACCATTGCTCACTCTCCCGATCGTCATAGCCGCTTCGCAACCCAGTAGGAATTGGCCGGTCACGCAGGCATAATAATGAGTGTTTCCCCATAATCAGGCTCACGTGATTGCCATCCGCCCAGCGTCTCCAGTATAATAAGGAAAGCGTTTCATGATGCCTAAAGGTCCGCTCCTAGACATCCTCAGTCTACCCTCCGCACAGCGCCAGCTGATTATTGTACAACCGGATCACGTTGTTGTGGCGGCCCGTGAAGCCGAGAAAACTCGGGCTGAATCTCCGCCTCCCGCTGCGGGCAACAACGCTCAGTTTATGATGGCCCTGATTATGGCGGTCATCTCCCCATGGTCGCTCCTGATCTCCACCACAGCTTTGGAGGGCGTAAAGGCATGGGCCAAAGCGCGAGAGGGGGGTTTGGACATTCTCCTAATTGCCCACAGCGAGGCGGCGCCTTTACAATTCCCCCCTGGGCACCCTCGAACGCAGACCATGTATGTAGCCCACCCTGCAGCTTCTAGCGTCTACTACACTACGGCCTCCTTTCATCGCATGGCATTCGAGCACAAGTTTTCGGAGGCCATTCGCCTACTTATGGGTCTCGGAGCCTCCCGCATTACTGTCGAACATATACGCGGCTGGTCTGAGGAGTTTTCGACGGCCTTTTCCATGGGGCTTGGGTCTGAAAAGATCAAGGCTTCCGCGGGCGCGAACGGCTCCACGTCATCGAAAATCCTTTTCAATGCAACCTTCCAGAATCATTCGGCTCCCGTGATTCCTGAGGGATTGGTGTGGTACCCACACGAACCCACATGGCAGACGATCGCAGCAGGGCGTTTAAAACATGGGCTCCAGGAGTTTTCCCTAAACGTTACCTACGAAGACGATTTTGGCGTCAACGCTGGACTCAAAACTCGGGCACAAGGGGCAGGCTTCGAACTGGGCGGATCCTTTGAAGACCACGTGGCTACTGTCTGGACGCTTCAGGGGGAATTCACACCCCGTGAGCGTTAAAGGCTTTTGGATCATGCCCTTCTACGCAAGTGGTTGCCGCGCTATGACGCAGCCCACAAGGAGGCCTTTTGTGCAGGAGGCCATCTATACCGTCAGCCCGATTGATATACCCGGAGACCGTGCGCGGCGTAAGAAACTGCTGGCGAAAGAAGACTAAAACAGCGAGGCAAGCCAGAATCAGAAGCCATCAGAAACATCCTGGACCAAGCCAGCGCTGAATTGAATGCCTGGCACGCCGCGAAGGCAGCCCTAGGTAGACAGTATGCCCCCGACTTCCGGCTGTCCCAGTTTTTCCGCTCTGACGAGATGGGACTCTCTGCCATGTTGGCCTTTCTCTTGGATCCCCAGGCAACTCATGGGCAGCGAGACGGCTATCTCGTTGAGTTTTTGAAGACCTGCGACCTACCGGACATCGCAATAACCCAGCACTTCCTTCGGGTCCTGATCACGGAAGACGGAGGTCCAGACAATTGGCCAGCGACGTGCCGATATGTCGTCATTTCCCCCCACCTACACCCTACTCATTGAAAACAAGCCTCGGCCGGACAAGCAGAAGGATCAAATCGCGGATTATGGTCGCTAGTTAGACCGCGACCGCGTCGGAAAGATTGTGTACCTCTCTCAGGAGGAAGCGAACCGCGTAGTATTGCGCCGGATGCCCGGAAGGACCTTGAGCGCGCGGGGCGTTACGTACGGCTCGATTTCGTGGCCGTCCGGCAGTGGCCCGCTGTTCATTGTGGGTCACATGGCCCGAAGGATCTCAACCCTACGCAGGTGGCGGCCATTACGGGATACAAGACCCCGCGTGCGACATACGCCTGCCGGAAAAGGCGGCCATCAGTGTGATGTGGGCGGTCTGTCGTCAGCATTCTGGCCTGTCAAACTTAATGATCCAGCTCGGATTGTGGGCACGCTGGCCAGAAAATCGATGCGCACCGCACCCGCCGCGACCGGAAAAAATAGCCAGCATTCCCGCACGGGCTTTCCCGTCGCGCGTTCAATAGCGGTCTTATAGGTCGCCAGCTGGCCGGCGTGCTCCTCGGCCAGAGCGTCCCAATAATCGGCCCCTTGGGGGTTCGCTTTGTGATCGATCACGATCCACCCCTCGGCGACCTCCAAGAGCAGATCGATCCGTCCTTGAATGATCTGGGAGTCCTCGGTGATGGCCTCGACCGGGACTTCCGCGAAAGCCGGTACCTCCCCCCAGCGCTCAACTATCCAGAGATGCAGCGCGTGAATCTGTCCTAGGACCGCAGGGGCCGATACGCTCTCCCCTACCCCAAATCCTGCGAGAAGGGCCTCCACCTCCTCTAAACTGAGCGGCATGGACCGATCGGTGAAGCTGGCCGCAATGGCCGCATGAATGGCGCTCCCCAGAACCCCCATATCAGCCCCGCTCGCGACCTTGACGCGTGTGCCGATGTGCAACTTTTCCGGCACCGTGCACACGGGAGGCAACGCCGTCGAGGGATTGAGCACGAGCGACAGGCGTGGTGTGGGCGATGCCGGCGTTTTGAACCAATGGATCGTCTCGACACTCGTGCTGGTCGCACCCTCCCGCTCGATCGGGTCAAGCACCCACCGGGTGGCACTCACGACTTGGCCTGAGGGTAAGACCAGAGGGGACTGCTCGTCTGTCGGCAGGAGCCAGGGTGCCTCCAGCGTATCGAGCCACTCCCCTGACAATTGGCGCTCGGATCGCGCCAGCACCAGCAGATCGCGGGCGCGCGTCATACTCACGTAAAGGAGACGCCTCTCTTCCTCTACGGCGGCCGCACGATACCGCACACCGACCTCTGACGACGCGATGGCCTCGGCCAGAGGGACGTTCTTCTGGGGCCCAAACGGCCAAGGCCAGCAGCGAATGAAGCGGTCTTTCAGAGGATCGGTCACCTGGAGGGCCGAACGCGAAGCCGCGGTAATCGACCATACTCGATCCTTAATTTTGGCATCGAGATCCAACAGAACCACCACCGGCCATTCCAAGCCTTTCGCGCCGTGATGGGTTAGGACCTTCACCGCGTCAATGGCCGGCTCTGCGAGGTGATCCTGCGCCGCCCCGGCTTGCTCACCCAACCAGAGAATCAAGCCCGAAATCGACGCCGCATGCTGGGCGATTCGACAGATCTCTTCGTACTGGTCGGCCATGCCCACCAGCGCGTCGAGGTTCGCCAAGCGGATGCGGGCAACTGCGGAACTCTGGCTCCAGCGCAGTACGCAACGCGGCATGTCACACTCGGTCATGACGGCTTGAAGGGCTTCGCGGGGCGCTAGTAACGGCAAACGACTGCGCATACCGGCCAGCGTTGCGACTAACGGATGGCGCGACGCCCCCTCCTCCAACCACCGACGGGAATCACCACCCGCCTCGAGATGGCGCAGCCGATTCACCACCCACTCCTCGGGTTCCTGGCTATCCGCTAATGACACGATCTCGGCCGTGGCAATGGTATCGGATGGATCGTTCAGACGTCGCAGGCAGGCCAGCGCAAGCACCGCCTCAGGCGTTGCTAAAAGACCCGCTTGGCCGGTCGCAGTCGGAATACCGAAGGCGCGGAGACCGGCCGCCGTCTTCTTGACCCCGTCATTGGCCCGGCATAACACCGCCAAATCGCCGAACGCCACGGGCCTGATACGTTGCGTGTCCTTGTCAAACACCGCATAGCCAGACTCCACTAGCCTCCGAATCCCGGACGCCAGCGCCGAGACTTCTTGCTCCTTGTTCTTGCCCCCCTGATCCAATTGGCCAAGGCGGGGGCCGACAGGGCCTCTGCGCGCTCAGGCTTGAGCGCGATTTCTTCGGGCTTGAGAGTACGACCAAATACGGGCGTGAAAACCGCATTGACGATCTGAACGAGCGGCTCGCGGGAGCGCCACGAGGAACCCAGGATCTCTTTTGAGCCCCCCAGGCCTCCGAGCGCCTGGAGGATGGCCTCCATCAACTCGGTATCGCTCCCGCGGAAGCCATAAATGGCCTGCTTGATATCACCGACCCAATAGATCGTTTTGGCGCAACGCGCGAGTTTCAGAAACAGGGCCAACTGAATGGGGCTGGTATCCTGAAATTCATCCACCAGCAGGAGGTCCAACTCGTCTGTAAGGGTGGCCGCAACCGCGGGATTGTCGAGGACTTTGAGCAACAGATGTTCCTGGTCGGTAAAATCCAACACCCCCATTTCCCGCTTCCGCGCCTCATAGACCCGCAAAGCGTCCGCGCAGAGCGCAAACAACCGTTCGAGGTACTCCGTGATGTCGGCGTGCAGGAGAGGATGCGTAGCAAAACGCAGGGCGATAGCCTCAATGGACTCCACTGTCGCCTTGAGGCCCACTTGGGGCTGATCCTTGGCAAGCTTTACCCAATCGCTCCACGGGACCGAGTCGCCTTCGAGGCCGCCCGCAATTCCGCGTACCAGGGTCAGATAGCCGATCGTTTTCTGGACCGGCTTTTCCTGGACCGCCTCAGCCAACACGGGGATGGCTCGCCGAATCTCTGTGAGTAGCGCGCCTGAGAGGTCCTCGGTCGTGGCCTTCGGGAAATGCGTAAGCAAATCCTGAGCGTTCTCCCGACCAAAGCCGCCCAGCACGCGGGGATCAATATCGTTGGCCCGGGCTTTGTCCAACACGCCCTTGAGGTCTTTCCGCCAATCCTCTATGCCTAATCGACGCGTGACTTTCAGAAGGGCGGACACACTGGGACCATCAAGGATCTCATCGATCGCCTGGTTCACGACGACTGCCGCCTGATCCTCTTCCAGCACCTGCTGCTCGGTCGCCAATCCCGCTTCGAACGCAAACCGTTCCAGTAAACCGCCGCAGACGCTGTTGACCGTACCGATTCGTGCCTGCCCCACCGCATGGGCCAAGGACGAGGCCCCCTGGCTCAGCAGATGGGACCGAACCCGTTCGCGCAGTTCGGTGGCCGCCTTCTTGGTGAAGGTGGTGGCCATAACCCCCGACGGGCGCACGCCGCCCGATAACAGCTGCTCGTGGAGGATCTGGGTGAGACGATGGGTCTTCCCGCTACCGGCGCCCGCGCTGATGAAGGTCAGTTTGCCAAGC
>JAKAXK010000132.1 GCA_021827145.1 Pseudomonadota bacterium
CGTTCGCGTGAGGCGGCCACGTAGGCCGTTTGGGCGGTGGCCACCCGCGAGGCCTCGCCGGCGATAAGGACATGATCGACGGTCGCCCCTTGGGAGGCATGGATGGTGCGGCACCAGCCGTAATCCACGGTCTGGCCTGTGGTCTGATCCAACGTGATCTCTTTACCGGAGTCGAGCCTCGCGACGGCCTGACCGTTTTCTATTCGGTTGATAATCGCCGACTCACCATTGCGGATCCGGTCGACACCCTTCTGATTTTCGCGGAACACGATTTTGTCACCCGGTGACAGTTCCATGTCACGGGGTTGATAGACGCCCGCTGGGCGCTCTTTGGCGCAGTTCCAGTCGCGGACATCGCCCTCACGATTCGTGACAGTGACGGTTTTCCCTTGGACCTCCCGCACGGTGTACTCGATCATGTTACGCGCATGCCCCCGGCCTTCTTCCAACCTGATGACCATGCCGGGCCGGTAGGATTCGGGCCGCGCCTGCTGTTCACGCGTGAGTCCGGATTTGTCCAGGGCCGTTACGGTAACGGATTCTTGGGAGACTGCGCCTTGCTCCTTGAGTCCTTCGCGGATCTTTTCGTTGATCTGGCGGCGCAGATCGTTGGTGCCGCTCACAACCAAGGTCTTGTCCCGAGTGTCGGCATCGCGCTTTAGGTAGTCGTCTGCCGTGGCCTGCGCGACGGCCGCACGCTTCTCTGCGACCGTGGGTTTGTCTCCCGCCTTCTGAATATCGACCTCGCGCATATACGGACGGGCCAGTTCCGTTGCACGGCCCGCTTCGCCTTTGGCGAAGGCCTGCGCGATTGCGCGCAAGGCCGGATCCCGTTGGCGCTGGATCTCGTCAATGGTGGCGTACTGTATGGCGTGAGTTTCCAGCATCTGCTGAAAGGGACTACCCGCTTCCACGGCGCTCAATTGCCGGGGGTCGCCGACCAGGAGTAGCCGGGCTCCTTCCTTGTCAATGCGCTGTAGAAGCGCGTCCATGTCGCGGCCTGAGACCATGCCCGCTTCGTCCAATAGGTATATGCGATGGGCACTTGGGGATTCCTTGGTGGCCAACAGCGAGGCCAGGGTGCGGGTGTCGTCGGCCCCGGCGCTTTTCAGTTCGTGGCTGGCGGCGGCCGAGGGGGCGATACCGACGACCTCATAGCCGCGGGCTTTGGCCGCCTCGACAAACCCCGCCATGGATGTGGTCTTGCCGGCACCGGCGGCGCCGACGATACCTGTCACGCGGTCGGGTGAGGTCAGGCAAAGGGCCAAGGCCTCACGCTGGCCGTCAGAAAACCTGAAGCCCTGCGTGGCTTCGCGCGCGGCGATGAATGGCTCTGCGTTGCCGTCGGGCATAAGCGCGGCGACTTGGTCGCGGCCCGTGCGGGCGCGCGCCAGAATCTCCTGCTCTCGGTATAACGCCTCGCCCGTCGTGATCTTCCCACCCCCTACGTCAATCACGCCGGCGTCTTCACCCAGTGCGCCATCGATCTGATTGAGGGTCGTGCCGCCCATGCCGGCGCGCAGGGCTTCCAGGCGGGTTCGGTTCTTCGAGAAAACCGACTCACGCTCGCCCAAGTGCCGCGCGGCGGAACGTACCGCCTCGGTGGTCAGGTCGAGTGATGCGAGGGCGCCGTGCTCTGTTGCCTGGGATACGATTTTATCCAGGTCGATGCCGGCCTCGCGGATGCGGGCGCGCCACTCCCAGCGCTGGTCGTGTTGGGAGAGCTGCGACTTGCTCCCCCGCGTGGCGAGGTTGGCGGCCTCTTTTTGGGAATCCGAGGCCTGGGCCCGGCTGGAACCCCGCGCCTCAAGGGCCCGATCCACCTGGTCCGCCCGCCGGGAAAAGGGTTTCAGGTCCTTTTTGCTTAGGGCGGCGAACTCCCAGCCGTCCTGGGTCAGCCGGATCTCGTATCCCAGTTCTTGGACACGTTGGGCCAGGTAGGCCTTTTGGGCAAAGTCCGCAGTTTTGGCCAGAACCATCTGCTCGCCCCATTGCAGATCGACCCGCACCCATTCGCCATCCGCGCGCTGGGTCATATTGAGGGTCAACACATGGGTATGAAAATCCATGTCGGCTAAGCCCTCGACCGTGCGCGCGTCTTCATGCCGAAAGGCGGCCATGACCAGAGTCCCGGTTTTTTGGGACGCGGCTCCCCCGTGGCCAAGGCGGGCGGCGGCGACCTCTTTTTCGATCACGGTGGCGGCCACCTTCACGCTCTCATCCCACAAAGCCACCAGACGCGGATCGTGGGTTGCCATCAGGGAGTAGGACTTCATGGCGCTGAGCGTGATGTCGGTCCCGAGGCGAGCGGCATCCTGACGCCCGCCTCTTGTGGAGAGATCCGTGCCGTCGGGGAGACGGCCTTCCAGAAGTGCGATGAGTTGCTCACGATCCACCGCGCCTTTCAGGCCCAGGGTGGCGGCGCCCGTGCCGAGCCATTCCGACGGCGCAGCTTTGTTTTGGTAATAGCCTACCGATGCCTCGGCGGACGGCTTTTGGTTTTCCAGGTAATCAGCGATGCCGGCGGCGGCGCGGCCGGATTTGAGATGTTTGATGCGCAGCATGAGTGTTCCTCCATGACGGGATTGCTCATAGCGGCACGCGCGGAAATTGCTTTCCCGCCCCGCATGATCTCCGCGCCCGCCTGACGGCGGACGCCACCCGAGCGCTGCGCGGGTTGGTGACCGGGGTGGGGCGGGTTCACGCCCCCTCACAACCGCCCGCAGGCGCGGGCGTTCGGGCGCGCCCCCGCTCCCCGGCCTGTGGTCTTCAGCGGGCGGAATAGGAGGGACGGGTCACGCAGACGGCGGCGAAGCCGGTCCCCGAGCGCAGCGAAGGGCGCAAGCCGAAGGCTGGTGCGTATGTGTGATCTTTCAGCCCATCGCGAAGCGGTGGGCGTCATGCCCATCTGTGCCGGAATACGGTATCAACACCCTACCAAGACGGTATCAACACTGACGGAACCGGAACGAGTTGAGGCGCTCATAGGGCGTTCTTACGCCACAGTTGCGACAGAGTTGGGACAAGGTGGGGCACGGGTGGTGAAAGTTGGTACCGAGTTGGGGTCTTGTTCGGGCCATTTCCGCGCGTGCCGCTAGGGTAGGTAACGGCGTCACACAAGAGGACCACAACATGACCATTAACGACCAGGCCACCCGATTGACCGCGCGCGTCGCGCCCTATCTTGAGGCCATTGCCACAGCCCGCGCGGCCGGGCTGACGTGGGGGGATATCGGTAGTGTGTTTGAGGTAAAAGCGCGCCGCCTGCAATGGGCCGTGAAGCACTGCCGCTACACCGCGGAGCAAAAGCCCTTGCCAGAGCCCGCATCAACCGCCGCCAAGCCCGTACCGCGCGCAAGCACACAGCCGCCGAAAGCGGCCCCCGCGGCACCACCCCTCCCCCCGCCACCAGGGCAACGCCCCGTCGCCACGGATCAGATGTCGGAACTCGACCGGATCCGGGCCGAGTTCGACCGATAGGTCCCCTTCGGGGATAGGTAATTTCCGCCCCCGCGGCTATAGCCAACGGGCCGGATCGCCCGGCCCCTTTGAGAGGAAACAGACATGACTCAAAACCTGAAGCTTCTAATATCACACGGCGACAAGGGCGGCACCGGCAAGTCTATGGCCGCGGCCTTAGCGCTCGACCACTTTCTGGCAACGGGTGCCCCCGTCTTGTTGATCGAGGGCGACGCCGGTATCCCAGACCTTGCCTTGCGGTTTCGCGGATCGGTGCCCGTGACGCTGGTCAATTTGAACCGCGCCGGCGATGCCGAGACCAGTTTTAACAAGTTGGGCAACGTCCTGGAAGCCGCGGCGGCCGCTAACCAGCATGTCGTCATCAACATGCCCGCCGGCGCCGGGGACACGATCGACGAGCTAGCCCCCGTGCTCTCTGAGATCGTCAGCGCGGTGGGGTATGAACTGGTCGTGACATTCAGTATCGGGCCCCACCGCACAAGCACTGATGCGCTCCTGAAATCGCTGGATCGCGGACTCCTATCCGTTGTCGATCCGGCCCGCCGCTCGGTGCTCTTTCCGCTGTTCTTAGGGATCGCCGCGCAGTTTGATTGGAGTAAGTCGCCCAGCCGCGCGGACTTTATGAGCGCGGGCGGGAGAGAGGCCGCCATTCCGACCCTGCGCCCCGACGATCTGCGCGACAAGATCCTGGCCGCGCCGGGCGCCTTCTCGGTCCTGGGTGAGGATAAAACCGCCCTCACGATCACCGAGCGGGCCTTGTTTCGGCGCTGGCTGGCGCTCGCCCATGCCGCCATCGCCTCGGTCATCTCCCCCGAGGGGACCTACCGGTAACCCCATGGCCGGGGGTCATACCCCGGCTACTCTTTAACGAGGAACGGAATATGAGTGACGAGCATACGAACGGCACTGCCCGCGACACGGCCTTGGGATCCTTGCCCCCTGAACTGCGCGAGGCCCTTTTGCGTAAGGCCTCCGACCTGGGCGTACATAGAGCGGATGACGTGGTCTGGGCACTGGTCGCCTCGGTCATCGATGCGGCGGCCGCAGCGCAAGTCGCGGGTCAGCATGTAAAAACACTGGTAGAGGAAACGGGCAAGGTCCCGGATTTGATCTACCAAGGGACCCTGCGTGCCGGCAATGATCTCAAGGAAAGCGTCGCCCAGGCCATCGAGGACAAGACCGTGGAAGCCGGGCAGGCCTTGGTGGCGGCCATCAGCCACGCCGCTGGCAAGGGGGCGCAGGATCTGCAGAAGGCTGCGGCCGGCCTCGATCGCATGGGGGCCGAGAAAGCCAGTGCGTTCGTCGAGCAGTGGAAAGCCCATCTGGCCCACGCCCTCAAGGAACAGGCCAAGGCCTCATTGGCCTGGAAGCTCGCCGAAGGGTGGGGTGTGGTGGTTGCCTTACTGGCGGGGATGTTTATTTTGGGGATGTTGACCATGACGGGCATTGGGATCCTGTCCCATCGAGTCATCCTGTCATCAGAAGTCACCTATCATCGGGCGACCGCGGGCAACCCCCCACAGCTCAATTTCGAGGGCCCACTCTACCGGGCGGCGTCGTGCCCGTCAGGGGAGTCGTGCGTGGTAGTGGATCAGGGTGATTAGGCCCGGAACGATAAGCGAACATCGTGGGCGGTGCCCCGGCGATATGCTGCCCTAGTCTCACCGCCGCCCGCACCTCGCGAGAGGCCTTTTCATTAACCAACCACCCTCAGCCCGGCACTGCGAGTGTCGCCGCTTGCTTCGATAGCGCTTGAAAGTTAACCGTTGGCAATAGATATGGCCCCCAGGGACCTCGACTAGTCACTATCAGTACCATTTCCCGCGCGGCAGAGTAGAGAATTGAGGTCCCATTAATACGGAGAAGTTTCTCTTTGTCAGGGTACGTCGGCTCCAAGATGGAAAACTGCCCCACGACCTGGAATGCCACATCATAAGGAAGCGTTCCGGCCCCGTCAGGCGCCCGTAGGCTACTGATCTCGAGTGTCACTTGGTACTTATTCTCAACGCCCTCCACAGGTCCCAGTCCCGCCTGAATTTGC
>JAKAXK010000133.1 GCA_021827145.1 Pseudomonadota bacterium
AGACCTCGGCGGCGCCCACGGCGTTCATCTTATCGGTCGACATGGTGATCGCTCCTCACAGAAGGCCGCGTACGCTATTCCAGTACAAGCGATTGTAAGCCAGCTTGAACCAATGGATGGCGCGCGTCGGAGGCTGAGGCTTGGGCGGATTCTTGTAATCAAAGGACGCGTAGGTTGCGCGGTCCTTGCCGGCCTCGATGAAGCAAAAGACCTTCCCTTCATAGGACCGCATCGCTCCACCCCCGGTGGCAAGCCGCGCGAGGTTCTCCCCTAAGACCTCGGCCTCGTAGTGCGTAGTGGACCCGGCCTTACTGATCGGCAGATTCGTGGTGTCGCCGAGAACAAAGACGTTGTCGCGCCCCTCCATGGCGAGCGTGGCACGGTTGGTGGGAATCCAGCCCGATGCCCCGAGCTTGTTCTGCTCTATGACCTCCATGCCCTTGTGAGGCGGCACCGCGATCAGGAGGTCGTATTCCATCACGCCCCCCTCTTCGCTATGGACCCGCCTCTGGGTGCCATCAACCTCCTTGGCGTTGAACAAGGTCTCGTAGCTCACCCCCATCCGATCGAACTCGGGCGCCGCCCATTTGGCGACATTCTCGAGTGAATGAATGCGACCTATCGGGTAGGTGTACTTAAAGCTGACCTTATCGAGCAGGTCGCGGTCCTTGAAATAGTCATACATCATAAAGGTGAGCTCGAGCGGCACCATGGGGCACTTGTGGGGCACACCGGTCACGATCGCGATGCGCCCCCCTTCGAAGGTTCGCAAGGCCTCGGCGGTCTTGAGCGCAGCCTCCTCCGTATAGACGTGGTGCGCGCTCTCCATGAGGCCCGGGACAGCGTTCAGGGTCGGCCTCGACCCCGTGCATATGGCGAGATAATCATAGCCATAGGTCTTGCCGCTCTTGGCCTTCACCTCGTTGTGGTCCAGATCGAAGGTCTCGACCGGATCCACATGGAAGTTGATGGATGGATCCAGGAGCGTGCTCTGGTCGACATAAAGGTCCGATGCCGCCATCTTGCCGAATGCGACATAAAGGAGGCCTGGCTGATACATATGGCGCGGGCTGGCTGAAAGCACCGTCACGGAGACGTGCGACGCATCCATCTCGCGACGAAGCCTGCGCGCCAAGTTATTAGCCAGGATCGTGCCGCCCGTGCCACCACCGATGATGAGTATTCTTTTCATAAGATTTGACCTCCTCCCGCTCCCGAAACCCCAATCACTTGGCCTTGCGAACACGCAGACGGTAGACGCCTGCCTCCTCCGAGCTTGATATCAGGGTGTGTCCGACCTTTTTGATCCACTCTGGAATATCCTCGGCCGAGCCACGGTCCGTGGACAGCACCTCGAGTTCTTCTCCAACGCTCGCCGCCCTCATAGCGGCGATCAACTCCATCAGGGGCCCCGGACAGAAGCTCCCACGGGCATCGACAATCTTCACTTCGCTCATATTTCCGCTATTCCCTCAAAAGGTCAGGACGTGGCTACCTTCCAGTTCGGCCAGGAACTTGGTAAGACCCGTCGGTTTGTCGAGATACGGCAGGAGATCATCCGGCCCCAGGGAAAGGATATCCATGGCCATGGAACAAGGGTAGATCTTCACGGACCCGAGATCCACGGCCTGCGCGAACAGGTCCTGGAAACGCGGCGCATGACGCGCCTCAAGCAGGTGGCCCACCTCACCCTCGGCGGACGCCTCGGGGGCGCCATCACGCCGAAAAAACGCCAGCGCGTTCATGGACACGAATAGGCCCACGTCGGTGCCGCCGGCGGCGGCGACCGCCGCGGTCATGGCCGCCATTTGCAGTTTCTCGCGGGTACCGGAGGTAACAATGATGTGTAAGCGATCAGACATGACACTCCCGAAAGATTGGGCGCCACCTTGCGGCCGCGCGGCAATTGAGATTACATGGGGCTAGCAATTGCCGTGCCACGAACCTCTTGGGGCTCAGAGGCCGCAAGACCCCAAAATGCAAGGCCTTATGAGGTCCTGGGGACGGGTTGACATGACAACCTTGACAGTGGTGTCATGACAGGATGTCAGGAGAGCCACCAACCCCCGCGCACGAGTCGGTGCAATCGCTGATCGACATGCATGAGCACCCTGCGGTGCTCATCGACTGTAGCTATCGCATCGTCGCGGCGAATCGCGCCTATCGGAATACCTATGGGCTGAAAAGCGAACAGCTGATCGGCCGACACTGTTACGAGGTCTCCCATCATCGCGACTCACCTTGCCACCTGCATGGCGAAGATTGTCCGCACCAGCAGGTCTTCGCGCGCGGTGAGATTCAGCGGGTCGTACACACGCATTTTGACGCAAAGGGCCGGCCCGAATACGTCGGGATCAAGGGATACCCAGTAAAGCTTCCCAATGGCGAGACCTGCCTCGGGGAATCGATCCAGCGGCTCGCGCCGCCCGGCGAGCTGGATTGTGAAGAAATGCGCATGGTCGGGAGGTCGCGCCCCTTGTTGCACGCAATCGACCAACTGAGCCGCGCGGCCGCAAGCCCGGCGCCGGTCCTTCTGTCGGGCGAGAGCGGTGTCGGTAAGGAACTCGCGGCCCGCTACCTGCACGATCGCGGGCCGCGCCGCAGTGGCCCGTTCGTGGCAGTCGACTGCACGACACTTCCCGAGGGCCTTTTCGAGAGCGAGATGTTTGGCCACGAGGTCGGTGCTTTCACGGGCTGCGTCGGCCGCAAGATCGGGCTGTTCGAGGGCGCGCGCGACGGCACGCTTTTTCTGGACGAGGTCGCTGAGATCCCGATGACCATGCAGGCCAAGCTCCTGCGGGCGCTGGAGACAGGGACCTTCCGTCTGGTCGGAGGACGCGAGGTCCTGCATGCCGACATTCGCCTCGTGGCCGCAACCAACCGGGACATGAAGAACGCAGTCGCCACCGGCCGATTCCGGGAAGACCTCTACTACCGTATCGCCTGTGTCACTATCAGCCTGCCATCGCTCCGTGAACGCCGCGCCGATATCCCGCTCTTGGTTGAGGCCTTGCTGACTCGCATCAACGCCGCCAACCGACGCCACGCGCGACTGAGTGAACAGGCCTGGGCACGCATCATGCGCCACGACTTCCCTGGTAATGTGCGCGAATTGCGCAATATCCTGCAGCGCGCGGTGGCGCTCTGTCACGGCCAAACGATAGAACCCGAAGACCTCGGTCTGGAAGAGGGGGCAACACCAGCGATGCCGATGGCCATGCCTAGCCAAGATCGCGGCGAACGCCAACAGCTCGCGGCGCTTGCCGAACGCTATAGCGGCAATCGTCGGGCGATGGCCGATGCCCTCGGCGTCAGCGAACGCACCCTCTATCGGCGCCTGGGACGCTACAAGCTCACGACGCGCGAAGCGGACGCCTGAGATGTTTTATTAGGATAGCCCCACCACGCAAGAGACTATCGTCCGTCTCCCTGGGTCCATATCGGGATTATCCTGGGGCACACCGCCGGGAGAGGCGCCGCCCTATCAGACGGAGGCTTCATGACAGAACTTGAACGTTTCCGGTCGCTCTTCGACCAAGAGGTGTTGCACACCTTCGATTACTTGCAGATGATCGATGAGTCTCAGTGGCGCGGTATTCCTCGGGACTCGGAGGCCCTTTATCTCGGCACACGCATCAACAAGATCACCATCGCGGCGCTCGCCCGTCACTTGGCGACCACTGAATCGTACTGGATCAGTCGTCTGCCACTGGTCCCCGACAACGGCACTATGCCCATGGCGGAGAAAGATCCCGCGATCGAGGCCGTGAAGACGATCCCAAGCTTCATCGCGGTCTATGAGAAAAGGCACCAAGACAATAGGGAACGCCTCGCGGCCTTGCGCGCCGAGGACATCGGCAAGCCGCTCGTGTTCGCCGGCCGTCGCTACACCGGCATGGGCTTCTTGTGGTCGGTGATGGGCCACCACGCCTACCACCTGGGCCAGATCGATCTTCTAATGCGACAACAGGACCTTGAAGCCCCGGAGTACATGGAGTGGCGTGAAAAGGAGCGGATCCTCGGCTAAGCCGAGGCAGCGAGGGCGGCGAGCCGCGCCAACGCCTTCCGCAACTCGGCCTCCCCCGGCGCCCGCACCGTGACGTGCCCCACCTTGCGACCAGGGCGCGGCGCCTTGCCGTAGACATGCAGGTGTGCCCCCGGCACCGCCAGGACCGCCGCAGCCTCGGGCAGGCGCCCCACAAAATTGACCATGCCCGCGGCGGCAAGAGGATGCGTAGCACCAAGCGGCAGGCCCGTAACGGCGCGCAAGTGGTTTTCGAACTGACTGGTCTCGGCGCCCTCGATGGTCCAATGGCCGGAGTTGTGGACCCGCGGGGCCATCTCGTTGGCGATCAGATCATGGCCCTTTTGAAAAAACTCGACGGCCAGGACCCCCACGTAGCCAAGATGCTCGAGGAGGCGGCGCGCGAAATCCTCGGCCTGGGCCGTCATCGGGTCGCCGGGCTGCGCGACGGACTGCACCAATACGCCGTTTCTGTGGACGTTTTCCGTCAAGGGATAGAAGCGCGTATCACCTAAACGATCCCGCACAGCGATCAAGGACACCTCGCGGTCAAAGGACACGAAACCCTCGAGAATGAGGGGCGACCCGCAGAGCGCCGCAAACGCATTCTCCGCATCCGCCGCGTCGTGCAAAACCCGCTGCCCCTTGCCGTCATAGCCCATGGTGCGCGTCTTCAGGACCGCAGGCCTGCCCACAGCCGCGAGCCCCCGCTCGAGGTCCGCATGCGTGTCGACGGCGACAAACGGCGGCGTCGGAATGCCGAGATCCGCGAACAGCCGCTTCTCGTGCCAACGGTCGCGGGCGACCGCCAGGGCCTTGGGGTCGGGATGCACGGCGACCCGTGACGCCAAACGGCGCAGGCTCGCCTCCGGCACATTCTCGAATTCGTAAGTCACCACCGAGGCGCGATGCGCCAACTGGTCGAGCCGGTCTTCGTCACCATAGTCCCCACGCAGGAGCTCCCCGGCACTGCGCGCGCAGGCATCGGCGACCGGATCCAGAAACAGACAGTCAATGCCGAGCGGCTGGCCGGCCAGGGCCAGCATTCTGGCAAGCTGCCCACCGCCCATGACGCCCACGATCATGGGACGCGCGGGTCCGGGTGCGTTATCACAGTCTCGGTCTGGCGGGTGCGGAAATCCGCGAGGGCCTCGCGGATCACGGTATCATGCGCAGCCAACAGTGCCGCCGCGAACAAGGCCGCGTTGACCGCCCCGGCCTTGCCTATGGCAAAAGTCGCAACCGGGACGCCGGCCGGCATCTGCACGATCGACAGGAGTGAGTCCAGCCCCTGCAAGGCCTGGGACTGTACGGGTACGCCCAATACCGGAAGGGCGGTCTTGGCGGCCACCATACCCGGGAGATGAGCGGCCCCGCCCGCCCCGGCAATGATGGCCCGCAGCCCGCGGCCAGCGGCCTGCGTGGCGTAATGGAAGAGCAGGTCGGGCGTACGGTGCGCCGAGACGAC
>JAKAXK010000134.1 GCA_021827145.1 Pseudomonadota bacterium
AAGCTCATGTTGCGTTCGCCGAATGTCTTGATACTGGACGAGCCCACCAATCATCTGGACATGGAGTCCATCGAGGCCCTGAATCTAGCTTTGGTGCATTATCCTGGAACCCTTATTTTCGCAAGCCACGACCGCGAGTTCGTATCGTCGCTTGCGACCGAGATTCTGGAGTTGCGGGACGGGCGCATCACGAGCTTTGGTGGCGGCTATGAGGATTATCTGAAAACACGGGGGGTGACCCCATCACGCGCGGCTGCGCAGTGATAGCCGTTCTACGGGTACGGCGCTTCCAAGGAGTGTGGGCAGATCGACGGCCCGCAGCCCGCGCGCCGCGAGCCCCTGGAGTAAAGTTGGCAGGACTGTGTCTATGACCGGGCGGCCCTGCCGATCGCGCGCGTTGCGGCCATCATGCAAGAGCAGGATGGCGCCCGGCTGGATGTGACGCAAGACGCGCCGCAAGACTCTGGCGGGCGCGGGATCGAGAGTGTCGAATCCCCGATGCGACCAAGCGGCATATTGGAGGGCTCGTTGCGCGAGCAACGGGGCAAGCCATGGGTTACGAAAGCCGGCGGGCGCGCGGAAGTAGGTCGGCGGCCGGTGGCAGAGATCGGCGAGCAGCTCTTGCGTGTTGTCGATCTCGCACGCGAGCTTGTGTGATCCGAGGAGCGCGAAGCGCGGGCTGTGGTGCCAGCTGTGGTTTTCTATGCTATGCCCGGCCATGGCCGTGCGGCGCACGAGAGCGGGCCATCGACGCGCCCGGGCGCCAATACAAAAGAAGCTGGCTTTGGCGCCATACTGGGCCAGAATATCGAGTATTCGGGGGGTGAGTGTCTCGTCCGGGCCATCGTCGAAGGTGAGGGCCACCTGCGCCTCTGCAGTGGCCGCGCTGGTGATCGTGGGGCCCACAAACGAACAGCGCGGGCAGAGGCAGGCGGCGGCCAGTGCGGCTTGGCTTGCGGCGACCGCGCCCAGGGTCGGCCCCATCGGCAGGGTGTGCGTGGTGGCGACTGCGGTGGCAATACCGTCTAAGATATTGACCATCTGAAAGACGTCACGTGGATCGATTCGTGCCACTATTGGCTCCCGCAAGGTCCCGGGGCGCCAGGCGTGCACGCGCCAGACAAGAGAGGTCGCGAGCGATCCTGTCGTGGCTCGGGGCTAAAATAATGTGAGGGGGAGCAAGCCTTATGCATGATCGCGGGATGACCTACAGCGGGTCTTGCCGACGCATGACGCTAGCGCACGGCGGACGCATCATGTCTTCGGTTCAGGGCATGTCGGTCGCGCGGGTAGGGCATGGGCCAGAAGCTACACGCATTGCGCGCTGTCGGCAAGGTGATGGGGATGGGGGTCTTGGCGTGGAGATCAACGGGGACGCGAAGGCCGCGGGGTGCGGCCGCGGCGTCTTGCATCCCCTGTTCGAATAAACGGTTTATGCGGATATTTCATCATCCAGCCGAGCGGCTGACTGAGATCGAGAACCGGAGCGATGTGCTTGGGGTGCTGGCCTACGGGGTCGCCGACCCCGTGCGCGCGTGGTGTGGGCAGGCACCCTATCTGGGGGTGGCGCTGAACCCGCACGGACCGCCCGTGTGTGAGGTCATCACGGGGGGTGTCGTCAGATCGGGCGCGCGCCATGACGTGCGTTATGGTCACGACGGCGAGTGGTTGTTCGCGGCGATCACGGTGGATGCCGCGGGCATGATCGAGGCCGCGGCTGTGGCGGCCTACGAGCGTCTCCTGCGGGTTGCCGAGGAGGAGGGCTACGGCTGCCTGATTCGGGCCTGGCAGTATTTCCCCGACATCCATGGCGTGGAGGATGATCTCGAGCGCTATCGGCAGTTCAATCGCGGACGCCACTACGCCCTCGAGCGCTATCTGGCGCGAGGGGGGATACGCCCGGCCGCAACCTGTATCGGGACGCATACAGGCGATCTTATGGTGTACCTGCTGGCGCGGCGGACTCCGGGTATGGCCATCGAAAACCCCCGGCAGGTCTCCGCTTACCGCTATCCGCAGACCTATGGTCCGCGTCCACCCGACTTCGTGCGCGCGATGAAGGTGGTAAGCGAGGGTCGCCATTGGTTGTGGATCTCGGGCACGGCCGCTATCGTGGGGCATGAGAGTCGTGCTGCGGGCGACTTGGAGGCACAGATGACGGAAACCTTCGCCAATCTCGATCTTGTGGTGGCGAGCGCCGATCTGGGAGAGGATTGGCGGGTGGCCGCGACCAAGATCTATGTGCGTGGCGCGGGGCCTTTGTCGGCGCTGCCACGCCCTTGGGCCGGTGCCCCGGTGCTGGTTCTCGCGGGAGATATTTGTCGGAGCGAACTCGTGATTGAGATCGAGGCGGTCGTGACCGCTGGCGTCTAAGACCGCGGCGCGTCAAGATAGGGTTGGGGCGATCGGCGAGAACGACACCCAAGGAGGGAGGGTTGGTGAAGGTTTTTGGGGACGGACGGGACCCCAGGAGGGGCGTGCGCCTTGTGTATGCGGTTTTGGGCGCGTTCGTGATGGGCTCGGCGGCCGCTCGTCAATCCCACTACCGTGGCGGCCTTGGGGTCGCGGTGTTTGTCGCCCCGACCTACCCAGGATCGGGCCGCGAGCGCGTGTTCGCCTATCCTTATCCGTACTGGCAGTATGAGTCGCCGAGCTGGCATCTCCACCATGAGCATCTGCGTGCCGAATGGGGTCACCATTCACCGCTCAGCTTCGGTATTGGCGCTAACGGTTCGCCCCCGGACGCCGCTGGCGCACCTGATGCGCGCGCCGGTATGCCCGCGCTCGCGCCGACCTTTGCCTTGGGGCCCGATGTCCTGTACCGGCTCGCATGGCGGCCGCGTGGGGGGCGCGCTTGGTTGGGGGCCCGGGCCCGCTACCGATGGGCGATCGATCCGGGTCTGCGGTTCGCGCCGGTCGGGAGCAGTGCCTCGGCCTTCCTGGAATGGCGCACCCCCCGGGGGCGTACATGGCCTATTGTGGTAAGCTTTGGCCCCGTTTTTCGCAGCCGCGGGGTCAATGGATATTTTTTTGGTGTTCCGGCGAGCGAGACGGCGATCGGCCGGCCGGCGTATGCGGCGCCTGGCGGATACGCGGGCCTGCGCTTGACGGCTGCCGTGAGCCGTCGCATAGGGTCCTTTGATTTCTCGGTTTTCGGACGCTACCGGAATTACCGCGGCGCGGCGTTTGCGTCGAGTCCCCTGATGAAGGCTTCCAATACCTTGTTGGTGGGAGTTGCGGTCGTGTGGGTGTTCGTACATTCCACGCGCAGCCGCACGTGAAGGCGAGGGCCGGGGGTGTTCGAAGCGTGCTTGCAGGTTTGGGGGGGGTTTTGAGAGGGTATGTTGAGTGAAGAGTGAGCAAACCGACTTTGAGTGCGAGATTGCGCAGCTGCTCGTGAGCAGTTTGAATTTGGCGCTCGATCCGGTCTCCATCGATCCGGAGGAGCCGCTTTTTCGGGAGGGACTGGGGCTTGATTCGATCGACATGCTGGAGATCGCGTTGGCGATCTCGCAGCATTACGGTATCCAAATCCGCTCCGACGATCCGGAAAACGCCACGATTTTCGCGTCGCTCAGGGCGCTTGCGGCCGCTATCAAGGCCCGTCGAGCATAAACGGGTGCCGGCCCCGGGCTTTCCGTACGGCGATGGTTGCGAGGGGCGGTGATGGCTCAGGCGTGGTTTGAGAAGCGTGAGCGGGGCAGTGGCTGGGGTATGCGTGTCGCCCGCACCTTGGTGCTTGCGCTCGGTCGGCGAACGGGAAGGGCGCTGCTTTGGCCTATCACCGCCTATTTTTTTTGCTTTCTCCGAGAGGGGCGGATCGGTCTGCGTCGGTACTATGAGGCCCTGGAGGGGCGCCGGCCGTCGCTACGCACCGTGTTTGCCCACTACCTCACGTTCGCGCGGACGATTCTGGATCGCGCCTATCTCTTGGCGCGTCACCCCGATGCGCCGCCCTACGAGATCCGCGGCTTCGAAGCCGTAAGGTCCTGTCTCGACCGGGGGCGGGGCGCGGTCTTGCTCGGTGCCCATCTGGGGAGCTTCGAGGCGGCACGGGCGGCCGCGTCGCTGCGGCCGGAGCTCAAGGTCCAGGTCATCATGAATGTCGGCGTATCGCGCAAGCTGAATGAGACCTTGGGGGCCTTGGACCCCGGCGCGCAGGACTCGATTCTGGCACTGGGGGGCGCGGCGTCCCTTTTGCGGGTCAAGGAAATATTGGCGGAAGGGGGGCTCGTGGGCTTGATGGGCGATAGGGCCTTGGGGGCTGAACCTACCTATGAGGCCGAATTCCTGGGTCGTGTGGCCCGTTTTCCGCTGGGCCCTTTGCGGCTTGCGGCGACCCTACAGGTACCGGTATTCTTCTTCACCGCGCTCTACCGCGGCGCCGCCACGGGCGCTTGCCGCTATGAATTAGTATTCGAACCGCTGTGCGAGCCGCCGCCGGAGGCTGCTGCGCGGGTCGATTGGATGCGACGACTTGGGGAGCGATATGTGGAAACCCTGCAGGCGTACTGTCGCGCGGCACCTGACAACTGGTTCAACTTTTATGACTTTTGGCAAGTCCAAGATAGCGGTTCGCCTCGGAGGCGTACTCCTGATGATGGTGGCGACGACCGCGTGGGCCGCGCGCGCATGGAGCGTTCCGACGCTCCTCACGACGTTGGCCCACGGGGTGAACGGTAAGGTTCGGTTCACCGAGATCAATCATTTGGCCAGCCTCCGGCGCCCCGTCCACGCCCATGGCACCCTGCAATACATCAAACCCGCGACGCTCATCATGACGCAAAGCGCGCCACGTCGGGCCGTGTATCGGATCGTCGGCAATCGCTTGTTCGTCAATGGTGCGCGACACGGGGTAGCGGTCACTCGCTACCCGGGGGTGGTGGCGATCGTGTCGGGATTCGAGGGTCTGCTGAGCGGCAATTACGCGCTCCTGGCGCATGACTTCACGACCCACCTCACTGGGGATCGCACGGCCTGGCATCTGCTTCTGACGCCGCGGCTTGCCTCGCTCAAGCAGGCGCTTTCGAGTGTCGCCATCAGCGGCCGGGGTGCGGCACTCGTGGAAATCAAGACGCGGGCCCCGAACGGCGATATGTCGGATATGCGCATCCAGCGGTGAACGCCAAAGGCTTGGCCCTTGGGGTGACGTTGGCGTGGCTTGCCGTCATGGCGGGCCTTGCCGCCGTCATTGTGAAGACCGGCCGCTTCGGCGGCAGCCTGACAGCGTTCCTGCCGACCTCCGGCAATACCGTGCAGCGGGCGCTCGTGCAGGGCCTACATAAGGGCGAGGCCGCGCGCGTGTTGATGGTGGCGATCCGCGGTGGAAGCAGCGCCCAGCGCCTCAAGGCCTCCCGTACCCTGGTGCGATTTTTGCGGCCACACAAGGCGATGTTCGCCCTGGTCGCCAACGGGGGGCGGGGGGCGGCGCGCGACGTGGAAGGATTTTTGTCCCGCTACCGCTATCTGCTGGCGCCGCGCACGGCCTGG
>JAKAXK010000022.1 GCA_021827145.1 Pseudomonadota bacterium
TGTCGAGGATGTCCGGATTCTTCGGGTCCAACGCGAACGCCCGGCGGACCAGCGCAAGGCCTCGCTTTTCATGCCGATCATGGTTGATATAGGTGTAGCCGAGCGCATTCAGGGCAACGGCGCTGTGCGGGTGGACCGCCACCAGATGCTCGAGATCCTGCTCCGCCGCCCCGAGCGCGCCGGATTTCTCTTCATCCAAGGCCCGCGCATAGAGGAGGACATTGGGATGGGGGCTCTTGGGCGTCGCCGCCTTCAAGAGCGCAAGACCTTGGGCGTAGCGGCCCAAGGCCATCAGGACCTCGTTGCGGGCAAGCGCCAGCGCTGTGATCTGCGCGGGCGTATGCGCGGCCACACGCGCCAGGCGTTGCCAGGCGAGCTGCGGGGCCGACTCCTGAAGCAGCATGAGTCCGTCGCGCACCGACGCCGTAAAGCGATAGGGCGCGCCCACATGGGCATAGCGATAATGCGCACGGGCAAAGCGCTTCTGCTTTTGGGCGATCTCGCCGAGATACAGTTCCGCGCGGGGGTCGCCGGGGGCGAGCGCCAGACTGTGCTTCAAATAGGATCGCGCGAGGCCGAAGTCATTGGTGCGTAGCGCGATCAGGCCCGCGGCATACAACACCCGCGCATCGTTCGGGGCGGCGGCGGCGATCACCCGAAACTGCGCGAGCGCCCGATGCCAGTATTCCAGCGACACGAGCCGGCGCGCATAGTCGAGACGCAAGCGTGTCGCGCTCGGGTTGCTCTTTAGGAACCGTGCTGAAAACGCGAGCGCCCGGCGCGGCGCGGCGCTCCAGAGGATACGCGCCTTCAAGACCGCCGCCCCCTCCCAGTCGGGTTTGAGCGCAAGCGCCGCATCGATCGCTCGCCGCGCGGTGGCCTGGTCATTGTCCTGCCGCGCCAAATCGGCAAGCGCATACGCCCCGATCGGATCCTTGGGGTAATGCTGCGTCAGGGCACTCATGACCATCAAGGTCTGCGGGACCCGCTTGTGGCGCAAGAGCAACGTGGCGACATGCTCGAACGCAACAGCGCGGCCGGCGGACCCTTGAACGAGCGCCGCCTGCGCCAAGGCGCGCTCGAATTGCCGCACGGCGGCCTGGGTCCGATTCAAGCCCAGATCGGCATCAGCCAAGGCCTCGCGGGCACTCGCGCTCTTGGGGGCCAAGGAGAGCCACAAGCGCGCCAAATAATGGGCCTGAGCATAACGGCGCGCATAGAGCGACAGGAGCGTCGAGCGACGGGTCAGGCCGAGATTGCCGGTCTCGCGCGCGGCCTCGCCAAACGCCTGTGCCGCGGTACCCAGACGCCCCTGTTGACCGGCTATGTCGCCAAGCAGGACGTGATAGAAGAGACGCCCCTGGTGGTGCACCTGAGAGGGCGGGGTGGCCGCGACGCGCGGGGCCGCGGGTGGCGGCGTGACCGTGGCACACGCCGTCAAGAGACCGGCCGCCAACATCGAGGCTATTGCTTGCCGCAGACCCTGCGTCATAACACCCCGTGCCACTGATATGATGGGGCACATCGAAGCCTAGAGCGTCTATGCTCTTCGAAAGCCTGCGGGAGGCCCTGCGCCATGAATCTGATTTTGCTCCCCCTGATCGCCATCCCGGTCCTGGCCTTTGCCTACCGTTTCCTGGGGCGGCTCGCGGTCGCGATCGCCGAGGACTCCGCGCAGTATAATACAGAGCCCGCGGCCGGGGCAGAGTCGGGGGTCGTAGCGGGGCTGCGCGACTTCGGCGTCCTTGGAACCCCGATACTCTTGGGGGGCGCGGCCTTCGGCCTGCGCTTCGGCTGGGCTCCGGCCTTCCTGTGGATCCTCCTGGCCGGCACCACCCTGGGCGCGGCCAGCACGATCGCGCAGATGCGATTGCGCACACCCGCCCTACTGCGGACCGCCAACACCCTTGGACGCCTCCTCGTGAGCGCCCTTCTGGCCCTTGTGTGGGCCGGACTGGCGGCCCACGGCGCCCACGCGCTTCTCACCTTCATAGTCCTCTACCTCGCCGCCGACCGCCTGATCCCGTTCCTGCTCGCGCGGCGCGCCGATCTCGCCCCGGGCCTGATCCTGGTGGCGGCCATAGGCGTACTGTTTTCAGCGGTCGGCATCTCCTGGCCGCTCGCCCTCGAAGGCCCAGTCCGTCTCGTCATAGGCCCCTACGAACGCCTGACACCGGTCGCCCCCGTGTTTTTCTATGCCCTGCTCTTCGTCATGCTGATCCAAAAGAAGCGTGCGGCGCGCCTTGTGTCACGCCCCGCCTATGGCGCCGTCGGCGCCCTGCTCCTGGGCGCGGTCGCGGTCCTGGTGTTCGCGGCAGCCCTCGTCAGCCATCCGCCGATGGTGATCCCCCGACTGCGCCACGGGCAGCTGACCATGGCCTTGCCGTGGCTTGCCTGCGCGCTCCCCTTTGCGGCGGCACTCGCCCCGCTCGGCGACAACCCAATCGGCCGCCGAAGCCTATCCGGGACCTATATGACCCTGCTCTTCCAGGCGGGCTGTGCCGTCGCCTTTCTCATGGCGGCCGAGCGTGCCTTCCCGAATGGGGCCGCGTGGGCGGGCTTTTTTAGTCACGGTCCCGACCTCGTGACACTCCTGGCAGCCGGGGTTGCGGGCAATCAGCAGCTCATGGCGTCGATCGGCCTGGGTCCCTGGGTCAGCCAGGTCCTGCTCGCAGCCCTCCTGCTACTCACCGTGGCGGCCCTCGAGAGCCAACAGGAGGCGCTCGCCCGCGAGCCTTCGCCCCTCGGCCGGCTCCAGCCGCTCATGGCCACCGCCCTCCTGGGTGGTCTTTTGTGGGTGGCGCACGGTCTCGGCGCGACCGATGAACTATTCCTTGGGGCACTGCTTGGGATCGGGGCATCCTCTACACTCATCCGCGCGCGCCATGCCTTTCCGGGGTTTATGGTATCCTTGGGGTATGTATTGTTGGCGTTAACCGACATTGCGGTGATCGCGATCGGATGGAGCGGAGCCGCTCACCATCCGATTCGGGCCGCGCTAGCGGTCGCCGTCATATCGATCGAGGCCGTTGCGGCGGCCCGACTTTGGGGATCTTCGTCTCGGTCCAAAGACCATGCACCTCGTAGCACTAGGCATCAACCATAAAACCGCGCCGGTGGCATTGCGTGAGCAGGCGGCGTTCGACCTGCAAACGCTGCCTGACGCGCTCCATGCGGCAGCCGAGGTCGGGGCGGGCGAGGCGACCATCCTCTCCACATGCAACCGGACCGAGCTCTATTGCGGCCTGCGCAACCCGTCCGACGAATCGCTGATCGACTGGTTCTGCGACTATCATAAGCTTGCGCCGCGACTCGTGCGCCCGCACCTCTATGTCCACGATGGCCGCACCGCCGTCGCACACGCCTTCCGCGTGGCCTCGGGTCTCGACTCCCTGGTCCTCGGCGAACCTCAGATCCTGGGCCAGATGAAGAGCGCGTTCGCTACCGCGCACAAGGCCGGCACCACCGGCAAGCTCCTGAATCGCTTATTCCAGCACACCTTCTCGGTGGCAAAACTTGTGCGCACCGACACCGCCATAGGCGCCAATGCGGTATCGGTGGCCTACGCAGCCGTGAGCCTCGCCCGACGCATCTTCGACCGGCTCGCCGACCAGACCGTGCTGCTCATAGGCGCAGGCGAGATGATCGAACTCGCCGCGCGTCATCTGAAAGAACAGGGCATACGACGCATGGTCGTGGCCAACCGCACGATCGAGCGTGCCAACAGCCTGGGTGGCATCTACGGGGCGGAGGTCATCTCGCTCCTCGAGATGCCCGACTATCTGAGTAGCGCCGACATCGTCATCTCCTGCACGGCCAGCCTCTTGCCGCTCCTCGGTAAGGGCGCGGTGGAAAGGGCGCTCAAGGCGCGCAAGCACCGCCCCATGTTTCTGGTTGACCTCGCGGTGCCGCGCGACATAGAACCGGAGGTGGGAGAGTTGTCGGATGTCTATCTCTACACCATAGACGACCTAAAGGGCGTCATTGAGGAAAACATGGAGTCGCGCCAAGCGGCGGCGCGTCAAGCCGAAACGATCATCGAGAGTGAGGTGATCGAGTTCATGCGTTGGGTGCGGTCGCTCGACTCGGTACCGACCGTGCGGGCCCTGCGCGCCACTACCGAGGCGCTGCGCGACATCGAACTGGAAAGGGCGCGGCGTGCGCTCGAACGCGGCGAACCGGCCAACGAGGTCCTGCTGCGCTTTGCGCACGCCCTCACGAATAAATTCATGCACTGTCCCAGCGCGGCCTTGCGGGAGGCCAATGCCGATGGCGACCTGGATCTCATAGGCGCTACGCGCGCACTGTTTCGCCTCGACGACAAGGCCTCGTAATGCAGGCATCACTCGTGGCTAAGCTCGAGCGGCTGGCATCGCGACTCGAGGAGACGACCGCGGAACTCTCGGATCCGCGCGTGACGCAGGATCAGGAGCGCTTCCGGCGCCTGTCACGCGAGCACGCGGAACTCACCCCGGTCGCAGAGCGCTTCGCGGCGTGGCGCCAAACCGAGGAACAGTTGAGCGCTGCCCAGACCCTCTTGCAAGACGCGGATCCGAGCGTGCGGGCGATGGCCGATGAAGAGATCGCGGCCCTCGTCGCTGCGCGCGCGGACTGTGAGTCAGATCTCAAACGTCTCATGCTGCCGCGTGATCCCAATGACGAGCGCAACATCTTCCTCGAGGTACGCGCCGGCACCGGCGGCGACGAGGCGGCCTTGTTCGCGGGCGATCTTTATCGCATGTACGCGGGTTACGCGACGCGACGCGGCTGGCAGATGGAGATCGTACACGCCAGCGGCGGGGAGCACGGCGGCTACAAGGAGATCATCGCGCGCCTGGCCGGACCCTCGGTCTACTCGCGGCTCAAGTTCGAATCGGGGGGGCATAGAGTCCAGCGCGTACCGCTCACCGAAGCGCAAGGGCGCATCCACACCTCGGCCTGCACCGTGGCGGTCATGGCTGAAGTGGAAGAACGTGAGATCACGATCAATCCGGCGGATCTCAAGATCGACACCTTCCGTGCCTCCGGCGCTGGCGGCCAGCACGTCAACAAGACCGACTCGGCGATTCGCGTGACACATCTTCCGAGCGGCATGGTCGTGGAATGCCAGGACGAGCGCTCGCAACACAAAAACCGCGCCCGCGCCCTATCCGTGCTCGCCTCACGCCTGCGGGAACAGGAGATGCGCGCCAAGCAGGAGCAAGAAGCGGCTACCCGCCGCAAACTCGTGGGCAGCGGCGATCGCTCCGAACGCATTCGTACCTACAACTTCCCGCAGGGGCGCGTGACGGACCATCGCATCAACCTCACCCTGTACCGCCTCGAACGCGTCCTCGAGGGGGATTTGGACGAATTGATCGATGCCCTGATCGCTGAAGACCAGACCGAGCAACTCGCCGCGCTTGCCCTCGAATGACGACCATACGGGGCTTCCTGGCGCAGGCGACCCAAACCGCCCCCCGGCCCCCGGATCGCTGCCCCATCCAGGAGATCTGGACGCTCGGCTGCCATATCCTGCAACGCCCGCTCGCGCGCCTGCTCGCCTCCGACGCCGCCGAACCGCTGCGCCTCGAGGACGAGGCGCGTTGGCGCGAACTCATTATGAGGCGCCGAAACGGCGAGCCCTTGGCCTATTTGGTGGGCCATGCCGAATTCTGGTCGCTCCCGCTCACGATCACCCCTGATGTCCTGGTGCCACGCCCCGAGACCGAGATCCTGGTGGAGCGCGCCCTTGTCGGCGGAACCTTGGCCCGCGGCGATCGCTGCATCGACGCCGGCACCGGATCCGGCGCCGTTGCCCTGGCCCTGAAAAAAGAAAACCCCGACATCTTCGTGGCGGCCTGTGATCGAAGCCTGAAGGCCTTGGCCGTGGCACGCGCCAATGCCCACGCCCTGGGGCTCGAGGTCGCTTTCTGGGCGGGATCCTGGCTCGATGCCATAGAGGCCCGTTCCTGCGCCCTGATCGCGGCCAACCCGCCTTACATCGAAAGCGCCGATCCCTGCCTGGACGGCGACGGGCTGCGCTATGAACCGCGCGATGCCCTGGATGGGGGCGCGGACGGCCTGACCGCCTTCGCGGCGCTGATTCCGGGGGCCGTGCGGGCCCTGAAGCCTGGTGGCCGGCTACTCGTGGAACACGGCTACGCGCAGGGCCCGCAACTGCGTATGCTGTTCGAACGGGCCGGCCTGCAAGATGTCGCCACGCAGAGCGACTTGGCCGGCCACCCCCGCGTGACCGAAGGGACCTGGCATGGATGACAGCGAGCTTTTGCGCCATAGCGCCCACATCTTTTTGCCCGCAATGGGCATCGAGGGCGTGGAGCGCGTGCGGCGCGCGCGGGTGCTCATCGTGGGACTGGGGGGCCTCGGCTCAGGAGTGGCCCTCTATCTCGCGCGCGCCGGTGTCCAGGGGCTCACGCTCGCCGACGCGGACCTCGTGTCGCTCTCGAACCTGCCGCGCCAGATCCTCTACGCCGACCATCAGGTCGGCCTACCCAAGACCGAGGCGGCCGGTGCGACGCTTGCGTCTCTGGGCTACGCAGACGCACGGCTCCTTGCGGAACGGCTGTCCGGGGCACGGCTTGCCGAAGAAGTGGACCGCGTCGACCTAGTCTGCGACGCCTCCGACAACTTCGCCACCCGCTTTGCCATCAACGCAGCCTGCGTCAAGGCCCGCATCCCGCTCGTGTCGGCGGCCGTGATCCGCATGGCCGGCCAGCTCTTGGTCGTGGACCCCAAGGAGGCGGCCGCCGGCTGCTATCGCTGCCTCTACCCCGAGATCGAGGAAGAGGCCGAGAGCTGCAGCGCGCGCGGGGTCCTGGGCCCGGTGGCGGGCGCCCTGGCGACCTTGCAGGCGGCGGAAGCCCTCAAGGTCATCGCTGGCATCCCCACGCCGCTTGCCCGTGATCTCTGGGTCTTCGATGCCAAGGAGATGGAAAGCCGCCGCATCCGCCGTCGCAAGGACCCGGCCTGCCCCGTCTGCGGGGCGCTCGCCTCGCCTTAAGGTACAGTCTGCCCCCGGGCCCTCAGGTCATAACCCGCGGCAGCGCGTTTGCCGCACACAGAGACCCTCCCGGGCGCGCCGAGGCTCGCCCGGGAGGGCGGCGGGCGGGCACAAAAAACCCGCCCAGCCCCACACCAAGGCCTAGGCGGACCCCTCCTCGTCGCCGAAGATCGCGCGCCTCAGGAGGGCCCACTGGCTCTCCCAGTCGGCGACCGGCGAGACCCGAAAGCGGGTGCGCACCGCTTGTGCAATACGGCCGTCAGCAGCCGCGAGCAAGAGCTGCACGCACACCGAGGGCGCGGGCAGGTGGATTGGGAGCTGGGTGTCGCGCAAGATGAGGCGCAAATGGGTCTCGACGCGTTCATAGATCTGCGCCAGGCGGTCGCGCAGGCGCTCGTGCTCTCCGGCCAGAACCGCTCCCTGGAGCAGGTACGCCAGCCCGTGGTTTTTGTCGGCGAAGGCCAGCCAGAGACGCAGGACCTGTCCGATCTTGGTCGCAGGCGTAAGCGGCTCGGCGGCTATGCGGTTGATGCGTGTAAACAGGCTCTCCTCGATAAACTCGAAGAGCGCCTCGAACATGCGCGCCTTACTCGGGAAATGTCGATAGAGAGCCGCCTCCGACACACCGACCGCCGAGGCCAGGTGCGCGGTCGTGATCGATGCCCCCGGCGCCTCCTCGAGGAGGCGTGCCAAGGTCTCCAGAATCTCCTGGCGGCGCTCGCCGCGACGTGGACGCGCCACCGTCAGGCCTCGCGCGCCGCATGCACGATGCGGCCCGTCGCGTCCCACCGCACACGGAATCGTCCCCAGCAGGACACGCGTCCGGCCACACAGCCCGCGCCTTCAACCAGGATCTCCTCAAAGGACACTGAGCACACCGCGTCCTCAGGACCGTATTCCAACACCTCGACCGCCAGACTGTCGTTATCGGGCCAGCCGTTTTGCGAACACAGCGCGGCCAGCGTGGGCGTCGCGGCAAAATACCGCTCGATCGCCGTCTTATCCATCTCCCTCTCCCTTGTCAGGCGTGGATCAGCGTGCCGACGCCGTCGTCCGTCAGGACCTCAAGCAACACCGCATGTTCCACGCGCCCATCGACTATATGCGCCGATCCCACCCCGGCGGCGACCGCATCCAGGGCGCAGCGAACCTTCGGCAACATGCCCCCATGGATCACTCCCTCGGCGATCAAGTGCTCCGTGGAGGCCGCGTCCACGCGCGTCATGAGCCGGCCATCAGCCCCGAGGACACCCGCCGTGTTCGTCAGCAACAGCAACTTCTCGGCGCGCAAGGTCCCGGCCAGATACCCCGCGACAAGATCGGCATTGATATTATAGGTCGCCCCGTCGTCACCGATGCCGATCGGCGCGATGACCGGAATAAAATCTCCGGTATCGAGCAGGCTGACGAGCTCCGCGTCGATACCGGTCACCTCGCCGACATGACCGATGTCTATGATTTCACTTGGCAAGCCATCGCCGGCCGCGGGGCGCAAGGAAAGCTTGCGGGCCCTGATCATGGCCCCGTCCTTACCGGACAGACCCACCGCCTTGCCACCGTGGCGATTAATCAGATGCACGATCTCCTTGTTGACAAGCCCGCCCAGGACCATCTCGACCACATCCATGGTCTCCTGGTCCGTGACCCGCATCCCCTGCACGAACTGACTCTCCTTGCCGATACGCGCAAGCAGCTGGCCGATCTGGGGACCGCCCCCATGGACCACGACCGGATTCATGCCGACCAGCTTCATAAGCACGATGTCGCGTGCGAAGCCATCCTTCAGCATGGGGTCCACCATGGCGTTGCCCCCGTACTTAATGACGAAGGTCTTGCCCTGGAATTTGCGGATGTAGGGGAGCGCCTCGATCAGGAGGCCGACAGACGAAGGCGAGGGCACGGGATTCTCCGGCATAAGTGCGGCACAAGGTACCCGATTTCAGGCGTCCTGTCAGCCGCAGCCTACCGCTCGCGCGCCAAGCGCCCGTGCCCGGCCCCATCCGCCCCCGAAACAAAAGGGCCCCCGCAGGGGCCCCGCAACGCGGCGCCTACCTTCAGGCCACGCTGATCTTCTTTGGCTTTACCTCTTCGGCCTTCGGAAGCGTAAGCTCGAGGACGCCGTCCTTGTAGTTCGCCGACACCTTCTTTTCATCAATATGCGACCCCAGACGCACGCTGCGCGACAGTTTGCCGTAGCAGCGCTCCTCGCGGATCACGCGGTCGCCGGACTTCTCCTCGTGCTGACGCCTGACCTCACCGCATATGGTCAATACGCCCTCGGCAAGCGTGATATCGATATCCTCGCGATTCACGCCCGGCATGTCCATGCGGATGAGATACTCGTTCTCGCGCTCGGTCACATCCATGGCGGGCACCACACCGGTGGCCCCACCCTCGGTCCTGCGCCGCAGCGGACGGAAGAAACCCTCGAGCAGATTGTCGAGTTCATCGTTGACAAGGGTCCAGCCCGAGTTGGTCGGGCTCTGCATCAAAGCTGCCATGACAACCACCTCCTTATGTTCACGGTTTCCGGGAAAGCGCTCCCGGCGACACCCTGTATTTGGGTACGCAAGGCCCTAATTTCAAGGCCTTCGCCTCCCGATGTGCCCCATGCCAAAAGAGTTGCCGCCGCCGCCCCATGCGCCCATGTATCCAACCGCGCCGTTGGGCCGTGCCCGTCGGACGCCCCTGTCACAACCCCGGGGAGACAAACCTCTTCGTCAGCCGCAGGCCGCGCAAGGAACCCCCGCACACGCCGACGGGCGTCTTTTGTATGCGGGATGTACCCCTCGCGTCTTTTGATTTTTTTACAGGCCGATTGCTCCTCTTAATAAGGGCGTTCCCTTATATTTTCAAATACTACACGCCGGACCACACCGCGGGCACCTGCTTACTCGGAAGTTTTCTGCGGTCTTTCACTGACATAGCGCAATTCATTCTTCGCGTACTTGTGTTTCTATAAACTTGGCCCGTTTCTGTGCGCGTTCCTTCATAGATCGCTCTTATCGCCTCGCATAAGGCCCCCTTGATCCCCACCGCAAGACCTCCCTCGGGCGCGTGCTTGCGGCGACGCCACCCGCATCCTATAGTCCTAGGCGCGGGGTGCGCTCCCTATCCATTCCCTGGGAACCGCGCTCTCTTTCGAAGTCATGGATGTATCGAAGGACCATCTCACTCGATCCTGGGCGTCCCCGGTCTCGCCCGATCGCCCACGGAGGACTGCCATGCTCGTCAAAGATGTCATGACCACGAAAATCAAGACAGTGGGCCCGGACAGCGCGCTACGCGATGTTGCCACCCTGCTTGGCTTCTACCACATAAGCGGGCTACCGGTGGTGACGGCGGACGGCACGATCGTCGGCGTCATATCCGAGAAGGACGTGCTGCGCGCCATGTACCCGAAGATCAACGACGCCATACGGCTCGCGGCTTCCGTGCGATTCGACGAACTGGACCACGAGTATCGCGACGTCCTGGACACACGAGTCGCGGAGTTCATGACGCCCGACGTCCTGACCGTGGGGCCGGATGACCAGATCCTGCGCGCGGCGGCACTCATGATCGCCCACAAGATCCGGCGCATTCCGGTGGCTGTCGATGGCAAACTCACCGGCATGCTGAGCATAGGTGACGTGCACAAGGCCGTCTTGAAAGAGACCTTCGACCGCAAGCTCGATCGGGGTAGCAAGCGGCCCGACTTGAAGCCGCGCATCTAGGAATGGAGTGACCGACGAAGGTAGGGCGCACAGACACAAGGGGGCGGGATGAGCAAAGCGGGCGATCAGGCGATTGAGTATGTCGTGAACCTCAAGGGACTGACGAGTGCCGAAGCGGCGCGGCTATTGGCCGAGCACGGGCCCAACGTGATCGCCGAGGACAAACCGAATCCGCTGCGATTGTTTTTCAAGAAACTCTGGGGGCCCGTCCCGTGGATGCTCGAGGCGACGTTGGCGCTCGAACTGATCATGGGCAATCGCGTAGAGGCCTTGATTATCGGGTTTCTATTGGTCTTCAATGCCATTCTTGGCTTTATGCATCAGCAAAAGGCCCAGAATGCCCTGAACATGCTGCGGACCCGCCTGCAGATCAAGGCGCGTGTGTTGCGCGATGGCTCCTGGCAGGTTCTGGCATCCTCCGAGCTCGTGCCCGGCGACTACGTGCACTTGCGGGTCGGCGATTTTGCGCCCGCCGATCTTGTGATAGCTGAGGGGCAAGTCCTGGTCGACCAGTCGGCCTTGACCGGGGAGTCGGTGCCGGTGGAGCGGGAGCCGGGGGAAAACGTGTATTCGGGCTCGGTGCTGCGCCGCGGCGAGGCGAGCGGGACTGTGACGGCGACCGGAAGCCAGAGCTTCTTCGGCAAGACCGCGGAGCTGATGCGCGGCGCCGGCAGCCGCGGGCACGCCGAGGCCCTCGTCATGTCCATAGTCCGCTACCTACTACTCATGGACGGGGCGCTGGTAGTGGCGATCCTGATCTATGCGGGACTCACCGGCTTGCCGCTCCTGAAAGTCATGCCCTTCGCGCTCATCCTGCTAGTCGCCTCGGTACCGGTAGCACTCACCGCCACTTTCACCCTGACCAGCGCAGTGGCCTCCCTCGACCTCTCGAGTAAAGGCGTGCTCCTCACGCGGCTGGCCGCCATTGAAGAATCGGCGGCCATGAATGAGCTCTGTAGCGACAAGACCGGGACCTTGACGCTGAACGAACTTACGCTGTCGGGGATGCAGGCCGCGGACGGCGTGGATGACGGGGACCTGCTGCTCATGGGGGCGCTCGCAAGCGACGAGCGCACACAAGACCCGCTGGACACCGCCATCCTCACGCGCCTACGCGAGACCGGCATCGCGGTCCCCGAAAAAACCGGCTTCACGCCGTTCGATCCCGCTACCAAGCGCTCCGAGGCGACCTTCAGACACGACGGTATCGCGTGGCGCGCCATCAAGGGCGCGCCCCATGTGGTCGCAAAACTTGCGGGTGTTGAGGGCGCGTTTTGGGAAACGGCCATCGCCGATCTCGCAGCGAGCGGCGCCCGCGTCCTCGGAGTCGCCGCCGGGCCCGAGGGTGGCACGCCGACCTTCAAGGGCCTGCTCGCGCTCGCCGATCCGCCGCGTCCCGAGGCGCGCGCCATCATCGCTGAACTGAAGAAACTCGGTGTGCGGGTCCGCATGGTGACAGGCGACAGCATGGCCACCGCACGGGTCGTGGCCGCCGAGCTCGGCATGGAGGGCGCGGTCATCGGCGGCCGCGAAGAAATCGCCAAGGGCGAGATCTGCGATATCTACGCCGGCGTCTACCCGGAAGACAAGTTCCGCCTAGTGCAGACCTTCCAGAACATCGGCCATACGGTCGGTATGACCGGCGACGGGGTCAATGACGCCCCGGCCCTGAAGCAGGCGGAGGTCGGCATCGCAGTATCGACCGCTACCGATGTCGCCAAGGCGGCAGCCAGCATGGTGCTCACGGACTCCGGGCTCAAGGGTGTAGTGGAGGCGGTCAAGACGGGGCGCCGCGTCTATCAGAGGCTCTTGACCTATACCTTGAACAAGATCGTGAAAACCATCCAGGTGGCGGTCTTCTTGAGCCTCGGACTCATCGTTTTCAGGCACTTCGTCGTGACACCGCTGCTCGTGCTGCTGCTGCTCTTCGCCAACGACTTTGTGACCATGTCGATCGCCAACGACAATGTGCGCATATCGCCGGAGCCCGACGTGTGGAACGTGCGGATGCTCATCAAGACCTCACTCATCATTGCCGTCGCCTGGCTCGCCTACATCTTCGCCGTGTTTGGGGTCGGCAAAGACGTCTTGAGTCTGCCGATCTCGGAACTGCGCACCTTGAGCTTCCTCGGTCTCGTGTACTCAGGCCTATCCAACGTCCTGCTCGTTCGCGAGCGATCCTATATGTGGTCCTCGCGCCCCGGCGGCTATCTGATGCTCGCAATCGCAGGCGACGTCGCCATGGTGTCCCTGCTCGCGCATTTCGGGGTCTTCGGGATGGCCCGGCTCGCGTGGTCGGATATCGGCCTATTGCTCGCCTTCACGGTCGTCTACGTATTGCTGCTCGACCTCATAAAGGTGCCCCTGCTGAAGTCGCCGCCGACACCACGAGAGGTCGCCGCCTCGTAACACACCAGGGGTCCGAGGCCGGCATCGCGCCGCCACGCGATGCCATCGGCCTCACAGGATGTAGCGGGCCAGATCCTCGTTGCCGGCGAGCGCCGCAAGATGCTGATCGACATAGGCGGAGTCAACCGCGACCGCGGTCCCACTCTTGTCCGGGGCCTCGTAGGAGACGGTCTCCAGGAGCCGCTCCATGAGGGTATGGAGGCGCCGGGCACCGATGTTCTCGGTGCGCTCATTCACCTGGAAAGCCAGCTCGGCGATCCTGCGAATGCCATCAGCCCGGAACTCAAGCGCTAGACCTTCAGTGGCAAGCAAGGCTGCATACTGCTCCGTGAGCGAGGCATGGGTCTCCTTCAGGATGCGCTCGAAGTCATCGGCGGTCAGGGCGTCGAGCTCCACGCGGATCGGGAGCCGGCCCTGCAATTCCGGTATGAGATCGGACGGGCGAGCGACATGAAAGGCGCCCGAGGCGATGAACAGGATATGGTCCGTGCGCACCATGCCATACTTCGTGGACACCGTGGACCCCTCGATGAGCGGCAGGAGATCCCGCTGAACCCCTTCCCGCGAGACTTGCGCCCCTTGGGTCTCTGAGCGCCCCACGATCTTGTCGATCTCGTCTATGAAGACAATGCCGTGCTGCTCGACGAGATCCACCGCCCGCGCCTTCATATCGTCTTCGTTGACGAGCCGCGTCGCCTCCTCCTCGGTCAAGACCTTCATGGCCTCACGGACCTTGAGCCGCCGCATCTTGGTCTGCCTGTTACCGAGGTTCTGGAACATACCCTGGAGCTGACTGGTCATTTCCTCCATACCTGGAGGCGCAAAAATCTCTACACCCGAGGGCATGGCGCGCAGTTCGACCTCGATCTCGGTATCGTCGAGCTCGCCCGCGCGCAGCCGCGCCCGGAAGCGCTGACGCGCGGCGCCCCCGTCGTGCTCGCTACGTGTAAGCGAATAGGCGTTCTCACGCGTAGGCGGTATGAGTGCGTCCAAGACCCGCTCCTCAGCGGCATCTTCGGCCTTGGCGCGGACCCGTTCGACCTCCTGCGAGCGCATCATCTTGACGGCAATCTCCACCAGATCACGCACGATCGAGTCGACATCGCGCCCCACATAACCCACCTCGGTGAACTTGGTCGCCTCCACCTTCAGAAAAGGCGCATGAGCGAGCCGCGCGAGCCTGCGCGCGATCTCGGTTTTGCCGCAACCGGTCGGACCGATCATAAGGATGTTCTTCGGGGTAATCTCCATGCGCAGGTCCGCGTCCCGCACCTGCGCGCGCCGCCAACGATTACGCAGCGCGATGGCTACCGCCCTCTTGGCTGCCCCTTGGCCGACGATGTGACGGTCGAGCTCCTGGACGATTTCCCGCGGCGTCATCTCTGACATCAGGTCCGCCCCAATTCTTCGATCGTGAGATTGTGATTCGTGTAGAGACAGATGTCTCCGGCGATGTGCAATGCGCGCTCGACGATGTCGCGCGCCGAAAGATCGGTGTGGGCCAGCAGGGCGCGGGCGGCGGCCTGTGCGTAGGGGCCGCCCGAACCGATGGCGATGAGTCCGTCCTCGGGCTCGATGACGTCGCCATTGCCAGTCAAAATGAGCGATGTGTCCTTGTCAGCGACCGCGAGCAGGGCCTCCAGGCGGCGCAGCAGCCGGTCGGTCCGCCAATCCTTGGCGAGTTCGACCGCCGCGCGGGTCAGATGCCCCTGATGCTGCTCGAGTTTGGCCTCGAAACGCTCGAACAGCGTAAAGGCATCAGCGGTTCCGCCGGCAAATCCGGCCACAATCGAATCCCGATACAGCCTGCGCACCTTGCGCGCATTGGCCTTCATGATGGTGTGGCCCACCGTGACTTGACCGTCGCCGCCAATTACGACGCGTCCGTTGCGGCGCACCGACAGGATAGTCGTGCCGTGAAATTGTTCCAACGTTACCTCCCGCCCAAGGCCGATACCTCCATGTGGAGGCGCGCCTCGTCAAAGGCAAGAGGCGCCTAGCGATAAAGGAAGCGACTATCCGTGGCCCGGCGGCCTTCGTTCTGACGCCGGCCGCCTCGATCGGGCTCCCATCGGATCACGGCGCGCCGATCGCCTTGCCAGCGTCGGACGGAGCGTCTGCGATCCGGTCCGTAGTAAGTGGCGGCCCGCACCACGCGCGGCGTCTCGCCCTCTCTTCTGGTCATACGCCTTCCCCTGGGCACTCATGATTATGGGGGGCACGCTAGCACAAGGGCTGGGCTCGCTTCAATGCGTCTTCTTACGGGACCTGGGATGGGTCGCATCGTAGACACGAGCCAATTGCTGGTAATCGAGATGGGTGTAGATCTGGGTGGTGCTCAAGTGCGCATGTCCGAGGAGTTCCTGCACGGCCCGCAGGTCCTGGCTCGATTGCAGGATATGGCTCGCGAACGAATGGCGGAGCATATGCGGATGTAGGGGTATGGCGAGACCGCGGGTACGGGCGAAGAGCGCCAGCCGCTTTTGAATCGTGCGCGCGCAGAGTGGTCGCCCGCTTGGCCCCGGAAAGAGAGATCCCAAGGGATCGGCCCCCGGCCGCAGCGGCAGCCAGGCCTTGAGGGCGGCCTGGGCGGCACGCCCCATGGGCACCAGGCGTTCGCGCCGCCCCTTGCCCGTGACCCGCACGAGACCCTGAGCAAAATCGAGATCGGTGAGGCGCAAGCCCACGAGCTCGGATAGACGCAGGCCGGCGCCATAGAGGAGCTCGACCATAGCCGTGTCGCGGGTCTCGAGGTCCCCTGTGGGGGCCTGGGCCAGCAGGCCCTGGAGGGCATCCACCGTGAGATCCTGCGGCAGGGAGCGGGGGGCATGAGGCGCCTTGACCCCACGAAAAGGATTGGCGGGCAAGCCCAGCTGGCGATAGAGGGTACGCGCCGCCGACAAGGCGCGCGCTATGCTGCGGCCACCCAAGCCCGCACGGCTTCCGGTCGCGACGAAGCGTCGCGCGGCCTCGACGGTCATACCCTCCGGGCCTTCGCAGCCTTGCGTCTGGGCAAACCGGGCGAGCGCATCGAGATCGCGGGCGTAAGCGGCCAGCGTACGGTCCGAATACCGCCGCTCATAGGCCAGCCGCTCGAGGCAGCGCGCTATCGCCTCGGCCCAAGTGTCCGCCATCAGGCGTGGTCCAACTGTCGGGCCACGGCGCGCATCACGAGCTCGCCGAGTCGGCCCAGATACATCGTCCCCACGCCCGCCGGGAAACGCTCGTGGTCGTGGCTCCCGAAAAGCATGAACCCGGAACGCACTGGGTCGCGCAAAGGTACGAGCGCCACCGATCCGATCCGCGCCTCATCGGGCCCCAAAAGGCTGCGTGCCTCGGCCAGAATCGCCTTGGGCCCGCACAAGGGCCGTTCGCGGGACAGGGCCAGGACGCGACGCAGCCGACCGTCATCCGGCGCCACGAACTCCGGCCGCCCACCCAAGGGACCGCCATCCACCCCCACAAGGATCGTCACGGCATCGAGCTTCAACTGGTTACGCCCGAGGTCATAGACGCTGCCGAATACGTCGTCCAGGGAGGCGGCGTCGATCAAGGCGACCGCCAGCTTATGCAGCCTCTCGGCGAGCGCCTCGTTTTCTCGCGCCGCGGCAAGAAAGCCCTGGCGCTCACGATCCTTGGCGACGAGGCGCTCGCGCAATACCGCGGCCTGACGCTCCAGCAGCGAAACCGCCTGCCCACGGCCCTTGTGCGGGATGCGTAGGACCTCCAGGAGATCCTCGTGTCGCTCGAAATAATCCGGGTTATCGCGCAGATAACGCGCCACCCCCTCTTCCCACGACAGCTCTTCGCTCGACTGCTTCACGGCCTCACCCCTGCTCGCTCAACCGCCCTTCATACACGCGCTCGGCCGGGCCGCGCATCCATATAGGTCCCGCCCCGTCGTAGCGGACAGCGAGCCTCCCCCCACGCACATGAACCTCGACATCGTCGTCCAGCAAGCCCCGCTCGCGTCCTGCCACCACCGCCGCGCAGGCCCCCGAGCCGCACGCGAGCGTCTCGCCCGCACCGCGTTCGTAGACCCGCAGTCGTATGCTGCGCCGATCAAGGATTTGCATAAAGCCCACGTTCACCCCCGCCGGGAACCGGGCATGGCGCTCGATCAAGGGACCGAGGGTGGCCACCGGGGCGCGATCGACATCCTCCACTACGTGTACGGCGTGGGGATTGCCAACCGACAGCACGGTCACCTCCACCGGCTGCCCGCCCACGTCCAGGGTGTACAGGCGCTGCGCGCGCTCGGCCACAAACGGCACGACCGCCGGGTCCCAGCGCGGAACACCCATGTTCACGACTACGTCCCCATCATCCTGGATGGCGAGCGTAATGATGCCGCCGGCGGTACGCACAGTGATCATCTCTTTGGCGCTCAGACCCTCGTCGCGCACATAGCGCGCGAAGCATCGCGCCCCGTTCCCACACTGTTGCACCTCACCACCATCGGCGTTGAAGATACGGTACCCGAAATCGACGCCCGGCTCATTGCTCGGCAAGACCACGAGGACCTGATCGCAGCCGACCCCAAAATGGCGATCAGCGATCCGGCGGATGCGCTCGGGTGCGAGGTCGGGGTTGCCGGTCACCGCATCCAGGACCACGAAATCGTTGCCCAGGCCATGCATCTTGACGAAGCGCTGTCCGGCAGCCATGTCCTTCATGACCACTGCGCCGTGCGCACTATACGCTCACCGCGCATGAGATCCTCGTAGGTCTCGCGCTCGCGCACGACATGAAAGCGCGCACCGTCGACGAGTACCTCGGCCGGGCGCGGGCGGGCATTGTACTGACTGCTCATGGCGAAGCCATAGGCCCCGGCCTCGGCAATCGCCAGGATGTCGCCCGGCTCTATGGCGAGAGACCGGCCCCGCCCGAAGACATCGGCGCTTTCGCATACCGGCCCCACGACATCATATTCGTGGAGGGGGCCCGGGCGCCGGCGCGCGGCGATCACGTTTTGCCAAGCCCCGTAGAGTGCCGGCCGTATAAGGTCGTTCATGCCGGCATCGACAATGGCGAAACGCTTGCTGTCGGTGTCCTTGATGTACTCGACGCGGGTCGCGAGCAGCCCTGCGGCCGCCACCAGCGCCCGCCCGGGCTCCAGAATGAGCTCCATATCGTCGAGCCCGTGCGACGCAAGCTGCTCCAGGATCTGCGCGACATAGGCCGGAATCGTGGGCGGACGCTCATCGTGGTAGCGTATGCCAAGCCCTCCACCGACATCGATATGGGACAGCATAAGCCCGGCGCGCCGCAAGCGCACGATCTCCGGCAACACACGGTCCAGGGCATCGGCAAAGGGCCGCAGATCCGTCAATTGCGAACCGATATGGCAATCGATGCCGATGAAGGCGAGATGGGAATACTCGCGCGCGCGGGCGTAGCAGGCTGCGGCCTCGGCCAACGGTATCCCGAATTTGTTGTCCTTGAGCCCGGTGGCGATATAGGGGTGGGTCTTGGCGTCGACGTCCGGATTCACGCGCAAAGACACAGGCGCCCGCACCCCGAGCGCCGCCGCCACTTGGTCGAGCCGGACAAGCTCGGCCGCGGATTCGACATTGAAGCAGCGGATCCCGACCTGGAGCGCGCGGCGCATCTCGGCCTCGGTCTTACCGACCCCCGAGAACACGATGCGCGCCGGATCGCCGCCGGCCGCCAGCACCCGCTCGAGTTCCCCCTGCGAGACGATATCGAAACCCGCCCCGAGATCCGCCAAGGTCGCAAGCATGGCCAGATTGCCGTTGGCCTTCACGGCGTAACAGACGAGACTCGGCCGATCCCCGAGGGCGTCGGCAAACGCCTGGTAGGCATCGACCAAGGTCCGATGACTGTAGACATAGCAGGGGGATCCGACCGCCTGGACGATCTCGGCGAGCGCCACATCCTCGACAAAGAGTTGATCGCCCCGGTAATCGAAGGCGCTCACGAGTGCGCCCTCGCACCCTGATGCGCGGCCGGGGGCGGCGCGGGCTTTGCGGGCGGCAGGTAGAGCGGGCCTTGCCTGCCACACGCCGCCAGCGCCAGAACCGCCACGAAGGCGAGGCTGCGCGCCATCACGAAAGCTGTAACACCACTTGTTGCGTCGCCCATTCGCGCGTCATATCCGCCAAAGTGAGAACACCGGAACAGGGAAAGGCGCCCGGCTCCCCGCCGCCCGCCATCCACTTGCGTACAAGCGCCACGGCCGGCGAGCACAAAGTCGAAAGGCCGTCCTCACAGACCACGAGAGCGGCGTTGCGCATGAAGGGCTGGCCACCCCGCTCGCCACGCAGCACGACCCGCAGTCCGAACGCCGCCTTACCGAAGCGCCGCAAGCCCTTTTGCACGGCATGGAGGCCCCGCGCATAGCGCGCCGGGTCGGCGATCACGCCCAAGCGGTTCAAGGAACCGAGCCAGGCATGCACGCGATTCAAGACCGCAAGCTCAAGCCCGGTGCGATACGTGACCCCGGCACCGTAGCGCTTGCCCAGGATCTCGATCTCGGGGGCGTCGGCCACATAGAGACGATGGCGTCCAAACGGTTCCGGGAGCGCCACGGTGCGGCCCCGCGTGTAGCCCGGCACCTCTTGCCACGCGCCGCCCTCAAAAATCCGTGCCCGACGCGCCTGCGCGGCCAGCAAGGCCTGCATGCTGGCCAGCCCTCGTGGATTGCGATTGCCGGACAGGGCCGCGATCTCGATGTCCGTGATGGTATCGAATCCGGGGGCGATGGCAGCGGCCAGCACCGAGGAAAAGACGAGACCCGATCCCGCCCCCGACACCAGCGACACATGTCCCTCAACGGCACGCCCCGAAAGGCCCTGGATGCCTAGTATATAGGAGGTCTCATCGGCCATGTCGACATAATGCACGCCCCGTCGCGCGCAGCGCTCGGCCACCACATAATCGTGGGGGCGGAACGGCCCGCAGGTGTTCACGACCGCGAAGATGCCGTCCAAAGCAGCGTTCAAAGAGGCCTGCCTTTGGATGTCGACCGTCACAAACGGGATACCGAGCGTGGCGGATACAAGCTGGCCACGGGCGGCATCACGGCCACCGATGACACACTCGGCACCCGGCTCTTGCATGAGGATCTCGGCAATACGGCGCCCGCAGGTGCCATAGCCGCCCAAGATAAGGATCTTTTTTGTCATGACGCCAAGAATAGAGGGTAATGTAGGCCCGACTCAAGGGCGCGGACGAGCGAACCCCGGGGCGCATCCAGGGACTGTTTCCCGACCCAGGGCCTTCGCCATCTGGCCGTTTGGTGCAAGGCCCGCTACCATGCGCCGGGCGTGCCCACCATGATCCGCGCCCCACCATCGCTTAAGGGGGGCGCAAGACGAACGGCGCACGATGGACGACGAAGGAGAACCACCCATGCTGGATGACAATGACTATGACATGCGCGTGCGGGCGACGCTTGCGCACATCGAACAGGCGATCGAGACCCGCGCCCCGGATATCGATTTCGAGACCGAAGGCGAAATCCTGACACTCGAATTCCCGGATGGCTCGCACATCGTGATCAATAAGCAGCGGCCGCTCAAGCAGATTTGGCTTGCGGCCCGCGCCGGGGGCTTTCACTACGACTACAACGCCGACGCCGATCATTGGGTGCGCAACGGCGGCCACGAACTCCTGGCCGACCTTGAGGTCTTTGCGAGTCAACAGCTCAAAAAGCCCGTGCGCCTCCGCTAGATCACTCCCAGGTCTCTCCGGGGTGGTGGGTGAACACCCCGCGCTCCGTGCACTTTGGGCAGGTGACGGACGTGATATCGTCGGCCAGGAGCGCGATATCGTCGTGGTAGCAAAGACTACAGCGCGCGACGCCATCCTCGTCGACCCAGGCGCTGCCGACCGAATGGCAGTTATCGCATCGAAACAGGCGCAATACCGGCCAGGGTCGGCGGCCACGTCCGACACCAAGATCCCGCTCCTCGTAACGGCAGGCGCGACACACAAAATCGACCTTATGTCCCATGACCTACTCCGGCAAGATCAGAGCCGCAACGTCGCGGTAATGCTTAACATAGTGCACCACAAGCCCGCTGCGCACATTGTCCGGTAGCTCCTCGAAATCATTGCGATTGGCATCGGGAATGATGATCTCCGAGATCTTCACGCGCCGCGCGGCGATGATCTTCTCGCGTATCCCACCCACCGGAAGCACATAGCCCGTAAGCGTGAGCTCGCCGGTCATCGCGAGTGGCCGCACGAGGCGCTTGCCACGAGCCAGCGACAGGAGCGCGCTTGCAATCGTGATTCCGGCGCTGGGCCCATCCTTGGGGATGGCGCCGGCCGGCACATGCAGATGCAAGGATGCCTTGTCGAAGAAGTCCTCGGGGCAGTGGTACTGTTTGCAGTGCGAGGAGATATAGCTGTAGGCGATCTCTGCCGACTCGCGCATCACATCGCCCAATTGCCCGGTGATCTTGATTCCGCGGGTGGCGCGATGTACGCGCGTGACCTCGATGTCGAGGATGGCGCCGCCCATCGGGGTCCAGGCCAAGCCCGTAACGACGCCCACGCCGCGCAAGGGCTTGATCGGCTGGAAGACCGGCCGATCGAGGTATTCCTCCAAGTTGCGCGCACTCACCTTGATCGGCGGCTCCTTGCCGTTGATCATGGCGACCACCGCCTTGCGCGCAATCGAGCCCAGCTTCTTTTCGAGATTGCGGACACCCGCCTCGCGCGCGTAGCCCTCGATGATCTCGCGTATGGCCTGATCCTCGATACGCAACTGTCCGCGCTTCAGACCCACCTTGTCCATTTGCTTGGGCAGGAGATGGTGCTTGGCAATCGCCATCTTCTCGCTCGTGATATAACCCGCGAGCCGTATGACCTCCATGCGATCGAGGAGCGGCCGCGGTATGCTGTCGAGCTGGTTGGCCGTGCAGATAAACAGCACCTTGGAGAAATCAAAACGCAGATCGAGATAGTGATCGAGGAAGTCCACGTTCTGCTCGGGGTCCAAGACCTCGAGCAGCGCCGACGCCGGATTCCCCTGGTATGAGGAACCGATCTTGTCGATCTCATCCAGCATGATGATCGGATTCGCTACGCCGACCTCGCGGATCGCCTGGATGAACTTGCCCGGCATGGCGCCGACATAGGTACGGCGGTGACCCTTGATCTCGGCCTCATCGCGCATGCCTCCGACCGAGAACCGATAAAACGTGCGCCCGAGCGAAGCGGCTATAGAGCGACCTATGGAGGTCTTGCCCACCCCCGGCGGCCCCACGAGCAGCAGGATGGAGCCGGCTACCTCACCCTTCATCGCCCCCACGGCCAGAAACTCGATGATGCGGTCCTTGACGTCGCCGAGACCGTCATGGTCCCGATCCAGGACCTCACGGGCCTGTTTCAGGTCGATCTTGTCACGGGAATAGCGCCCCCACGGCAGCGTCGTCAGCCACTCGAGATAGTTGCGCGTGACCGCGTACTCGGGCGAACCCGTCTCGAGGATCGCCATCTTTTGCAGTTCCTCCTCGACGCGCTTTTGCGCGGCCTCGGGGAGGGTGAGGGTCGTAAGCCGCTCACGGAAGGCCTCGATCTCGGCGGTGCGATCATCCTTGGCGATGCCAAGCTCTTTCTGGATGGCCTTGAGCTGCTCGCGCAGGAAGAACTGGCGCTGCTGTTCGTTGATCTTTTCCTCGACCCGCTCGCTAATGCGCGCCTGGATCTTGGCAAGATCGAGCTCCTTGCGGAGGAGAAAGAGCACCTTCTCGAGCCGTGGCTCAAGATCGACCGTGCGCAGGACGTCTTGCAGCTCTTCCTTGTTCGCGGTCGTGAGACTGGCCGCGAAGTCGCCCAAGCGCGACGGCTGGTCGGGCCCAAAACGCGTCAGGAAGAATTTGAGCTCCTCCCCGTACAGGGGATTCAAGGGCAGGAGCTCCTTGATGGTGTTGATGATCGCCACCGAATAGGCTTTGATATCCGCGCCCTCGACGGCCTCGGGCTCCGTAAAGTAGCGTGCGCGCACCGCGAAAGGCCGCTCGTCCGAGACCCATTGGTCAATGTGAAAGCGCTGCAAGCCCTCCACGAACACCTGGAGCTTGTCCTCATTATGGGCCACTTTATGAATGCGGCAGACGGTCCCCGTATCGTAGAAATCGCCCTTTGCGACATCCATCGCCTGATCCTTACGGATCAAGACCAGCCCCACGACCTTATGCGGAGTCTCGGTCGCGGCGGCGATCGTGGAGTTCCAGGGGTCGCGGTCCAAGACCAGGGGAATGGCCTGCGCCGGAAAGAATGGGCGATTGGTTATAGGCACAATGGCAAGGGTCGTGGGCAGCACATCAGCCGCCCGCGCCAAGGTCCCGCCAGGCGCGGATGTCAATTCAGGATCGCTCGTGGTCATTGATGATCGTTCGCCGTTTTTTTGAGAGGCTGCCCTTCTTATGGGGCCACCCCGGTTGGGTTCAAGGTCCGGCCATTGTGCCAAATCGCGGCGACGCCGGTACGCGGCCATGGTCGCACGGGCCAGCGCCAGTCTCAGTCTCTGGCCAAGACTCGGGCAGAGACTTATGATACTCCCTTGGGGCCGTCACGATTTGATAGGGAGGCCGACACGGATGAAAGCCTTCGCAGTACTCGTAAGCCTACTTTTGCTTGCCGGATGCGCGACACCCGTTCCGAGATCCTTGCGCGCGCCCGACATCGCCCCCGTGAGCGTCGCAGCGGCGCGGGCCCACACGGCACCGCTCGGCGTACGCGTGCGCTGGGGTGGCATCATAAGCCGGGTGATCAATAGCCCCCACGCCACCTGGGTGCAGGTCGTGAGCCGGCCCTTGCGCCATGATGGCAGGCCGCGCCGGGTGCGCTTTAGCGGGGGGCGTTTTATAGCGCGGGTCCCGGGCTTCCTCGACCCCGCCGTCTACGCCATCGGCCGCAAGGTGACCGTACTCGGAACCTTTTCCGGCTACCAGAAAGACCCCATTGGACGCTATTTGTACGACTTTCCGGTCGTCCAGACGACCGCCGTCCACCTCTGGCGCCCACGCCCCCGATACGCGCGCTATTACAATGCCAGCCCCTGGGGATGGGGCATAGGCTTTGGCCCGGATTTCGACTGGGGCTGGCACGAGGATGACGAGGGCCCGGGCTACTGGCCCTAAACAGACCCAAGGAGGGGAGACTTATGATGGCGCCTAAGACTTGGACCCAGGCGACGCGTGTCTTGATCGTCCTTCTCGCGCTGGGACTCGTCGGCTGCGCCACGCATCCGCGGCCCAAGGCCACCCACATCGATCGCCACATGGACCTGCACGCGGTTCTCGCCCACCCCCAGCGCACGCGCGGGGCGCGGGTACGCTGGGGCGGTGTCGTGGTGCGGGACAACGTGGGGCCCGTGCACAGCACGCTCACCGTGCTCGCCTATCCCTTGAGGGCAAGCGGTCGGCCCCGGCTTGGCGCCATGCCGGAGGGGCGCTTCCAGGCCGTCGCCCCCGGCTACCTCGACCCCATGCTCTTTGCGCGCGGCCGACTCGTGACGATCGTAGGGACCGTGACCGGTACCCGTCCAGGGCTCATCGGCCAAGCGCACTACCTCTACCCGCGAGTGCGGTTACTCGCAAGCCACGTCTGGCACGCCTACCGGGCACGGCACCGGCGCTGGAACTTCGGTTTCGGGATCGGGATCGGCCTCTAGACCGCGTGTATTGACCGGCTCGGCCGCAAGCGGCGGGGATTCATGGGTCGTTACGTGCGATCCATGACCTCAAGGCCCACAAGAGTGATTTGATCCTATGCTTGGGTTCTGTTGCTTCCAGGCCTCGAACTCCCATGGCCGGAGGCCGAAGCGGACCGCATTTCCCGCGTGCATGGTCTTGAACTCCTCCAGAACGAGTTTCGCAAAACCTTCTTGATCACCGGGCACGACCGATGCGGGCATCGACTGACGGACTGCTTCTATCATGGCTGGCAGCCCACCCCGAACGATGGCACGCACAGCTTCCGTTAATGCAGCCCGGTAGCGCAGTCTGAAGGTATCGGGTGGCACGAGATGGCTCCTGACAGCCACATACTGCTGGCAGGAGCGCTCGTAGGCCCAGACAAAGACATCGCGCAGCAATTCGATGCGATTCAGTTCGTACACACCCAACAGGGCATCAACATAAGCAGACTCTGGCACATCGATGAACGAGAGCGGACTCAGGTTACTCTTGATCAAAGGAATATTGGCCGCGAGACGCGACACGCGCTTGTTCACGTCATCAAAGGGCTGGAGGTAGGGCAGATGCACCATCAGGAAGAAGGCTTGCTCGAATGGGTCTTCAATATCGGCGGCCATGCCGAGCACGACGCCAAAATATTCCTCGACGCGCTGCGGTAACGCCATGGGCCGGTAGACGCTACCACCGATTTCCACGGCGCGGTTACGCAGCTTGCCGCACATCATCGGATCAGAGAGCAGGCCATCCGACAAAAGGGCGTGAAGGGCGATGACGGTGTTCCTATCCACCGCTATATACTCGGCGTCACGAACGAGATATTCGATGGCCGCCTTATGATTCAAAATCATCTGGGTCTCAATCGCATTCTTACCCTCCGCGACTTCCCCGAGCCGAATGAGTCGTTCCGTGTCGAGGCGGTTGTAGGTATTTCCCTCCAGGCGCGACGAGGCCCATGACAAATCGATCAACAGCCGATCGAGAATGTCACGGGCGAAAGTGCCGGCCGGCATCTGCTCGGCAGGAGAGCGGCCCACAGTGTGGAGCTGCCCGCGCAGTGTCTCTGGTAGATACCAGGTTTCGTTCGGCCTATAGGCGTCCAGGAATTCGGCCCTGTAGCCAACGGGGCGGCGCCCTTGAATGGGTTGGCGCACGTAAGCCTTGATGTCCGCGCCGCCGGGAGAGGTCGGGACATAAACCTCGACTGGCTCCTCCACCCGGTCACGCCCTTTGGTGACATCCCACGTACCCGTGATAGCGGCAGACCGATATTTGAATGCCTTCCGCTCGCGTCGACCGGCGATACGTCCCTGGGCAATCAAATCGGCAAGGCGGCGCTGAAGCGTTCGCCGCGACAGTCCCTCACCCATAGCCGCCGCTATCTCCTCAAGCCCTGCTCCCTCGGGAAATCGGCGCACGACCTCCGCTATCTGGTCAAAATCCGCTAAAGGGATCACTTTTGGCACGATAAGCCTTTTATTTGTCGCACAACTGAGTATCGCGCCATTTTATTTGGCATTCAAGAGCGGTATCGCGCCAAATACGCCTTGTTGGAGGGCGCCCTACGGCGTTAGAGGACGAACGACCTGCTGTGACTGACCTTCAGCCGCGCCTCCAGGCGATCGTGATGCCCGATCGGGGCGGGCCTGAAGGGATTCGCCGATGCGTGGCGTGAAGCGATAGCGCCCGGCCGCCTCGATCAAGGTGCGCCGCAACAGCCTATGGCCGATGCCTGCCAGCACACCCTCCTGGGCGCGTACCGCCGGATCCCATGCCCATTGACAGCGGCCGCGGTAGCCCGCGAGATCTCGCTGGAGCGGGAATCGGTGCAGATCACCCCTTCGGCTCAGCGGTCATGCCGTGGAGAGACTCCGCCCTTGAGAGCGTGAGTGGTACCTGCCCGGAACGGATCGGTCAGGCCCACGGTCTACCCGCGGGTACCGTAGCTCACCACGTCTGGCACACCAGCCGACTGCGATGCCGGAGCTTCGGGATCGGGATCCGCCTCTCGCTCAGGACTTGGGGGCAAGGACCTGGACGAGATTCGCGCACTCCTGGGCACGACGGCGCGCGGTGTCGATGTCGGATGCCACGGCAAGCGCCACGCCCATGCGCCGCCGCACGAAGCTCTCGGGCTTGCCGAAGAGCCGCAGCTTGGTGCCGGGTACCCGTAGCGCCTGATCCAGCCCCCCGAAGCGGACGCCGGCCGTGTCCTGGTTGCCGTAAATGACGGCGCTCGCCCCGGGCCGCATCAACTCCGTCGAGACCGGCAGGCCCAGGATGGCACGCACATGCAGCTCGAACTCACTTTGATATTGGCTCGCCAGGGTCACAAGCCCGGTGTCGTGTGGCCGCGGGCTGACCTCCGAGAACCAGACCTGATCGTCATTCACAAAGAACTCGCAGCCGAAAATACCGCGCCCCCCTAGCGCCCCCGTCACCTTCTCCGCCATCTCACGCGCCCGGTACAGGGCCTTCTCGCTCATAGGCTGCGGCTGCCAGCTCTCGACATAGTCCCCGCGCTCCTGACGATGCCCGATCGGCTCGCAGAAATGGGTCTCGATCACGCCTCCGGGGCCGGCGGCGCGCACGGTGAGCAAGGTGATCTCGTACTGGAACTCGATGAAGGCCTCGACGATGACGCGCGCCATCTTCACACGGCTCTTTTTCTGGGCCTCGTGCCACGCCGCCACGAGCTCCGCCTCGTTCGCGGCCACCGACTGGCCCTTCCCGGAGGACGACATGACCGGCTTCACGACGCAAGGAAAACCGATCGTGACAGCCGCCGCTCGTAACTCCTCGAGGTTGCCAGCAAAGGCGTAGCGCGAGGTCGGGATCTTGAGATCCTCGGCGGCCAACCGCCGAATGCCCTCGCGGTTCATGGTCAGAAAGGCCCCGCGGGCGGTCGGTATGACCTCGGCCAGACCTTCGTTTTCAATCTCCATCAGGGTCTCGGTGGCGATCGCCTCGAGCTCCGGGACCACGAAATCCGGCCGCTCGCGTGTGATGACGTCGCGCACAGCCTTGGGGTCACGCATATCGATGACATAAGAGCGGTGGGCCACTTGATGGGCCGGGGCATCCTTGTAGCGATCGACCGCGATGACCTCGACGCCGAGCCGCTGGGCCTCGATAGCGACCTCCTTGCCCAATTCGCCGCTACCGAGCAAAAGCAGACGCATGGCGTCGCGTGTCAGGGGGGTACCCAAAACTGTCATGACGAGAACTCCGCAGCGGGGGTGGGGGGTGGTTGCCGCGCATCATACCCCTGACCTCCGGCCTGTCAATTCTTTCTATTCCGGGGTAAAGCCAAGAGGTAAACCGGAAACCCCGGCCTTAATCCTCGACCGCGAGCACGGCAACCGCATGCAAGGACGCCCGTGGACCTGGGCGATCGGCGACATAGCCGATTAGCGGCAAGGGCAGGACCTGGGCGCGAACTGCGGGGCCGCGACCTCCCAAAGGCGATAGTCTCGTGTCGCGAGCGCGCGGAAGATCACGCCCAAGGGGCAGGCGAACGGGTTTCGGCCGCGCCGGTCACCTGTCGCGCTGGGCGAGTAGCGCCAAGATTTCGGCGACCGTCGCGGTCTCGCCTAGGCGCGGGAAGAGGCGCTGGACACTGTGATCGTGCGACTCGATGCGGAAATCCGTCATCGCATCACACGCAAGTGTCACATTGAACCCGAGCTCGTAGGCCTGGCGCGCCGTGGTTTCGACACCAATGCTGGTCGCGATCCCCCCGATCACGACCTGCGTGACTGCGCGCGCACGCAGGAAATCCAGAAGCCCCGTTTCGGTAAACGCCCCCCAGCTCCGCTTCGTGATCCGATAATCCGTCGCGTGCGCGCCCAGCTCCGCCACGAGTTCGGCCCAATCGGGCGGACGCTCCGTACTGACAGGACCTTGCTCGATGCGCCCTGGCGCCCGACCGGCGACGTTCACGAGCACGACCGGCAAGGCGTGATGCCGGAAGCTTGCGGCCAACTCCGCCGCCTTCGCCACAACCGTATTCGTGGGGTGCGCCATGGCTTGTCTGACGATCCCTTTTTGCAGATCAACCACGATCAGGGCCGTATTCCTATCCAATGTCGTTGCTGTCATTCTTCTTTCCTATGTGTGCGGACGCTCCCTGCTCCCTCTCCACGACGTCCTGGCCGTTCACGTCCGTTCGTCGGCCCTGCGTGGCGACGCTCGCGCACCCCACGCTCGAAGGACCCGTCGGTCGTGCCGCAGAGTCTGCGGGATTGTCCAAGGTCCTGGTCATAACCCAGCGCCATCGTTCGTCACGAGGGCCGGGGCGCGGACAATACTCGCGCAAGAACCGCGGAAAAGAAAGCCTCGGGGACGTTCAAATAGGGGCGCGACCGCCCGGCGCCCG
>JAKAXK010000135.1 GCA_021827145.1 Pseudomonadota bacterium
TCCCGCGGACCTCGATCGTCCGCGCGGGCCGGAAGACGAGCAGGACCTGGATGAGATCGAGCGGCGGCTACGAGAGGCGTTACAGTCCCATGAGACGGAGACGTGAGGATAGAAGATAAGGGCGTTATGGAGATTGCCTTGGCAGAATGACAGTGGATACACTATATTGAGTATCCCATCCCTATAAGGAGCTGCACTATGGAAGATCCTGAGCAGGGTGATGTCGCAGCCCCGTGGGAAGCGCCCCCGGGGGAAACTTCCCAGAAGCCTTTGCCGGCGCAAGAGGTGAAGACGGTTGTGTGGGACGGTAAGACAACACCCCGCACCACGCAAGAATATCTGGCGGACTTGACGCATGCCTATCAATCCGATGCCTGGGTGGTGAAGGAGGCATCCCGCTCGGAGCCGCAAGCGAGGCCTTTATCTCCTCACGTCGAAGAGGGGAGGACCGCGGCCAATGCCCCCGGCCACGGGCTCCCCTTACCCCATTTTCCACGGCCCACGCCGTCTGCGCCGGCCCACAAAACGCGCGTGGCACGCACGCCGCGACCTGAGCGCCGGATGGCCCTGCTTGCCCATCACCTGGCCGATGCGACCGCGATCCAATCCGAGATCGCCCAATTGGCGAGCGCCTTTCGGGCTGACCCGGTGGGACCGGCCGCTGAAGCGCGTCTGCGCCGCATTCATAGCCTGTCCCGGGCCTTTCACCGGTCGGCGCGGCAGTCAGGGAGCCATGCGTGGCAGTTTGGCAGGCTGGGGTCGCCGCAGACTGCAGCCAGGGGGCTCGATCATGTTCAGCGCCTCAATGCCTTGACGCGGGCCTCGCTCGAGGGCGTGCCCGATCAGAAGATCCTGGAGCGGATCCGGGAGCGCATCGCGGCCCTGCAGCGCCTACTTCAGGGATTTCTTGCGCGCCTGGCACCGCGCAAAGCCGCAGCGGGAGCCCAGGCACGCGATTCCGCACCCGAGACATTCATGCTGCCTCCGCCACGCCCGTAAAGGAGATTTTGGTACGCGCTGGCGCCTTCAGTTGTTCGGCGCGCTGTTTTTTTGTCAGTCGCCAGCCTCGCCTTTGCGGTCGCCTCTCTCTGGTGGCCATTGCGCGACTCGAACGACGCTTTGTAGCGCCAGTCCAGATGGGCCAGGGCACGTATGCGTTCTCAACTCGCAACACGACCAGTTTGGACAGCAAATTCTGGCGATCTCGCTATCGAGGTATGGTCAGGCTGGCAAATATCCCTTACGATTCCCTCGCGGGGGGAGGCAATGGACGCGGATGCAGTAAAACAGACGATAGCGTCAAGGCTAAGGGCGGAGTTAGCCCGCAAGGGGCTGACGGCGACTACATTAGCTTCGGACTCGGGTATTGACCGGAGCTGTGTGGATGCGTATCTGCGCGCGCGTCGCGAAATATCATTCGCTGAGTTGAGGCCTCTGTGTGAGACACTGGGCATGCGGCTGATGAATCTCCTGAGCCCCTCTTTTCATGCTCCTCGCTTGCAGTATCGGCTGGCTCCACCGAAAGATCGCCGGCGCGCGTCCGCGATAGAGAACGCTTTTGTCCTGCTCGCGGACTTCTTGCCGACTCCAAAGCGGGTACCCACCGTAAACAACGTCAGTGAAGATGAAACAGACATTGCTTATCTCCTGACGACTATTCGATTCAGTGTGGAGGCATTGCGAGATCGGCTGCCGACCGTCGAATCTCTGTATGAGGCAGCGGGACTACCCCTTCTTCCGGTCAGTGCTGGTTCCGACGGTTTCGACGCGTTTCTGTTGAGCGTCGGCAAACGGGCCGTGGTGTGCGTCAATCGAGACAAACCACCTGCGCGCATTCATTTTTCGATCCTGCATGAAATGGCGCACTATCTGTTTCATCGGGATCGCGATATCCCGCTCGACATTCTCGGCGAAGACTACTACGCAGACAACATACGCCCAGAAGTTATACCCGAGTACGTCGCGAACAAGTTTGCCCAGCAGTATCTGATACCTTTCGACTTAGCGGAAGAAATCGCCGCGCACAGGAAGCTTCCGGCAGATATCCACTGTCTAATTGCCAAGCAGCGTACAACGCCGGAGGTTCTTGCCAACGCTGTGTTTGACTGCGCAAGGTTACGGCCTCACACACCACGCTATTCAGAGATAATTCAGGAAATTAAAAGGGCCGCTGGCACTGGTTGGGGTAGTGACCGTTCCGTAGTGGAATTTGTCGAGGCGGCGGGTTCGTCCGTTCGGCAGGCGGCGACAAAAGCCCAGGAAGAATTTTCTCCCCAGGTATGGCGTGACATAGATGCCGCGTGGGAGCTGGGTAATGCCTGACCCAGTGCCGGTAGTAATCGACACCAACAATGTCGATCGCGTACACGCCGTAGACGCGACTTGTGGGTTGGTCGATATGATTGTCCTCGTGTTTGGTAGTTTCGGCGTCGGCGATCGGCAGCAACTGGCCCTGAAGCCCCATTGCGTAGATGTACTGCAGAAGATCAAGGACCATGGCACGAGCGACGACGAGGCCGCTTTGTTTGTGATGAGCTACAAGGGGCATTGCCGTATTGATCGAATAATCGAAGATCCTGTTGATATCAAGCTTCTTGTTTTCGCATTGAAGCATTCAAGCTCCGTGTTTGTGTCCTGCGATCGGCGTCTCTTGATGCTGGCTGCCGAGCTCAGTCAGAAGCGGGCCTGCCTTAAGGCGGCACTTCACAAGGTTCATGTCGCTGCGGGAGGGTTGTTCGGGGACCAGTCCTATACCACAGCAGCAATGTTCGATCCAACCGGTAAGGACCCGTTTTTTCACTATATGTGCGACACGAGGTGTTCGTCTTGCGACCCTACTGGCGAGTGCGATACGAGACGTAGCCCGCCAGCTATGGGGGGCACCAGTTCTTTCGGGAAGACTTGAAGCCTTTGATGCGCAATGCCGCCCCAAGGCGTGGGCCTGGAAGGCGGGACAATGGTTGCCTGCTCCCTGGTGAAGAATAGGAACAGAAAGGGGCCTTGCATGACAGGGAAACAATTCGCACCAGAAGTCGAGGACGCCATCCAGAAAGCACTAAATCTTGGTGGGTTGGTCTCCGATTGGGGTGGTTTTGAGAAACTGGTGGCGGAGCTGAATGCCACAGGTAACGTAACGGTCGAACACGACGTGAAGTTAACCGGCAAGTCCGGGGCGCCGCGCCAGATTGACGTCCTTATCCGTCATCAAGAAGGGCTGATCGAACATCTTGTCATCATCGACTGCAAGCACTGGAAAGAACGCGTCAGCCGGGTCGAGGTTGATGCGCTGGCAACCTCGGTTCGAGAACTGAACGCCTCGCGCGGTGTCCTTTTTTCAGTCATGGGTTTTGAGAGTGGGGCGGTCACGCAGGCTAAGGCGGACGGGATCGAGCTATTCACTGTTCGGGAACTCACGGACAAAGAATGGGGCCTCCCTGGCCGCTATATCGATTTTTATTTGACTTGCATCGCAAAAGCTGTGAGAAACGTCATGGTTCCTGGCGCCACCGCGTCTGGTTTCCGCCCAGCTGCAAATTTGAATTTGGCAATTGGTGATCCTAGCACTCAGACGAAGACGCCCATAATGCCTCGGGCCGACACGAAAGCTACTGACCTGGAAACATTGCTCGAGGGCTTGGTCCATGATGTGGCCCAAAGGCTCTGGCATCCGCAGGTATTGTTCGGTGGAGTGGATGGGACAAGATCGTTCTGGCAGCACGCCGACATCGATTTTCAGCAGCAGCCGGTCGTAGTTCCCACAAGGACTTCTCTGATAACGATTCCAAAGGTCGCATTTGATATCGGACTCAAGATCCACCAAAAACGAATGCAATTTGATCGAGGCGAGAAATATGCGTTTGTTCTGGCCGTAGAGGATTGTGTACGTGGGGTAACACGAACAGCCATGCGTGTAGCTGACGACGATGTGACTAGGTTGGCCAATGTGCACACCGACACTGCGGCGCAAACGGAGGACAAGGGGCCGGTTTTTCAAAATGGCTCGATCATATCGATTGGACTCGGGGCTTTCTTTGATTTCAACGAATTAGCCGATTTAGGGAACGGTGAATATAGGGACAAACTGGAGAACTCCTGATTGCACAACTACTTACGGACGGCGTCATCGCGTCCCTGCGGAATCGTAGATCGTCCTCCAGATCTGATCAACGTGGCGTCATAGATCCTTTCCGAGCGGTGGCACGGTTTGGCGTCCGCGCATCCCGCATCACCGCTTCGGCAAAAGAGCGAACCGCGAATTCCGGGACGTAGAGGGTGACGACGTGTTCCCGCACGTGTTGCGTGCGTGCAGGACCGTGCGGGTGATAGGAGCCCGATGGGGCCACGCGAAAGGCCTGCTCGACGATCTCGGTGACGTCCATGTAGCCTTCCACGACCACGATGCCGGTACCCGATTGCTGGGGGCGCATGAGGGTGAGGTTGCCCACGGAAAGCGCCCGGTGGTCCGGCCGTAGGCGATAGGGGATCGTGACGGGGGTTTCATCGTCGGGGTGGGTCATGGTTCTTGTCCCTTCGTGGTTTGACGGATCCGAAGTATAGGATATAACATAAAGTGTATCCGTGGCATAGAACGATAGGCGGGAGACGATGGCATGACGCTACAAGACCGTATTGCCCAACTGAAACTCCCTGACGGCATGACCTGTGGGGATGCTGCCTGCCTGTGGGATGTGCCCTACGTCCGGAATGACGGTTGTGTGTGGGCGCAGATCGCCTACGACCCCCTCGATGGTCCCTTTGTGTTGGCGGTCGGATCGCCGGATTGGGCGTTTGCCTTTGCGCCCGACGGATCGATCTCACGGGCGCGGGCGGGTGATCATTACGCGCTGGCCACGGGCGACAAAGAGGCGACGTTTGCCCGGTTCGTGGCAGCCCTTGCGGCGGCCCCCCGTGGCGACGCGTTCCCCACGGGCGCGGTCCTCGAGGAGGACGCGGGCCTCGCGGAGGAGGTGTGATGGAGCGCTTCTGGCCGGATCTCGCCCATTACCGCCTCGCCTGCTGGATCGAGGCCTTGCCCGACACAGAGCCCCGTCAGTACCGCTTTCGGTTGATGCCCATAGGCCCGATGACGGCCCGCGAGAAAGCCGTCGCGCAGGAGGCGCTCGTGCCTTTGGCGGACGAATGGGGGGCAAAGATCCAGGCCGATCTTCCCGAGGGCGTCATGGCCTCCTGGACGGCCCCCAAGGTCCCCTCGAGCGCCGCCTTTCTGCGGCTCTTGCCGGCCGCCGCGATTCGCCCCCTCGAGGGCTTGGTGCAAGGGCCCTGGTGGCGCGATCGCCCGGCCCAGGGATCGGGCGCGCAATGGTTGTGGCGGGTGAACGATGCGCCCGTGTCACGCCTGCTGGCCGTGCCCGGGCGCTATGGGCAGGTGCCCTACGAGCTGTGGACGGAGACGCCCGAAATGGCCTCGCGCTACAGCGATCAGTTCGAGCCCGTGACCCGGGC
>JAKAXK010000136.1 GCA_021827145.1 Pseudomonadota bacterium
TCCGATCTCGATATAGGGACTCAACGCCTTGACGGTCGACGACAGAACTCCGGTTGCGGCACCGACGAACGGCAAATTGTTAAATATCCCGGCGCCTCGTTTGACCGCGCCTGCCGCGGCGCGCGTGATCGCCACTGTCCCGATCACGGCTGGCACCTCCGCGTTTACGATCCATTCACCAGCCCGCTGCAGGTTCGCTAAGGGGTTGCCGTCGAGCAAGAGTTTTGCGGGCGCGGCGGCCGCATATAGCGACCCTTCCGACCCGAATACGGTATCGATGCTCGCATTCGATTTTTGCGCTGCTTGGGGCGTCTGGGTGGCGAGTACGGCCCCCGTCGCCGTGTTAATGAGGGACGCCAGCCTCTTAGTGTCGGTCGACCCAAGTTCCTTAGTGATCGCGCTCGAATCGTATCCGCGCCAGTGCGCTGCTTGATCGATGCGTGATTGCACCTTTTGGTTCACCGCCGCAATGTCCCAATAGAAGGTTCCCAACGAGAACCACCCGTAGTGTGTGACGTTTTGGTTGAGGGTCGTCAGTTCCTTTTGGAGCGCCGGGTTGCTCAGCGCGATCTCTTGAGGGACTGCCCCCGCCTCTGCGGAGTCGTAAACCTGGGCCGCCTGCGCGACGACGGGATCCGTCGGTGAGGGTGCGGAGGCCGCGGACTTGATCGATGGCGCAATCGACGACGATCCGGACGCCGCTTGTGATGAGTCGACCAGCTGTTGCGCGTACTTGTATTCCGTACTAATCATCTGGCTCACCGCATCCTTGCGGGCGGTGCACATGGGGCCGCCCTGCGAGAAACAGGGAACGGTGATCGCCCCTAACTCTCCCGGCGCCAGTCCGGTAGTGAACCACCCGCCGCGCGCGGACGACGGGATGTTAAACGTGAACGTCCAGGCTCCGTATGTGCCCGTCTCGATAACCGGGGGCGTCCAGGTCACCGTGTCGAGCGCCGCAGGTCGGGGCGTTTCCTCCTTGTAATTCTCGATATACTGCGATGTGATCTCGGATTGCAGGATGTCTTGCGCGAGTTTAGTGCCGCCGGTTGGCGTGATCCCGGAGATCGCGCCACCCTGTTTTACCATGAACTGGGTCGCTTGCGTGGCTAGGTAGTTCGCGCCTCCGATGCTGAACCAAACCATTAACAGCAGGGCTCCCTGGATGAGGGATAGCCCGATGCCTGGGATCGGGGCGAGAAGGATCATGGCGAAGGCCGACCGCAATGGCGTCCACAACGCATGGTAGCGCGACCCAAATGCCTTACCCTCGTGTGCGGTATTGGCCGCGCCGATGCCCATCGTGATAAAGGTCATAATCGTCACGAAGGCGAGAACGACGAGATCGAGATCCTGCAGAAGGTGGAAAAACAGGCTCCCTTGCCCCACACCGCCGATGGTCTGGTAGTAAAGGCTATGCCAGTCGCCGTTCTGGATCCCAAAAAGATGGTTCAGGATGCCGACGCTTTGGTCGGACTGGGACGGCGTCAGCAGGGACTGCGCCTGCGAGACCGACGGGAGCGTGGTGTTGAGCGGCATTGTGGCACTCCTAAAATGTGGGGCTCTCTATAGAGAGCCCCTGAATGGAAATTCCGTTACTGAACCGGTGTGACTTGCAAGCAGATGTGTCCCGAGATCCGGCACGGCACAAAACGAAGTTTTGCGACGGGAGGCGGGCTGAAATAGAGAATGTATCCGCCGCCGGGTTGACGGAAGACCTCTAGTCCCGCCGGTGTAAGGTTATGGCCATGCGCATATCGGTACCCAAACCAGCCGTTTGCTGCTCCAAACAGTAGAGATCCGAAGATCGCCGCTAAGATGATTCCCCACCGGACCGCTCCCGTGAAAGATGATCGCCGCTCCGCTTCCTGCCGTGCGGCCTTCGCAAGATGACCTTTGTATTCCTGGACCATCGCGGACATCTTGTCGTGCGCAGATTGATCTAGTTCGCTCGCCGCGTTTATGATCTTCTCAGCCCCGCGCTGCGTGACGATGTCGATGGCGTTGCCGATCTTTTTCCCGATGTTGAGAGTCGTTTCGCGGATGCCTGATGACACAAGGCCTTTAAGGTCTTCCCCTGCGCGATGCGTCTGGTCGAATATCGTTTTGGCGACATCCTTTGTCGCCGCCTCGATGCGGTCGGCAGCACGGCTTGCAGACGATGCCGCGTCGGTCGCATCTCGCAGTTTGCGAAAAAGCATCCAGGATGCGTCATTCCGGTCTCTAGTCCCCAGATCCGACGCCTCCAATATGACCGCGCTTCTTGTCTCCGGATCGAGCCCTTCTAGTGCCCGGTCCCTGAGTGAAACGGGGGCGCTCTCGGGAATGGGAGCGCCCCCCGGAGGGGGCGCCGGTGCGGCGTCTTGTGTGTCCGTGCCCGTATCCGTATCCGTCGCTGGTGGCAACGTGGGCATGTCGTCGTCAAAGTCTTCTGCCATGGGTTAGTCCTCGATGTCTAAGATAGGCTCAACCGCTGCAACGGCAGATTTCAACCACCGAGCCAGGTTGAATTTGTCGACCACCATCCACCCCTCGGCGGGCACCTTCGCGAGATGCGCGAGGCGACCAGGGGTGCTCAGCATTAACCGGACGCAATCCCTGTTGTCCAGGAACGGCATGACGATCTCCCGGCCACCGAAGGTCTTGCGGGCTGGATGATCGAACCATACAAAGTCGTGCGGGTCTCCCTGAAAGGCCGGGTAGACGATGATCCGACGAGGCTCATCGACTTGAGACAGCAATCCAGATTCTAAGGACTTGACCAACCCAGCCGTTGGCGTGTCTCCCTTGCCGAGGTTGTAGAGCCCGACGATCTTGTACCCGAACTCATCGGCGACCATGCGGATTAAGTCTGCATGAGCCGCCAGCGTCTTAGCGGCACCAGCCGGCAAGTTGATGACCACCCTGTCGGGTTGGTGGGTCTCAAGCCACGCGGCAAATTTGGAGACCGCACGGTTGGCATCGCCGGCCTCGTTTAGAGGCAGGACGCCCAGCAGCACGTCGGGGTCGTTCTGGTACCTGAGCGCGAGGTCTGGTTGGGAGTCGTCGCCCTCAACTAGGGCGATTTTGCCGTGCCTCTCAAGGTTCGCCTCGCAGACGGCAGCCGAACCGAAAGACTTGCCGACCCCGCCCTTGTCGCCGTCGTTAATGTAGATGTATTTCTGTGCCATGGTGTCACCTCACTTGATTAAGTGTTGGTTGATTACAGACTCGATGTCCGATCTTGCTGCTGTGGGCATTGGGGCGCCCTGGGGCCGGGCAGGGGTTGATGGCTTTGCCGCCTGTGGTTCCGGGAGAGGTATCTGGTCAGTCTTGTATTTGCATATCCTGACCGCGCGCCGCACGGTCTCCCCATCGTTCGCGCCGATGGTGCGGGCGATGTCTGCCCATGTGAAACCGGCGGCTCGCGCCTTATCAATAGCTTCGAGATAGGGTGCCACCCTAGCCGTCATTCGCGTCGCTTTATCTAGCATTTTTGCCTCCGATAGATGTCGGTCCTTCACCAAGCGGGCCGTCGCGGAAATTCGTCACGCCTTCGCTTATTCCCGGACACGACCGCACAAAATCGTCTTACTGCGAACCATAGCCGTACATATCCGTTCGACAAGTAGCCTAGAGTCGTTTGTTTGTCCGGTTTTGTACTGGTTGCTGATACCTCTGAACGAATTAAGCCGATTCAAGACCGAAGTTTGACGGTCACTCTGCGAGCGACCTACAACACACCGTCGCACCACTTCGTGGCTGCCGGTGTCCGGCTTCGTCGGCGACGGTTTCCCGTCTACAAACCCAATCCCAGACCTCCCGCAAACCTAAAAACGTACACATTTTTGCGGGAGGGTGTGGTGCGCGCTTCGCGTGAATTTCCATTCCAGGACACTTAGTGGGAGTCCTTATATATATATATGGAGTGCACGCAATGATGACCTTGAAGAGCCTTTCCGGCGGACCCGGCGCCGCCCGTAACGTCGTTTCGTACTGTCAGCACGAACTGGGCGACAGCCGCCGTGGCGACGGGTATTACTCGAAGGGTGCGACCCCCAGCATGTGGGGCGGTACCCTTGCTGCGGAACTGGGTCTCGCCGGGCCCGTCGACGGAAAGGTCCTGCAGGGGCTCCTAGAAGGCCGGTTGCCGGACGGCCGGACCTTCGGTACTGATGGCGTCGAGAAAGATGGCCATCGCAGGATGGGCGTCGACATGACGTTTTCGGCCCCTAAGAGCGTGTCCGAGTTTGCCCTTTGCAAAGCCAGTCCCGAGATGCGTGAGCGCATCTTGGCTGCCCACGACCGTGCGGTGGCCAAGGCCATGGCGTTGGCCGAACGGGAGTTCGTGTGTGCTCGGTACGGAAGTGGCGGCGCCGAGTCCGTCAAAACGGGGGCCATGTTGTGGTCTGCCTTTCGGCATGAGGACGCGCGGCCGGTCAATGGCAAAGTCGCCCCGCAGATCCACAGTCATGCGGTCACCTTAAATATGACGAAGGGGAGGGACGGCGAGATCCGGGCGCTGAATCTCCAATTCGGGAACGACGGCATCAAGCTGGCAGGCGCAACCTATAGAGCCGAACTGGGCGCTGAACTGCGCGCTCTCGGTTTTGGTCTCCGTAAGACTGGGGAGGGGTATGAACTAGAGGGCGTGTCAGATGCACAGATCGAGGCCGGGAGCCCGAGGCGACAGCAGATCGACTCGGACCTCGAAAGCAAAGGCCTGAGTCGTGAGAACTCGACCGGCGCCCAACGGACCGCCAGCAACCTCGCCACGCGCGAATCCAAACGCCAGATGTCCCAGGACGAGCAACGGTGGGAATGGAGAGAGTTGGGTCGAGAGATAGGGCTTGACCTGCCCGACCCGACGCCACCCCAAGAGCCCCTGCCCAAGCCGGACGCCGCCGAGGCCCTGGCGTTCGCTACCGCGCACCTGTCGGAGCGCGAATCCGTAATCAGCACCCAATCGACCCGCCTCCAGGCGCTACTGCACGGGATGCACCAGGGCTTGACCCTCGACCAGATCGACAAGGAGATCGAGGCGGGGCGGGGGGTCGGTAATCTCATCGATGCTGGCGATCAAAAGATCGTCACCCGCGAAACCCTCGCCCGCGAGGCCGCGAACCTCCAAACCGTATCCGCCGGTCGCGTCACCCAAGCGCCACTCACCGACGAGGCGGGCGCCCTGGCGCGCATATCCGCGCGGGAGGCCGTCAACGGTTTCACATTCAGCGCTGGCCAGCGCCAAGCCGTTGTCGATGCCCTCACGACCCCTGACCAGTTCTGGGGTATCCGAGGCGCTGCGGGTGCCGGGAAATCGACCGCGTTGGCGGCCCTCGCCGACGAGGCTAAGTCTAAAGGCTTTCGCGTCATCGGCACCGGACCCAGCCAGACCGCAGTGGACGGCACAGCGGATGCCGCGCCCGACGATATGCGCGTCCTCAGATCGG
>JAKAXK010000137.1 GCA_021827145.1 Pseudomonadota bacterium
AGAAGTTTCTCTTTGTCAGGGTACGTCGACTCCAAGATGGAAAACTGCCCCACCACCTGGAATGCCACATCATAAGGAAGCGTTCCGGCCCCGTCAGGCGCCCGTAGGCTACTGATCTCGAGTGTCACTTGGTACTTATTCTCAACGCCCTCCACAGGTCCCAGTCCCGCCTGAATTTGCACATTGACCGTCGGCGCAAGCGACTCCAGCTTGTGCTCAAAATTGGTTTCGACACGCAATTTGGAGAAGACATATTGATCAAGCTGTAGTGGACCCATAAAGAAATTAACCGTTCACGACATTTGGCAGATCATTAAAGTTAGTTGTCTCCATGCGTACATTTTGATTCCGTTGCGGAAACAGAAAAATGGAGGCGCGTTGCGGCGTAGAATTAGTTGCCTCAATCATGGTCTCCTTTTGCCAGTTCCCCATTTCACTACCCACTAAACGCTCGAGTGTCGGCAGCTCTTCACTAAAACTCGCCGCTTCTAGGCCCTGCGGACTTTTGTCGGCGATCTCAGTAAAGAACTTGGTAAATGGCACAAACTTTACCAATAGAGCAGCGTCGAATGCGTTCGCCAACTCTGTAAGGGTTTTTACGCTCAGGCGCCCATAATCAGGGTCCTCTAGTCGGGACACAGCGTTCTGCCCTTTCCCAAGTCTCCGACCCAGTTCTTCCTGGGTCCAATGACGCTGTTCCCTGAGTGCGCGAAGCTGGTAGGCGATCCCGGTAGTAACCTCTGCCGCAACATAAGCGTCTCGATACTTCTTGCTTTGCAGTTTTGTCAGCAGTTTGTCCTTAAGAGTCCCAATCATTGGCGCTCCCTCCGGTTGGATTAGGTTGATTTTGGTGTGCGCTTAATGCAGACATATACTTCAGCGCAGATGTACACGCGCTTGCCGGTTGGATTTTGTCGCCCTTCTCAATAGCTCCGACCAATAACGTAAATTGATTCGCCTCCGGCCCAAAAAAACCCAAGGGCCGATACTGTACTCTCTTCACTTTAAAGCGAATCTCACCGAGCTGCACATATGGTCCATGCAAAAGCCTAAAATGGGGCATCGACCATCTATTCCGAGGCTGCTGCTTCAAATACTCTAATCTGGCATCAAAAACAGCCTGCACATCTTGATCCAGGCCGCCGTACCAATCCTTAAAAGGGCTGCCCCCATTGGCGGTAACGTAATACTTAATGATCCACATTGTAGATCATAATTTTGTGATATAGCAAGGCGCCGTCCGTCGGAGGAGGTTTGGGCGCGGACGCGTAACTGGCTGAAAGATCAAACGCTCGGTCCGCCTAGTGTTAAACATGTGCGATTCAGCATAAATGTTTCTGATGCCTGCTTCAACCGGGTTCTAGTTGCAACGATCGTAGCAGTTGCCAGCGACAAAGCTATCGAATCTTCGCCATTATTCGGCGCAGTAGAGCACGTATCGCGGTCAGCGCCGTCTCCGCGACCTGGCGTCGCGCGGGCGTAACCTGCTTTTCCAGTCCTTTCGGTATCGGCGTATCGAACTGTTCGCCAGCCAGGACGCGTCGTACCACAATCTCGTAGGCCCGGTCAAACAACGGGCGGCTTTTGGATTCCGGGAGGGTGCGTAGCTCAAAGAGGCCCGTAACCTGCGCGGCGGCATAGACCGCCGGATGGCTCCACCGGTGGTCCCGATCCGCCCTGGCCGCTTCGCGGTAGGCGGCATCCAACGGTGGCAATCTCAGATCCTTGGCGGTGGGCGTGCACAGCGTCCGAAACTCGGGGAGAGTGGGCGGCCACCCATCTGCGCGATGGGTCGCGCAGCGTGACAATCCCCGGCCGACCTGAGCGGGCGTCAAACCCTGTAAGCCCTTGAGCCAGGTGCCATCATCGGTCTCTCCATACGACGACATCCAACGGCGGCCGTAGATCCGCGTCATCCGGCGCCAGAGGTCCGCCATGTGGCGCTCCTTCAAGAGACTCGTCGAGTTGGTAGAGGTGGGCCGTGGCGCGCTCGACGCGAGCGACAGCGGAGTTGTCAATGTGGCTACGTGTCGCATGAGATTTCTCCTTGGTGGTCATAACCTCGAGATCGTCGCGGATCCAATTGCGCCACGTGGCAAACCAGTCGCGTGTTTTCGCTCGTGCTCCTGCGGCGGCGTGGTAGTGGTCCACGAACCGAGCTGCTGCCCTCTCCACTACGTCGGCAGTCATGTGTGGATCCTCATTTTGGGCCCACATAAGCCATTCGGCCGGCACGGCAAAATTGACTGGAAGATACGTGCCACGGGTTTCGCGCGGCGCGCGCCTCGGTGGTGCTGCGTGCCGTCGCTCCGTTGCTGTGGGGTCCATTGCGCCTGCCAGAGGCTCTGCGCGCGGCGATCGGGGTGGGGCGGGTGGCCTGTTGGTATCGCTATGGCCGCAATCCGCGATGTCGGCAAGGCTGCGGTGCCCTTCTGGTGCGCTGGCACACGCGTTTGCCGGGAATGTTGCGTGCCCAGCCCCCCGTGGGGGGCCTACCTCTCCCGAGCGTAGCGAGGGAGAGGTAGGGGGGGATATATATTCTTTCTGGTGATCCTTCTGAATAGGGCCTGATTCACCGAAGGTCGGTTTTCCAGGCGTCGGTTTTCCAGGGCCAGGAAATCGGCCGTCTGGGCATGGCGGCTGTGTCTGGGGGAGATCGTAGACGACGGTCTGCGTCGACCATTGCCCTTTGGCATCCTGGGTGCGGATCACCACCAGGTAACCCGCTTGGCGCAACTCGGCCAGCGCCGCCCGGATCGCATCGCGCCCTTCCCGGCCGGCTTCGACGAGATCAGCGGCTGTCATGCGAAAGCCGTCGGCGTTGCTCAACAGATGCAACAGGACGCCGCGGGCGCGAAACGACAGACGCGCGTCGCGCGCGGTGTTATTGTGGACCGAAGTCCACCCCAGATCGGGGCGCGGCGCGCGAATGATCGTCGTCATGCCGCCACGCCCCAGCCGAAATCGCATTGCCGGGGGTCCACGAAGCGCCGGCGCGGACGGCGGCTTGTTGCACGCCGAGACGTTTTGGGTAGCGGCACGCAAGGCACTAATACCAGGATGGGTGCGGCAAGAGCGTTACCCGGTGACGTGTTCCGCTTGCGGCCAGAACGACTTTTGGGAAGCGGCTTTGTGAGATCCTTGCCGATGCGGACCTGGGAGGGTGGTAATCGTCGGACAAAGCCTGTTTTCTTGAAGCGGTCGAGGCGGGCGCGGGCATAGCGTATGGCCCGGTCGGTGCGATCCAGTCCGGTCGCGATTTCCTTGATGGTGAAACCCGAGGAAAGCCAAAGGAGAACCTGATAATCCGCCCCGTTGTGCGGATATTTTGTTAACAGGCGGCCATACTCGGCGGTCTTCAAATCGTGAGCAGACAACCGCTCAGCGCTGCGATCCGCGATCGAGGCGGTGTCCTCACCCATCCGCTCTCCGCCATCATAGTTGTAGTCGTAATCCCCCCGGGCCCAACTCGGGGCCATATCCGTTAAAATTGCGTTAGTGATCACCCAGGGGCAGGTGCAGTCAGGATCTGATGTGGTGGGCTGTGTGCGCATCGTTAGACCCCCTCTTGATCTTGAGTTTTGCGGGGGCGGCCTGAGCGACGGGCATTAAAGGCCGGGGTACCCCCCGCCCGAAGAAAGTCTTGAATGTCAGAAACCAGCCAAACCAGTCGGCGTTTCCCCACGCGCACAGGTGGTGGAATTTGTTTGGCTTTGGCCAGGTTAAAAAGCTGGCGCACGCTGACTTTGTAAATTTTTGCGGTCTCGGTGGTCGAGGCCGTTTCAACAGGAGAGTTCATGGGTCCAGATCCTCTGGACCCCGTAATCGCGCCGCATGGTATACTTGAAAAGCCATTTTGCGCTCTTATCGGGGTGTTTTTTGGCACCGGTCTGGGGGTGCTCCAACATCCCCAGACCACCTATTGCTTGATAGTGAAGCGGATACAATATGTGTTCTATCCTTCACTATCCTCATCGAATTATGCCCGGAATTCCGGGTGGTTCAAGTCTGCTCAGTCTGTAAGTGCTTGTTTTGTATAGTATATTATGGTACTCATATCCTATACATGCCCGTAACTAATTATTCTGACAAGGAAATTTTGTGAGCAAACCCTGGTAAGATTTATTTTTGACCCACCGCGTTAACGTATTCCCACCCTCCGTGAACTGGCATCCTATAAACCTGCATCAGTAAGTTCATCGTTGGACGTATACGCCAATGGCGTATACAATACGTTATGGAATTCATCGAGACCCCGACATTCACTCGTCTCATAACGGATCTCTTGACCGATGACGAGTATCGGCTTCTACAGAACGTCCTTGTGGAGGATCCGGAACGCGGCGCGCTCATCCGGGGTGGTGGCGGTATCCGCAAATTGCGCTACGCCCTAGCCGGTGGCGGCAAAAGTGGTGGCATTCGCGTGATTTATTACTGGGTCACAAAACAAGATCAGATTTACCTTCTGGTCGTCTACCCGAAGTCGAAAAAGGACAACTTGACGGATCGGGAGACGGCCGCATTACGGACCTACGTAAAGGAGTTAACCCATGGACAAGACCCTCTTTGATGACCTTCTCCAAAGCCTCCAAGAGGCGGGGGCAATTGCTAAAGGCACCGCAAAGCCGTCGCGGCAATTTACGGTGACTGTGCCTGATGTCAAGGCCGTGCGGGAACGTGTCCATCTCTCACAGCAGGATTTTGCCACGCTGATTCGGGTAAGCGTCAAGACCTTGCAGAACTGGGAACAGGGCCGCCGCCACCCGACTGGCCCCGCCGCGGCCCTGCTCAAGATCGTCGCATCCCATCCGGAGATGGCGATGAAATCTTTGCATTCGTAATTTGTGTATGGATTGCGGTGTCGAACGTCACATCATCAAGCTCAGAAAAGCCGATGCCAGAGGGGTACAGCGTCATGTCAGTCAAATCTCAGTCGGGACGGACATTTGATCTGCCTACACCCGAGGAAGAGTCCGCCATCCAGACAGGAATTGCCCAGGACCCGGATACCTACGAGGTCACGGATGCTGAGTTTCGTAAACTGAAAAGAGTGGGCGCCCCTCGGCCGCAGCGACCAAAGAACGCGTGACCATACGCCTGTCTCGCGAGGCCGTGACCACATTTCGCGCCTCCGATCCGGGATGGCAAACGCGCCCGGACGCGGCCCTTAAAGAATGGCTCGATACGCACCATCGATCATGAATTTTGGTAACCTGGTGGTAACCTGAGAGTGAAAATGGCTGCTTTTTGTTTCCGCTTCGTTCCGCCTAAGTCCTTGATGCATTAGGGGATCGTTGTGCAAGAGACTGTTAAGTAAAGGACTTTTTTGAGACTGTTAATCACCGGGTCGGAGGTTCAAGTCCTTCCCGGGGAGCCAATAAATCAAGGACCTAGCACCAC
>JAKAXK010000023.1 GCA_021827145.1 Pseudomonadota bacterium
CGCGGAAGCGCGCCTCGGGATCCCCGATAACCCGCAACTCCGCCTGCGCGAGGTCGTGGAGACCGTTCACGTAATCGGTGATAAGGCCCTCATCCGGATCGTAATAGAGGGCATTGACCGTAAAGTCGCGCCGGAAGGCATCCTCTTCCAGGGTCCCGAAGACGTTGCCACCACCGTCCTCTGGACCCTCCGCGGGTGCCGCCCGATAGGTGGCAACCTCGACGATCTCACGCCCAAAATGGACGTGGGCCAGACGAAAACGCCGCCCGATCAGGCGTGCGTTGCGGAACACCTGGCGGATCTCCTCGGGCCGCGCCTGCGTCACCACATCGAAGTCCTTAGGCTCCTTGCCAAGGATAAGGTCGCGCACGCAGCCCCCTACCAGATACGCGGTGTAGCCCGCGTCCTTAAGCCGCTCTATGACCTGCCGCGCATGCGGGCTGATCCGCCCTGGCGCCAAGCCACAGGATGCGGCATCTACGATCGTCGGTGCCTTACTCATGTCAGTCAAAGGAAAAAGGTCCCTCCCAAGCTCAGGTTTTGTTTCAATTTGAAACGTGGGCTGTATAATAGCACTGCTTCGCGGCGCCTAAGAGCCGTTGCGCGCTGCTCCCTTCGTCTAGTGGCCTAGGACGCTGGCCTCTCACGCCGGTAACAGGGGTTCGAGTCCCCTAGGGAGCGCCATTCTCTACCTCTCTTGATATTTGTCCCGTCCGACCACATATCGGCCCCAACTGAGACCTTCGGAGGGGGAACTGCATGGCCGCGTCGCCTTTTATCACCGACGTCACCGAGGACGATTTCGATCAAGTCGTTTTGGCGCGCTCGCACACAGTGCCCGTGCTGGTCGATTTTTGGGCGGAATGGTGCGGACCGTGCCGCACCCTCATGCCCCTCCTCGCCAAACTTGCCGAAGAATATAAGGGCCGATTCTTTCTGGCCAAGGTCAATAGCGACGAACAACAACGCCTATCCGGCCGCTTCGGCATACGCGGCCTGCCGACCGTGAAACTCTTCAAGAACGGCGCGGAGGCCGCCCAGTTCGTGGGCGCACAGCCGGAGCGCACGATCCGCGAGTTGCTCGATGCCCATATTGATCGCCCCTCTGACGCGCTCTTGCGTGCCGCTTTGGATCTCGAAACCGCGGGGGATTACGAGGGGGCCCTTGCGCGTCTCAGGGCTGCGCGCGAGAGTGACCCGGCGAACGACCGCCTGACCGCCCATCTCGGACGCCTGCTCTGCGAACAAGGCCAAATCGCCGAAGGAGAAACGGTCTTGAAGGGTCTTTCGGCGCGCGCCCTGGGCGACGCGGAAATCAACGCTCTGCTCGCGCGCCTCGAATTCGTCCGCATGGCCGCCGATGCCCCGCCCCTGACAGAACTCGAACAAAGGGTCAGCGCGCATCCGGATGACATGGGCGCGCGGCTTGCCCTCGGGGCCCGCTACCTCCTCGCCGGGAACCACGAGCAGGCCTTGGAGCAATGGCTCGCCATCACGCGCACCGACCGGCGCTTCAACGACGATGCCGGTCGCCGGGCCCTGGTGGCCGCCTTCACGATACTGGGCGGCACAAGCGAATTGGTACGACGCTACCGCGCCCTGCTCGCCGCCACGATCACCTGAGCGACCGTCGCGGATGGCCAGGACAGCCGCCTCAGATACGCAGGGGGCCGTCCCTAGGGCCTTTAGGTCAGTTTCGCCGACTACGCCCCCACGACTCTGGGCCCGAAGGGGTCCTGGTCCCCGGACGCACGGGGCCGAAACGGCATGACGCTAGCCCCTAGGCTGGTTCGCGCAACTTGGCGGCCGGCGCATGCATATGCTCCAAATACCACGCCACGAAGCGGGCGATGCCGGTCTCGACCGAGGTGCTTGGGCGAAAACCCAGATCGGCCGACAGGTCATCGACGCTTGCAATCGTGGACGGCACATCGCCCGGCTGCATCGGCAACATCTCGATCTGGGCCTTGCGACCGAGGCACTCTTCCAAGACGCGAATGTAATGCATGAGCTCGACGGGCTTGTTGTTCCCGATATTGTAGAGCCGAAATGGCGCGTTGCTGGTGGCTGGATCGGGATTCGACGGCGACCAAGCTTCAGCAGGGCGCGCGGGCTTATCGATCACCCGCACGACGCCCTCGACGATATCGTCGATATAGGTGAAGTCACGCACCATTTTGCCGTGATTGAACACCTTGATGGGCGTGCCTTCGAGCATCCCTTTCGTAAACAGGAAGAGCGCCATATCCGGCCGGCCCCAGGGACCATAGACGGTAAAGAAACGCAACCCCGTGCACGGCAGGCGAAACAAATGGGCATAGCTATGCGCCATGAGCTCGTTGGCGCGCTTGGTGGCCGCATAGAGAGAGACCGGATGGCCCACCGAGTCGTGCTCCGAGAAGGGCTGCTGGCTGTTAGACCCATATACCGAACTCGATGACGCGTAGACGAAGTGACCGACCTCGGTGTGACGAGCGCCCTCGAGGAGGTTCACGAAGCCCACGAGATTGGCATCCACATAGGCATGCGGATCCTTCAGGGAGTGCCGCACGCCGGCCTGCGCGGCAAGATTCATGACCGCGTCGAAATGTTCGGCCCGAAAAAGCTCGGACATGGCCTTGCGATCGGCGATGTCCAAATACTTGAACGTAAAGCCCGGCAGGGCCTGGAGACGCGCAAGCCGCGCCTTTTTCAGATCCACCGAGTAATAATCATTCAGGTTATCGACCCCTGTCACGGTGTCGCCGCGCGCAAGCAGCCTGTGGGCCAGCGTCGAGCCAATAAAACCGGCCGCGCCGGTAATCAGAATATGCATGTCATCGTCCTTGTGTCATACACGGGCAGGATGCCGTATGCGTTATTATAACCGCCAGACGGTCAAACCGCATGCCGTAAGCGATGCCGCGTCGAACTGAGACTTCACGTCGGAAAACACCCCGCCCGGCTTGATCTTAGCCGCCAAGGACTCCGTATCGCGCGCCAGGAACTCCTTATGGGCCACCGCCACGACCATGGCGTCGGCCATCGGCAGATCCTCCCATGGCGAGAGCGCGATCCCATACTCTTCCCGCGCCGCCTCCTGCTCCGGCACCGGATCGTGCACCGAGACCTCGACGCCATACGAGCGCAGCTCGTTTATGACGTCTATGACGCGGGAATTACGTAGATCAGGGCAGTTCTCCTTGAAGGTGAGCCCTAGCACATTGACGCGCGCGCCCTTCACGGCGCTCCCCGCGCGTATCATCTGTTTGATGGTCTCCTCGGCGACATACTTGCCCATGCCATCGTTGATGCGCCGCCCGGCGAGAATGACCTGCGGGTGATAGCCCACCTTATCGGCCTTGTGGGTCAAGTAGTAGGGGTCAACGCCAATGCAATGGCCGCCGACCAGTCCGGGCCGAAAGGGCAAAAAGTTCCACTTGGTACCGGCCGCCGCCAAGACTTCCCCGGTATCGATATCGAGCTTGTGAAACAAGATCGACAACTCGTTCATGAGCGCTATATTGAGATCCCGCTGCGTATTTTCGATCACCTTGGCCGCCTCGGCCACCTTGATCGATGACGCCCGGTAGATGCCCGCCTCGATGATCGATCCATACAGGCCCGCCACCTTCTCCAGGGTCTCGGCATCGTCGCCCGCAACAATCTTCGTGATGCGCGCAAGCGTATGTTCGCGGTCACCCGGATTGATCCGTTCGGGCGAGTAGCCGACATGAAAATCGCGCCGAAAGCTGAGCCGGGAGCGCTGCTCGAGGATCGGGACACAGATCTCCTCCGTGGCGCCCGGATAGACCGTGGACTCATACACGACCACCGCTCCCTTTTTCAGATGGTCGCCCACTGTGCGGCTCGATCGCACGAGCGGTCCGAAGTCGGGCTGATGCGCGGCGTCGATCGGAGTGGGAACCGCAACCACGACGAAATCCGCCTCCGCCAAAGCGCCTGGATCGGTGGTCACCGACAGGTGGCGCGCCTCACGCAATTCGTCGCTCGTCATCTCGCCCGTCGGATCGCAATAATGTTGATAGCTATCGATTTTCCGCGCATCGGGATCAAAGCCTATCGTCCGGCCTTTTTTTCCAAAGGCCACCGCCAAGGGTAGGCCGACATAGCCCAAGCCCACCACCGCCACTGTGCTCATAGAACGTTCCTGTTCATCCATGAAATCTCCCCACGAGTCATCCAAAAGAGCCAACACTTCAGGCCGCCACGCTACTGGCCCCAAGCTTCCGCGACAATAAGCCGAAAGCTGGATAGCGTGCTAAGCCTTGCGTCCCCACCATAAACGCCGTCTTTCTAAAATCTACGGGCACACAGCCCAAAAAGGTGCACTCATGAAGGTCTTGATAACAGGGGGTGCCGGATTCATAGGCTCTCATCTCGCCGACCGTCTCGTGGTCGACGGCCACACGGTAACGCTTTTCGACAACCTCTCCTCCGGCAAGCGAGAAAATCTGCGGGGGCCCGCATCCGCCGCGCGCCTCCTCGTGGCCGATGTTCGCGACGGGGTAGCGCTCGCGCGCGCGGCGCGCGGCATGGATGCCATCGTGCACTTGGCGGCGGTAGCCTCGGTGCAGGCGAGCATGCAGGACCCCCTTGGGACCCACGCCACCAACCTTGGTGGGACCTTGAATTGCCTGATGGCTGCGGCATCCTGCCAGGTCACCCGCGTGCTTTACGCCAGTTCCGCCGCCGTCTACGGCGACGAGGCGCCAGCGCCGGTCTCCGAGACCGCCACCCCTGCGCCACTCTCCCCATACGCCGCCGATAAACTTGCCGGCGAGCACTACCTCTTGTATTTCGCCCGCAAGGGGAAGCTGAACGCAACGGCTTTTCGTTTCTTCAACATCTATGGCCCACGACAGGATGCGAGCTCTCCATATTCCGGCGTCATTAGCCTCTTTGCCGACCGGTTGGCATCAGGCGCCCCCTTCGTGGTGTACGGCGACGGGCGCCAGACGCGCGACTTCGTCTATATCGATGACTTGGTCGATGTTCTGGTACGCGCCCTCGCGCGCCGAGACCTCCCCTGCGCCGTCATGAACGTCGGCACGGGCATAGAGCAAGACCTGCTCGCGCTCATCGATGCCTTTGAAAGCGTGACGGGATGCCGCATCGTCCGGGAATTCCGCCCCGACCGACCCGGCGATATACGCCGCTCCTGCGCCGACGTCGCGCGTCTGCGCACATTCCTGGGCCCAGCACCAGCCACCCCTCTCCACACAGGCCTTGCAGACCTCCTGGGTGCCCGCGCGCCCCTGGGGCGCTGCGGCACCTGATGACCCGCATCGCCGCCTTTCCGAGGCGGCTATCCTTTCTCCTCCGCACCCCCATTCGCCGGCCCCCTCCCACCTGGACCCTGGGGATCCGCGGTCCACAGCCACCGGCGCCTGGGCTCCGACCTTCGTCCGATGCTGAGTTCGCTCGATCTATCAATAATGGTTTATCCGCTCGTCCTCCTCCCTGAGCGGCGCCTTAAACCTATTAAGGCCTTTACGACCTCCGGCTTTCTCCCCCCTAGTCCGGAGGTTTTTTTTGCTCTCGGACCGCCCCTCCCGATATCCACTCCTGCGTCCACCGCCGACTCGTGACTTCAATATTCTTCGTTCCCTCCATGCCAGAAGTAGTATCCCCCAACCCTTAATTTGTGGTTTTTTTGAGCGGATCACACAATATCGGGCCTTTGTCCGATGACGACCTAAAGCGCATCTCCTAGACTCCCTCCATCGTTATTCGCCTCCCGCAGGAGGTCCGTTTCGTGTATCCACTCAGACGACGAGGAGACAGATTTCATGCCGAACGAGCGAAAAAGTAAGCGTGGCTTCGCGGCAATGGACACCAATAAGCAACGTGAGATCGCCAGCAAGGGTGGCAAAGCGGCACATGAAAAGGGCACCGCTCACGAGTTCACGCCCGAGGAGGCGCGCGAGGCGGGACGCAAAGGCGGCGAGGCGGTAAGTCAGAATCGCGAGCACATGGCCGCCATTGGACGCAAAGGCGGCGAAAGCTCCCATGGCGGATGGGAGACGCGGACGCGCCAAGGCGACGACGAATACTCGGAGGGCCACAAGGCCGAACCTCAAGTGAAGCGCGGCGAGGACGAAAGCACTGGGGTACCAACCACACACCACGGTGGCTCGAAGGGCGGTAAATCCTCCTAAAGAAGGGGGCGCGGCCTCTGGGGCCGCGCGGCCTTTTCGCAGCTCCCCTCACCTTAAGCCCTCCTCAGGCCCTAGTCCGCCTCCTCGCACACCGCCACGAACCGTTTCCATACGCGCCCGCCAAGAGGATCCCGGCCCCGCCACGTAGCGAGCCCTCTCAGTGCGCCGACTTCGTATGCAGCCCTTGCACTATCATCCTGGCAAGCTTCCCTTTGAGCGCGCGCAATATTGCCGGTCGTTTGGTCCAACTGTGTGTAGAACGTATGGCGTGGTCTATGAGTCGCGAAACCGCCCGCCGACCATAGAGGCGCGAGGCCATATGCAGATATTCGTAGTCCTGATAACCTGCGCGTATCATCATGAGGCGGATGCTTTGTATCGGGATATCGCGCTTGCCCCCTATGACTGACGGGCGGCCCGGATAAAAGAGTGTCCCGTCGCCATTTCCCCCAAAATGGTACTGATCCGTCCATGGGTCTTTATGACCCATACTGAAGCCTATGTCCGTGTCGTAATAGAGCTCGCCCTGCATGTCATACTTCCACGTCAACCACGGCATGATGCGATTGTAGATCGCGGGTTGGTCTATCATGTAGCTTGGCCACCCCAGGCTGCTTCTCCGGCCTACGATCCAGCAGCCGTGACTCAGACACGACTGATACCACCAGAGCTTCAAATGATACCTTTTCGTATACCGTCCGATCCGCCCGCGCTTATCCACGCCGTTCAGACCTTCCACGTCATTTATGACGGGGCAGAGTATCCCGAAATTTTTGCCATCGAGCTTAGCGACATTCGCGCTGGTCACCATCGGCAAAACGGCGTGTGTCGCGCGGCGTATGACGGCGGCGCGGCGATTAGCCAGCGCAAACTGCGCGCGTGAGTGGGGTTCATCCAAACCGAGCGCGTAGAGACCCACACGCCAATGCTCGTGCCGAAAATGCCGTGCCCATGCACGAAAATACGCAATCTGCTCGCGACGCGGCATTTTGTGGTAGAACACATGCGTAAGCCAACGAACGTCCGTTTCGCGCCAGCGCGCGCCATGAGCGGCCTTGCAAGCGGTCATGAAGGGGCGCACCTCCTCGTCATACTCATGCCAGTTGACGAAGAGGTGACCATGCCTCCAGCGCATCGGGGCCGGTATCCCGGAGCCGCCACCCAATGCGATGCGATCCTTGAGGGCGGCGATATCGAAAAGTTGCGTAAGATGGATCAATTGGGCGTTCGTAAGCGCCCCATAACGCCCGCGAAACACAAGTGATAGGGGCGCCCCATCGAAGCCAAAGCTCGATGGTAGCGAGGACGTTGCCGGAATAGCAAACGGGTAAACGCGTAGCCGTACGCGCAGCACGCGCACCTGATTGCGCCCATGAGTACGGACTATCACCGCAACAGTCCCGCTATAGCGCCCGGGCCCGACCGTGCGCGGCACATAGATATCGATCCAAAAACTTTGCGTGAAATGCCCTGGAACGCGCCACGGCAGCGCGTCGCGTCTTTCATGGTAGTAGTTGTCGACAGTCGGAATGAGGGCGTCCGGCCATAAGCCTACGGGCGCAACGACGTTGGTTGGGTGTACGGTCCTTATAAAAGCCTCGCGATAGACTGTCATCTGCCAACGGCCGATGACCGATTGCCCATCCTCGAGCGCGCTTGGTACGATGCGCACCACCTTGAGGGGATGATTGGCCCTCACGGATACCTGCAGGGCTGCGTATTCTCCGTGCGCGGCAAACAATCGGATCGTCGAGTGTTGGATCGCGTGCGCGTCCGGACGGATCTTGTGGGTACTATGGCTGAGCCAAGCGGCCAGATGCGCTTGCGCGACGGCCGTTCCTAGCAGACCCACTATCAGAAGGATTCGCCTCATCCGATTTTCCTCCGCACCCACATGCCGAGCTCCACGGCGTAGGAACGGCTGGTGTCGGCGATCGTATACTGAAGTCGCACAAGGTCGCGCGCCGCCTCCCCGAGCCTCCGCCGACAGGCCCCGTCAGCGGCCAGGGCGGCGATAGCCTCAGCCATGGCCTCCGGATCCCCAGGCGGCACCAACACCCCGGTCTGCCCGTCCTCTATGATTTCGGGGATGGCGGTAATTCGTGTCGCTACCACCGGCAAGGCCGTGGCCATGGCCTCCAGTACCGCGATGGGCAAACCCTCGTGGCGCGAGCTCAAGACATAGATATCGAGATCCCGGAGGAATGCCGGCACATTGCCGCAGGACCCGCGGAATGCAAGAACGTCCCGTAAGCCCAGGGCCTGGGCTCGCTCCTTGAGCTCCTCGGCAAGCGGCCCGTCCCCCGCGATTTCGGCGAAGAAGCGTACATCCCTGTCTTTGAGGATGGCAAGCGCTGAAAGCAGCGTCGGATAGTCCTTTTCGCCGACCAGCCTACCGACCGCGCCTATGCGCACGACCGGGCATACCTCGGAGCGCGGCGTGCCCGGTTTATAACGCTCGATGTCCACACCATTATAAATAGTCAACAGCCGGTCCTTGGGTACACCGAGCGTCGTGAAGAAGTCGGCGAGATTGCGTGATACGCACGTAAAACGCGTCACGAGGCGGCTGACGATGGGCAGCACGCGCTGCATCCATCGCGTGCGCGCGATCGCATACGCGGAATGCTCGGTATAAACGATATTGAAACATCCGGCCACATAAGCGGGTAGCAGGACGTTCACGAGCGACCCCAGATGGTGCACATGAATCGCACGGGGCCGCACGCGCAGGAAATACCGCGTCGTCCGCATCCAGCGGCCGAGAAGACCATGACCTCCGATGTCCAGGAGATCGTAGGGGATACCGGCCTCATCAAAGGAGCTCGTCAGGGCACCGGAACGTTCGTAGAGGCAACAGATACGCGCCTTGATACCGCTTGTCTGCCACTCCCTGCACAAATTGAAAGCCAGCATCTCCGACCCGCCCACGAGCGGCGCGTAGATGACCTCCACCACCACGTCTTGTCGCTTCATACTATTGGCTCGCCCCTGTTTAAGCACGCAACCGCAAAAGATCTTCGCGCGCGGCTGAATAAACAGATCCAAGGGCGTTCTTGGCGACGCCCAGGGCTTGCGAGCGTAACGCCCTCATGCCACTCATGGAGGCGCGCTGCGCGAGCCGCCCCGCGCTTTCTGCCGGGTCACGGCCGCAGACCGCGAATCGACCCCATGTGGCCACCCCATCGCTTTCATGACATCGGACCGTGGGCCCTGAAGACAGTAGTAAAGACAGGCCCGCCTCGACCACGACTGCGGTAGCGTATGCACCGCCGTCGTCGAACGTGGACGCAAAGGGTGCACCGATCTCAAGCGCCGGGACCTTGCCAGGAAACGCGGCCGCAAGCTCCGCGATCCGTTTCCGGAACCGGGCACGCCTTACCTCATAAACCTCGGCACACGCCCCATAGAATCCCGACTTCTGGGTCCTGTCCCTATCGATCACGTCGTGATGCAGAACAACCACAGTCATACGAGCGTCCTTCGGCGATGGTCTGCGCCGCCGTCCAGGGTCGTGTCGGCGGAAGACGGCTGAGCCAACAGATGGCCGCAAAGGGCCAGAAAGTCGCGGGCGCGACCCGTCCAGGAGTGCGACGCCGCATAGGTCGCCCGCCGAAATTTCTCCGCGGCATCAAAGGGATAGCGCGACAACACCTCGCCCAACACGGCCAGGAATTCCTCGTGGTTGTGGGCCCAGCGCACATAGTCCCCATGGGCCACGAGCTCCGGCAGCGAGACCGACACAACCTGCTGACCCAGAGCCAGATATTCCAGCAGTTTCAAGGGATTTACACTGGCTACATGGGCGTCGTTGCGGTAGGCCACGAGCCCTACGTCGAAGACCTGTATGACGGAGGGCAGATCGGCATAGGGGATAGGACCCAAGGCATATACATTGGGTAGGCGCTTCAAGGACGTTATGTCCACCTCCTCCTTACCCGCAAGGACCAGCGAAGCCCACGGGAAGGCCCGCGCAATCTTCTCGAGCAACGCGATATCGACGCGCGCACCGATAATGCCCTGAAAGCCAATGATCGGCCGTGGCAAGGCCGCAAGCGTCGCTGGTGGCTGCACGCGTTTCTGAAAATGCGCGGCGTCCACACCCTGAGGTAGATAGGTAGGCGTCTTGCCGCGCCACGTCTTACTTTCCACGAGGGTGCGCGCCGTCGCCACGACGGCATCCGCGCGAGAGAGCATCAAGGGCTCACAGACCTCGATCAGGCGTCTGTCCGAATCCTGCATGCGCGCGTAATCATCCATGCAGAAATAAAGGGTGGCGTCGGGCCGCAGACTGTTGGCAAGCGCTACCGCTGCCGGATTGGTGGTCACCAACACGATCTTATGATCCGCGAAACGCGCCAGCAATGGCTTCAGCTGGCGCGTGATGAGCCAACCGTTGACCGATCGAACCGGCGCGTACTTGTGGTAGGGAACGGCGCGCGGATAGATGACGAGCGGACCACCACGCACGGTCTGACCGGTCGATCGAAGCGACGCCATCGCCTTATGCGCGGCACGCACGAGGTCCTGACGCGACAGGCGCGGGGCGCGCTGCGCTATACTATTGATCCAGATCACCGGGTGCTCGCGTACCACGACATCCATGATGTGGGAAAGGCTGCAAGGGTGCCGACCCCAGTCCGGACCCGCCGCTATGAACAGACACCGTTCCCGATCCGTCACTTGACCTTCTCCCACCGAACCGACGCGCGGCCCGCGAAATAGTGGTAGGAGCCGGCGATGGCCGCCCAGTTCAACACGCAGAACATGTAGGGGATACTGAGCCAAGGCCGCTTGGAGCGGTGCATGAACACGGCCGTCAGCGCCAGCCCATAAAAGAGGCCCTGGGCAAAGAAGGCGATGGCGCGCAAGGGCGCGGGCAGGGCGGCCGCGGTCAAGAGCATGACAACCAACGCATAAGGTACCAACAGCCGGAACACCTTATGCGACCAGAACTGCCACGCAATCGGGCTTCCCGGCAACAAGAGACGCCAGTAGCGCCCTATGGCCTGATAGTTCCCGGCCAGCGTGCGACGCTTACGCACGAACTCGTGCTGGCTGAGCTGTGTCGCCCTCTCGAAGGCCAACGCGCTGCGTTCGTAGCTCACTCGATAGCCCTGTTTGATGATCTCAAGCGGAATCGCGAGATCGTCCAGAATGGTGTCCGCCGGCAGCGGGCGGAATAGTGCGCGCCGCATGGCATAAACGGGTCCCGTCACCCCCACCACTGAGCCCACGATCGCCTCCAGGGCGCGGATGGCCTTCTCGTAACGCCAATAGACACCCAGACTGCGGCTACATCCCGTATCCAAGGCCACGAAGCCGAGCTCTCCCGAGACGGCACCCACGGACGGGTCCGCGAAGCGTGCGACAAGACGCGCAACAGTCTCTTCGTCAAACTGCTCACCGGCATCGGTCATGATGACCAGGGGCTCCGAGACAAGGCTCATGGCGTAGTTGACGGTCGCCATCTTGCCAGACCGCATGGTCTTTTCTATTACCGTGAGCCGCGGATCGCAAACCGACTTGGCGGCGGCAAGCGTTCCGTCCGCGGAACCATCAGACACCAGGAGCACTCGCAAAAGATCTCGCGGATAGCGCGATACGAGTACCATGCGCAGCTTGTCCGCGATCACGGATTCCTCGTTATACGCCGGAATCACAACCGCCACCTTCGGAAGCGCACTGCCCCATAGGTAGGTCGTTGGGCGACGCTTGAGTCGCGCCCATACCCACAGCAAGGCCGGATAACCCACGTAGGTATAGACCGTGAAGGCCAGAGCCGTCCAAAAGGCCACACTCATACCGCCTCCGAGACACGATCATAGAGGCTCTCAAATCGTTCGGCGCGCCGCTCGGGTGAAAATCGCGGATAAAGGGCCTCGTAGGCCTTGCGCCCCATACGCGCCGCCTTCTCCGCGTCCCCCATGAAAGCCGCAATCGCCCGTGCCAGGGCTATCGGGTCCCCCGATCGCACCAATAAACCGGATACCCCGTTCACGAGCATCTCAGGAACCGCTCCCACGGCGGTCGCCACAATCGGTAGGCGCCACTGCATGGCCTCCAATATGACATTGGGCATGCCCTCCCGATGCGACGGCAACACCAACATGTCGATATTGGCAAAGATTTCGTCAGTACGCGCTATGTGTCCGAGAAACCGGACGTGCGCGCCTACGCCTTCGATCTGCGCCTTCTCCTGCAATAGATCGCGATCCGGGCCATCTCCGACCATGACAAGCGTAAAACGCGCGCCCTGCCTTAACAGTCTCCCCGCCGCCTCAATAAGATGCGTCTGCCCCTTTTCATGACTCAGCCTCCCTACGCAACCAATCACCCACCCCTGAGCCTGCCATGTCTCCCGCAGCGTCCGCCTCGAAAGCAGCGAATCCTGGACGGGCCTCTCGACCGCATTCTCAATAATCGTCAGTTTCCCCCTGTAGCACGGCAGCACACGTCGCTCGGCGAGTTCCCGGGAAACCGCGACAATGGCGTCCGCATGTCGTGTCAATCTCCGATCCAGACTATGATACAAGCGCACTTTGAGATTCTCCTCAGTGGTGCCATGCAGGAAAGCGATCCACGGCCTCTTGGTAAGGCGTTTTATCGCAAGCCCGAACACCGCCTCCTTGTAGCCGTGAGTCTGAATAATAGCTCCGGGCGGATCGACGAGTGCGCGCAATTCTTTGAGCGGACCCAGATCCCAATGATGTTTCTGCCGCAGGATATTGACGCGGATTCCGCGTTCGCGCGCCGCCCGTATGAAATGTGACTCCGGCTCCTTGCGATCAGCAAATGTGCACAACACGACCTCAAAGCGACCGCGCCTGCGCAACTCCGGTATGACCTGCAACAGCCCTTTCGCAGGACCGCCTACGATACGCGTCGAGATAAGTACAACAATACGTGGCACCGTTCCTATCCGTGGATAGCGCGCGAGTATGGGTACGCCCATATCAGGCTCGCCCTGATCGCGCCTGCCGCGAGCGCCCAGACGGGTCCGCAAGAACACGCGCCGGGTTGCCGCCCACCACACTATTCGGCGGGACGTCTTCCACAACCACAGAACCGGCCGCGACAATCGCGTTTTTCCCGATCGTCACTCCTTTCAAAATTATGGACCCCATGCAAATCCACGCCCCATCTTCAATCACGATAGGCCGGCTGCTCCCTGCCTCGGCCGGCAAACCCGCCGCTCTCGCGACCGGATCCCGAGGGTGGCTATCATAGGCAAACAAAGACACCCTGTTTGCAATGAGCACATTAGAACCTATGATGATGTCCGCGCCGACCGCGGCTGAAAAATACGATCCGCAATGGCTTCTGTCGCCTATAACGAGGCGTGGGTGGTCGAAAACTTTGGCACCGACCAAGGTGGATGTCCCGTGCATCACCACATCATCGCCGATGTCAACGGAAAGGCCGCCCCAGATCGACGGCACGCCGTCGAACAGACACAGACCTCTGCCGCACGAGAAGCATTGCCGACGAAACAAAGGCTCATCGTAGAATTTCCGCTTGAGCCACCCGCCCACATGCCGCCGTGCCATCCGTTCCTTCGCCAAAATCGCATACAGAAGCGGAATATCCGGAATATTCATCCGCTGCATGACCTTGTAGCCGCGATACAATGCATCCGCCAAACGGCCATCGCGTCTACGCACTCGGTTGAGATACGACATCGCCTTTCCTCATCATCATCAACGTGTAGCTGTACACGCGATCAGCGGAAATGATGGCCGCCATCTGGATATACAAGATCACCGCATAAGCCTCTGACAAAAACGCGGCAGTCACGAAATACCCGAATAGCGCCAAGACCAGGGAAAGCCCAACGCGCGCCATTTCCTCTGTCTCAGAATTCTTGCGGAGCCTATTGGCGGTTTGCATGCCACGCTTGAGCAGGATCAGGAACACTAGGCCGCCCAATATCCCGAGCTCGGCGGTCACTTCGAGGAGCGCATTATGAGCGTCCATCCACCTTTCCCCGATCACATCCTCGACCAGTTTCCCCTCGGCTATGGGGAAATTGCGCATACCGACCCCGAGCGGATGGTCTTTCACAATTTTGAGACCGCGCCCCCAGATCGCTATGCGCCCGGTACGCGCCGTGAGGTTGTAGTCTTTATTGATGTGTATGAGCGTACTGAGCGCGTGGTGGACCTTGGGCGGGCCCAACTGGTAGGCGCCTACGAGCAGCGAGAAAGCCATCACAACTGAAGCCATCACGGCAAGCCCGGCGCGTCGCCCGAATCGCAGAAACATATAGAGCATGAGCACCGCTGACACGCCAAGATAGCTTCCGCGCGAGACGCTCATGAATATGCCCACGATCAGCATGAGTCCCGCAGCTCCTTTAAAAATCTTGCCTAGGCCAGCCGTCGGCAGGCCCAACAACATGCCGAATGCGATCACCGAGGTCATTGCGATCTCATTCTTACCGAGATGCACGATGGTGATATTCTGATCCCCGTAGTGCAGGAGGATCGCGTCCAATATTAATGTGTTGACGATCACTGTCCACATCATGCGGCGGACATCCCGCGCGGTCCTCGTAGTCACGATCAGAAGAATCACGAGCACCATATCCTTGAGATAGTTGCCAAATAGGAAATGCGCGCTTCCTCCTGGCCAAACGGCTATGGGAATCGTCAAGAGGGCGATAGTGAAGAGCCCCAGGTAGGAGCGCATGACGGGATGACTGAGCACACTTTCCTTCCAGCCACCGCCTTCGAAGAGTAAAGCCAGCACAGAAAGCCCAATCAGGATCTTTCCAATCTCGAAATGCCCAAGATGTGGGAGATTCCCCACCTTCGCCAAGAATACGAACAAGGAAGCCAAAGTGAGCCGATTGGCAACCGGTGTCTCTATGATGCGGCCCGCATCCCAGACCCGAGACAGACTGTCCGGTCTGGGTTTTGTGCGTGCCGTCTGCGACATCAGCATGGTCTATCCCTCCTCCATATTGATTCCGTTCTAGATCCGACGCATAGCCGGACGAAAGGCGCGGGGCGCGGACCAGACCCGCAGCGCCGTGCCAAGACCCAGGTAGGCAATGCCCATGAACCACGGGGCGACCGGGAAAAACGCAAGCGCTACGAGGTAAGCCACGCCCGCGCGTACCAAGAGATGAAAGGGCGGCACTTCGACGCCCCGACGCTTCATGTCAAACCGTTGGACGATTGCGAGCACGGCCCATCGCAGTACTACGGCCCATGCGACACCCATGAGACCAAAGCTGCGGGCGAGAAAGAACACGGGGACCGCGTAGGTCACGAGCGCGACGACTTGAGCGCGAAGATTGCTTATGGCGGAATCCCGAGCTACTGCGACACTCGATTGCACAAGCTCTATGGCCTTGATCAGAATGACCGCGGTCAAAACGGCGAACACGGGAAAGGCCTCGCTGTAATTACGATTCAATACGAGCGGCATGAACCACGGCAAGATGGCGGCCGCGGCAAGCCCCATTAGCGGAAGCACAGCCAGATTGATACGTACGATCTCCGGCGCCTTGGCGTGCCCATTACCATCGCTAGCCTGGGAAAAATGCGACAGCAAAACCCGCGACAGCATGTGAACTGGCTTATTCAGGAGATTGAATAGGGTAAGCGCCAATACATAGACACCCAGCGCCCGCAGGCCCACGACATGGCGTATGACAAGCCGGTCGGCAAGTTCCCCCACGGCAAAAACGGACGACCCCAGGAATACCGGAAGCGCAGTGCCCCAAAAAGCGCGCCGCCAGGCCCCGGGCCAACGTAGCCGCGGCATTCCCTGCATGAACAGGGAGACCATCATTACGAAGGCCGTCGTGTAAGCCCCCAAGACCTGGCCCACGATAGGCGCCCAATAACTATGATCCGTGCGAAGCAGGGCAAATATCCAGGCGGACGTCGCCAGTGACGCAAACACGAGAAGCGCCGCCTCGCGTCGCCTCCATAAGCGGGCGCGGGCCGCGCTTAGGCCCACATTGAAGATCTGATAGGCGGGCAGGCCAAACAGGGCCGCGGCCAGGATCGTGAACGACAATGCGTAGGCAAGCGCCGCCGCCGCGTACAGCAGCAGGGATATTCCTAGCAACCGTAAGGAGATGAATGCCAAGAACTCGCCATCATCCACCGTACCGCCAGCAACCCATTTCACAGTCGCAGGCGCCAAGCCGAAGCTCGAGCCGTAGGCCCCAAAGAGAAAGTAGGCCTGAAAAAGGCCATATACGCCTAAATCCGCGCGCGAGATGTCGCGGCTGATAAGGATCGTCAACCCAAAAGTCACGATCGAGGCCGCGACGCTCGCGCCATAGAGGGTGCCGGCGTAACGAATGATCTCTCGAAGCGTCACGCGACCCCCGCTTCGATGCGGCGGCCTATCAACCGCCCATGACCCTTAAGGCATCCCGCCCATCTACTATCCATAATTTTCTCCACCCATCCCTGGGCTCCAACTCCTGATTAACCCGCCGCCACTTCAGGTTTATCCGCATAGCGCAGAAATCGTGCCGGGTTACCCACCGCCGTCGAGTCGTCCGGCATGGGCTTGGTAACGACACTACCGGCCGAAACTATGCAACGACAACCGATATCCGCCATGACCAGCGAACCCTCGCCCAGCCAAGACCCATCACCCACCCGCACTGGCTCCAACCTAAGCTCATTACCTCGGAAATCCCGCCCTCGCCGACCACCGCCGTGCTGATACTTGCCGCTCAGCACCGACACCCGGCTGGCCACCATGACCCCATCCCCGAGACGCGCAGTGCCGACAATGCTAAAACTGCCTATGCCGACCCCCTTCCCGACCTCCGCTTCCGGATGAGAAAAAAAAGATCCGAACCCGACTGCAAGGTCGTAATGACAGTCTTTTAGCGTCCGCATATAAAAAGACGCCCGCAGAAACTGCCCGATCCGTCCTGGCCAAAGGCTCAAAAGTTTTGCCGAGACATCGAACAGCCGCTCCGAACCAAATCCACGATAGGCCACCATCGCTGGAAGCCAGAAGGGCCACGTGAAGAGATGTGCCACCCACACGGTCACGGCCTTCACCTGGTATCGCATAGCGTCCTCGCTATCCCTTGATGAGGACCGGAGCTTCATGTAAATAACGAGTCGTCCGCCGCTTGGCGGCGATATCCGCATAGATGCGCCTCGCCGACAGCTCATCGATATCTAAAGCCGCAGCGAGTTCAGTCGTATTACGGCCTGCTTCCAGAAAGGCGAGCGCAATGTCGAGCTGCGGGTACGGCAGGGCGAAGTAGAAATCCTCCTGTTCCTGCGGCAGGCTGTACGTGTCGCTCGTGGGCGTCGATTCTATAATATCGTGCGGCAAGCCCATATGACGCGCGAGCCCGTAGACCTGGGTCTTATACAGGTGGGCTATCGGCTTGATATCCGCCGCTCCATCGCCGTTTTTGACAAAGAATCCTTGGTCGTACTCCAGCTTGTTGGGCGTCCCGACCACCACGTAATTGAGACGATCTGCGTGGAAATACTCGACGTTTTTACGGGTCCTTTGCTTGAAATTCGTGGCCGCTACGATTTCCAAATACTCCTTGAGACCCAGACGCTGCTCGACGCGCCGCCCATCGGGTCCGACGACAATCAGGTAAAAATGATTAAACTGGCCCGACAGACCGCCCGCGATCACAAGCTTGTTGCGCCATCCGTGGCCGTATTCCGGAACGACTGAACGAATCGCGGAATCTCGCCTGTCGTAACACCCAAGCGCTTCGAGGGTGTCAGTGATATCTTTTCGCTCGTAGGGCACGCCCAGCATCTCCACTAACTCCCTGGCGAGGCGTTCCGAGGCGCCTGATGACTCCCGCTCCGGAAGCAGCAGCGCAAGCACCCGCTGCGGCCCCAGGGCGCGCACGGCAAGCGCACAGCACACCGCGCTATCGACGCCCCCTGACACGGCTACGACGGCGCCGCGCCTACGAAACCTGACGACAGTCTCTTTGAATTGCCTCGAGATATCGTCAATCGCCAGATCGTAGTCGATGGCGAGTAGTGATACCCCGTTCTCCTTCTGAGCCAATTCCACTGTGCCGCTCCTACGCAGTCATAGACGAGGCCCGCGCAAATGTCTTGCGGGCAATGAATCGGTCAATTGCATCCAGGCTATCCAAATTTTCCGGGACCATCTCCGCATCATCGACCCGTATACCATAGCTTTCCTCGAGAAACGCGATGAGCTCAATCACCCCAGTGGAGTCAATTATCCCGAGATCGAGAAACGACGCGTCGTCGGTGATGGCCGCATCCTTAAGACCCATCAGAAAATTCTCGGAGATGTACTCCTTGACGTGATCCCTTACGCTTTTCATCGAATGTACTCCCGCTCTTCCTTAAGGGGTTGCTCCAGTCCTGCCATGCCGTTCGCTGCGTCGGCCCTCACATCCTCCACCAGCGAGGCAAGGGCCGTTTTTCGTATCTTTCCTGTATCCGTCTTGGGCAACGCGGACACGATATGGACGACCTTGGGAACCATGTAACTCTCCAGATGTTCACTGCAATGCCGTATGACATCTCGGTCCGTAATTGCGCCTTTGGCATCCACCACAATAAAGGCGTGAACGGCCTGACCCAGGATTTCATCATCTACGCCTATAACTGCGGCCTCCATAATCGCAGGCATGCCATACAAGATGTTCTCGATCTCCTTGGGACTCACCTTCTCGCCACGGCTCTTGATGATGTCATCCGAGCGGCCAATGAAATACAGATAGCCTTCTCCGTCCATGCGGAATATGTCGCCCGAATACAAAACCATTTCGCCCGGGTAAGGGCCGGGCCTCAGGCGTTGCGCCGTCTCCTCTGGCCGCCGCCAATAGCCGCGCATGACGTGGCTGCCGCGCACCACGAGTTCACCCGATGAGCCGGGGGGCAGCCTGCGCCCTTCGGGATCGACGAGGTAGACCTCCTCATTGGTCATGCCGCGACCGACACTTGTAGGCCTCCTCTCCAACTCCTCCGGCGGCAGATAGGTGACCCGCTTACATTCTGTCAGGCCGTACATGGAAAATATCCGCGCCTTGGGAAATCGCGCCCTCAGGCGCTCTATATGTCTCGGCGGGAGGCTGGCGGCGGTATTCGTAATTATGCGCACGTGCGAGCAATCATGCGCCGCCAGGATGCCCTCATGATTCAACAGGATCGAGAACATCGTTGGTACGCCAGGAAACACTGACACGCGCTCCCGCGCGACGACCTTTACAATTGCTGCCGGAAACGCAAAGGATCGCTCAAGGACGACACAGGCCCCGACGGTCAAACCTATAAGGACTTGATACAGGCCGTAGTCAAAGGCCAATGGCAGGCAACAGAGAATCCGATCGGACGCCAAGAGGCCTAGGTAAGACGACACGGAACGCGCCGCGCTTACCATGTTCAGATGGGTAAGCATCACGCCCTTCGGTGACCCCGTGGAACCCGACGTGTAGATGATGGCGGCAAGATCCTGATCAATCGTGGGTATCGGCGGGCAAATGCCGGACGCCATCGCCACCGTCAAAGCCGCCGCCCCCCACGGCCGATCACGGTCGTCGGCACCATTGACGATGACCACGGGCGGCCTATAGGCCTGCAGGGCCGCACTATACGCTGGCCTAAGGATATGGTCGCTCACAAGGGCCTTGGCTTGCGCATCCTCCAGGATGAAGGCCAGCTTCTCGGACTTCGTGAGGGGATTTACGGGCACCATCACCGCGCCGGCCTTCAAGACCGCGTAGATCGCGATCACGGTCGCGCAGGAGTTGTCCATAAACAAGACTACGCGATCGCCGCGGACCACGCCCCGCGCGACCAAAGCCGCCGCCAAGCCATCGCTCCGCTCGTTGATATCACGATAACTAAGCCGTTCGCCCGCGCACACCAAGGCTTCCGCGTCCGGCTGCTCGGCCGACCTTCTCAGGAACGCATCCTGCAAAAGCATATCCACTCCCTTCATCAACCCGCCACGACCTTGGGCAGCGCATCCGGCGCACAATATTCCGACCCGTCGCGTTCCACGAATTGCTCATGGAGAAGCATGGTGGAATAGATGCCAACAAATGCCATGTTGTCGGCAAACCCGATTGCTCGGCCACGACGGCACTTATCGAAGAGCTTACCAGCAGACTCAACATCGAAATATCCGACTTCCAGCAGTCGCCTTTTTTCGAACGCGCGCGCCACACCTTCGTCAGCCACGCCCCTATGAAAGAAGCTTGCGCTGTCCGGGGCCCTATAGGGTTGTTTCGGTCGATCGCACACGGCATCTGGTATGCGCCCACGACCCAGCCGCTTGAGAATGTATTTCTCTTGGAGACCCATAAGCTTGTAGCGCGCCGGTAGGTCGTTCGCGTACTGGACAACCTTGTTGTCCAGGAAAGGCACGCGCGTCTCTACGCTATTGGCGAGGGCGACCCGGTCGCCCTGCGCACTCAAGAGATAGCCCGACAAGAGCGTGCGTGCCTCGACATATTGATCGACGGACAGCATGTCCCAAGATTCATGACAGCTCGGCAAACGCGCGCCGCCTTCCTGCTTGTAGTCAAAGCCGACCTCGACGCGGATGTCGGGGTGCAGAAATTGGAGGGCCCGCCGGGTCGTTTGCCACCGCGGCCAATGCCCAAACCCCGGATGGTCCGCGAAATCGAGATCCTGACCGAAGAATTTTTGAGCGTAGGCCTGAGATGCCGCGGGGTTCGCATTCAAATAGGGATAAAGGCGCCCCAAAAGCGCTGGGCGCATGCGTGATGCGGGATGGCGTGCCCAGAACCGGCGCACGCGGGCCTCGCGAAAGATATCGTAACCGGCCAGGATCTCGTCCGCCCCTTCACCCGTCAACACGACCTTGATTCCTGCCTCCCGCACCCGCTGCGACAACAACATCATGGGCACCGGGGCCGTGCGCAGAATAGGACTTTCGGCATGCCACACCGCGCGCGCGAAGGCCTGGCCGATATCCGCCGTGGTCACTGTGATCTCGGTATGGTGCGTGGCAAAGCGGGCGGCCACCGCCTTCTGGTAGGCGCCCTCGTCAAACTCCTGATCCGCGAAACGCAGCGAAAAGGTCGGTAGCGGCGCGTCCAGGATGCCGGCCATGTAGGACACGATCATGGCCGAATCGATCCCGCCGCTTATATAGGCCCCCACGGGGACATTGGACCGGACCTGACGCGCGACCGCCGCTCGCAGGGTCTCATCCAGTCCAGCGAGACATTCGCCAAAATCGCGTGGATCGTGATTTTGGCGATCCGGAAACTCCCAATCCCAGTACTGCCGATGCGTCTGGCGCCCGTCTTCGGCAAAGGTTACGACAGACCCTGGAGCCACGCTTTCGACCCCGACAAAGACGGTGTCGGGCGCGGGCGTGCCCCAATACGTGAAAACCCGCGCGACCCCCCGCCAATCCAAATCCCGCGGGATTTCCGGGCAGCCGAAAAGGGCCTTCACCTCCGACCCGAAGTAGATGCGGTCGCGCCCCCTGTGGAAGAAGAGCGGCCGTATCCCGACCCTGTCCCGCACCAACAGTAATTTTCGCTGCCTTGTGTCCCACAAGGCGATCGCAAACTGGCCATTCAGGTGGCGCGCAAAATTTTCACCGTACTCCTCATAGAGATGCACGATGACCTCTGTGTCGCTATGCGTAGAAAAGGTGTGGCCGCGCTTCTTGAGAAACCTTGTCAGCTCAATGTAGTTAAAGATCTCTCCGTTGAACGTTACCCAGACGCTGCGGTCCTCGTTCGCCAAAGGTTGAGCGCCGCCCGCGATATCAATAATACTGAGCCGCGCATGCCCTAGACAGCAGCGGCCGTCTTCGTAACACCCCTGCCCGTCCGGGCCCCGGTGGCGGATACGGCCCACCATCGCATTGACCTCCCGCGCCGACGGCGGCCTGCCTCCTGAAAAAGCCACTATTCCCGCGATCCCGCACATCAGTCGTCCCTCTAGGCGTCGTGCTTGGTCTGAAGCTTTCCGATTTCTGCGCTGATCTGCTTCAAAAAATGCGTTATCTGGCCCTGACTGACGCGCACGGATATACGGTTGCGCGTCTGAAGAATCGACTCCATGCTCTTCAACAACGATTCAATCCCGTCGAGCCTTGGTTCCATGGCGGCCACCGCACGCGCCAGATCCCCGATATCGCGATGACTCAGCACCCCCGCCTCGCCAAAGGGCGACGGCGAGGGCCTTAAGTTCTGACGTGGCCGGCTTGCAAAGGGCTTCCACTGCAACTCCAAAATCGCCGACTTCACCGTGTCTTCGCTCACGCATTGACTATCGTCCGCAAAGGCGCAGGTGAGCGCCGTATCGCATAAGGTGTTAATAAGACGCGGTATGCCGCCTGTGTACTCGTAGATGGGCGGTATGGCGTCGCGCGCAAACACCGACTCCGGATCCGCCGCGCCTGCAACGCGTAATCGGTGATAGATGTAGTCCGCTGATTCCGCCTCCGTAAGTGCGGCGATGTGGAATCGCAGACGCACTCTTTGAGTCAACTGCTCGAGCCCCGGCGCATCCAGCGTTTCGTTAAGTTCGGGTTGACCCACCAGAATGACGTGTAGGATCTTCTGTTTCTCAGTCTCGAGACCCGAGAGCATCCGAATTTCCTCCAAGACACGCCGATTCAGGTTCTGGGCCTCATCCACGATAAGAATGAGTTGCTTCCGCTTAAGAAAACTCTCCACAAGAAAGGATGACAACATATCCATGAGCTCGACTTTGCCGGCATTAAAGGGGTTCAGGCCAAACTCAACGAGCACCGCCTGAAGGAACTGCGTCTCGTCCAGCTGGGTCTGAAAAATCTTCGCCACTAACACGCTGTCATCGAACTCAGATAGAAGCTTGCGTATGAGCGTGGTTTTACCAGCTCCGACCTCGCCCGTAATGATGACGAATCCGTCGCGGTTACGGATGCTGTAATCCATATAGGCCTTGGCCCGCGAGTGCGCGGCGCTCATGTACAGGAAATCCGAATCCGGCGTAATTTGGAAGGGATGCTCCTTCAGTTGAAAATGGTCAAGATACATGGCTAGTAGAATATGGCGTTTGTGTAGTGAACGAAGGGATCTGTCCGCATACGGTTTGGATTGGTCAGATAGGATATACCTACGATCGCTCTCCACTCCTTGTACGACAACACGGGATCCGTGCTAACGCCGCGGTCCACCATACCCTCAAGACTCACGCTCAGATCCGGTGATAGGCGGTAACGAACGCGCATACCGCCCCCGAAGTCACGCGTGTTGGCGTTGAAGTTGAAATAGTGGATCTTGACGTAGTCCCCGAATATCGAATCGGTTAGGCGATCCGAGAAATCGTACCCCAGGTTGAATACGCCCCCTTCGAGCCGCTGGCTCAGGGGTGCCGTCAAGTAATGCAAGTGTTGCCAAAACAAGCTGACCCGATTGACACCGTAGGGGCGTCGATATTCGTAGGCGAGATTCGCCATGCGCCCATAGTACAGGCCGCCACCCACAATCTGCCCGGGGTTGGTGGCGATGGGAACAATGAGATTCTGCGCCGGCGCTTCGAGCAGCGAGTAACGCCCCGCGTCTCCATAACTCCGATCCGCCGAGGCCATAACCCTTGACCTCGGGCCCAATGAGTCAGTCAGAGCGAGGCGCGCCAAGGTTCCCTGCAAGGCATTGGGCTGCCCGGTCTCCTCGATGCGCGTCCGCCCGCCCTGTGCCGTCAGACCGAGATTCCCCAGATGCGTGTCGACCCCCAGGAAAACATCCTGACGTCTATAATCCGGGTTGACTAGGGTATTTTGGTAGCGCACGATCTCCGGCACGTAGTTTATAGACGCCTTGGTGCGACGCGAAAAGGCGTGCACAAAGCGGGTCTCCGCCACCCACCGGTAATTGCTCGTTGAGTACGTTGGTGGGTTTGTCAATGGCTCTTTCTGGTAATAAAAGTTTCTGTAACGCAGATCGACCTTGAACGCATCAATCGGGTTGACGTACCACGAGAAATTGGGCCCCGCCGAAAAGGCATTCGTATTCTGCAGATTCGTCGGCGTCATCACGAAGCGCGGATCGATGGGTGCTTGCGTGAAGATATCCCTTTCGGACAGGCTGAAAGCCTTTGGCACGACAACGTAATGAGTGAGGGAGTTCACCCCAAAAAGGACGTCGTTTCTGTACCGCCCGAGGGTGAATACCCGTCCCATCGCCTCCAAATCGAGATGGGTATCGAGCCGCCGACCATGTTTCTGGTAGGACAACAACCCACGGAAGATGTTTATGTATTCGTTGTCTTTGTACGTTGGGGATCTAAAGATATTGTTTGTATAGATCCCGTTGTACCCGAGACCATATTCGATGTGGGCCGCCTGGGCCCTTACCGACAATGCTATAAGGGCGCAGGATCCCATGCCCAACATTCTGGCGATGCGGGCCGATCGATTAATCTTATGCACGCTCTTAATTCCAGATGATGCGACGTGGCTGTGGCTCGTCGTTGAAAACGACACCAAGAAACTTTTGCTCGTCTATTGCCTTGGCGGCACCCCAGATCTGCGACTCCGTGGCCTTCCCGTAGGGCACTACGAGAAGAACGAAGTCGGCGATCTCCGCGAGTACCGCCGCGTCCGCGGATTCGGCGGGCGATGCGGCATCAAGCACGATGTAGCGGTCCGGATAACGATCTCGCAAGTGGCTAATGAGGTCCCGCATACGCCGGGAGTCCAGGTGCTCCGTCCCAGCATCGGTCCGATGGCCCGCCGGAATCAACCGAAAACGCGGTAGCCCGCCCTCGTGGATGATCTGTCCCACATCGACATCCTCCGCCTCAAGGTAATCCGTGAGACCATAATGGATGTCGCCAGCAACCAGGTGATCTTGTTGCGGATCGCGCAGCCTGCAGTCTATCAAAAGCGCCGTTTTGGTCTCGTCGAAGGCGAATGAGGCAGCCAGATTCAAGGCCACGAAGCTTGCACCGCCGTCGGGAACTACGGAGGTCACGAGAATGACGCAGTTCTTTGGGCCCGCGTTCTGCAAGATGTGGGTTCGCATGTGTCGAAACGATTCCACCACTCTGGCATCCTCCATTTCCTGGTAGATGATCTTGGCCTCATTCAGATCAGATTTTTCCATCTGAAACTTCTGGGTCATGCGCGGGATCTGCGCCGTGTAGGCCGACATTTCTTTACCACTCAAGACAAGCGGCTTTTCCTGCGCGGCGACCGAGGCCACGGTGGGCACCGGCTGGGCGACATCGTCCATGGCGCGGGCCTTCTGCAACGCTTTTTCGACTTTGCTCATAGGTTTCTACCTGATAGGACAATACTGACTGCGATAAAAAGGACACTAAATACGAGAACCCCGAGCCAATGAACGCTACGGCGTGCGGATAGCGCCTCACTCGGTGCATAGAGATGAGGCACGACCGCAAGCAGTGGCAGATTGAGGGTCTCCGGAATAACGGCCTCGGCCCGGACTCGTGCATCCATCTGGTTGCGGCCATAGAGCAAACCAAACGGGAGCAGGAGGCCCAGTGCGATGCCGCCGATTACGAAGAGAGTGAACGGGGGGCCTATGGGGTTAACGGGCCACGTGGCTGGTTGGTAGACTCGGAATGAAAGCGCCTTCTGGGCCTTTTCCAGATTCAAAGACACACGAGCCTGTTCACGGCGCTTCAAAAGACCTTCGAGTGTTTTCTGGTTCACTTCATAGTTGCGCAAAACAGTGGATACGGCGGATGAGCCCTGAGAATCACGCAGGGACTTCACCTGGGCGCGCAACAAGGCTTGCGACTCAGCGGTTTCCGCCCTTAGTGTGGCCACGCGGGTCTGAGTCTGGTCCAAGTCGTGCGCCAACTTCTGGAACAACGGTCCCGAACCCACCGCAAAAGCAAACGACCGCTGGCCGGGATGCAAGGCCTTCTCGCGCGCCGTAAGATGCGCGAGCTTTGCTCGCAAGCCCACGATTTCGGCGTTTAGAGCCCGAATTCCTGGGTAGGTGCGCCGGTAATAGAGCCTGAGTTTCTGCATCTGGGCCTCGTCCGCTATGAGCCGCGAGCGGTCGACGCTCTCTTTGGCGAGAATCGAGTTGCTATGGCCTTGGCCTGTGAGCTCCTGTTCCAAGGCGCGCACCCGTCCTTGATCCTCCTTGAGCTCGATGCGGCTTTTGTCGTAGGCCATACGCAGGTGGGCGACCCTACGCCGTTCATAGCGCGCGAACGTATGGTTGGCCTCCATGGTGTTTCCCTTCAGCTTCTTGATCTCCGCGGCCTCACTCGCCAGCCTGTGGCGATACAGCGCGACTTCGTTGTTCAAGAAAGTGTAGGCCCCTTGCGACTGGTCCAGGGCTGCGGATTGATCCTGCGCGATGAACTGGGCCACGACCGCCGCAGTGAGGCGATGGGCGCGCGCCGGGTCTGAATCCTTGAATGAGACGCTGATGAGATTTTTGCCGAGATCCATGACCGACGCTTGGCTGCGTATGCCCTTTAAGATTGCCGCCTTCTTATGCGGTGACATGGATTTCTTGAACAACCCCGCCTTCGTCAAGGCCGGCATGAGGACTTCGTGGCTCGTTATGAGGTCTTGAGCGATCTTGGCTCGCTGCTGCCCCACATCCGGTTGATAGGCGGCACCCTTGATGAGGGGCGTGATCAGGCGTTTATTGTTGACCAGAATGAGTGAGGTTGACTCATAGGTCCGCGGCCACAACAGACCCGCCACGATCGCGAACGCGGTCACTGAAATAAATGTTCCAGCAACGAAGCGGCGGTGTGAGAACGCCTCCTTGCCGAGAATCTGAGCGTTTTGCTCGAATGTCAGTCTCATACGTTGTCCTTGTTTCAGATGCGGATGACTTAGAGGAGATGCTCAGGGACCGTAACGATGTCCCCTGGGCGCAGGCGATAGTTGGTGCCAAGCCGCCCCTCGCTCAGGATGTTGCCGAGCCTCACATGGATAACGTGCTCGGAATGGCCCACGACCCGATGAATCTCGGTGTCATTGGCCGCGGCGAAGGAGTTGACACCTCCGGCATCCAGAACCGCATCGAGTACCGTCATGCCGGGTTCGTAGTGGAGGGACGCAGGATGCTGAACGGCACCGGTGACACGCACCATGTCCTCGTAGCTGTCCTGAACGACTCGCTTCACAATCACCGTGACTTGTGGGTCCCGGACGTAGTACGCAAGCTTGGTCTTGATCGTGTGCGCGACACTCGATGCGGTATGTCCGGCTACGGGGACGGCACCGATCAGCGGCATCGATATGCGGCCATCGGGTCGCACAGGAACAGTCTCGGACAAGCGTTTGTTATGCCAAACGGAGACCTCGATGACGTCCGCTACCGCCAGGCGATAATGAGGAATGGTGGCGCGGGCGAGGGCGGCCGGGGGCGACGCCCCACTGCCCGCGGACATCGGGGTTTGCGCGCAAGCACTGAGCCCGGCCAGCGCAAAAGTGGCGACTAATAGCTTTGGCTTCATCTGTTCCATCCTTGGGTCCAATTCCTTGTGAGGGCTGCTCAACATTATCGCTACGGGCTCATCCCTTATATCCGACCAAGGTCCGCCCGCTGGACTTTGGCTTGTTAGCGTGCGCCGTCTTGAAAAATAACGACCTGAACGGTCTGAAAAAGAATGATCAGATCGAGGAAAAGCGTATTGTTTTTGACGTAATAGAGGTCATATTTGAGCTTTTCTATGGCGTCTTTGACCGACGCGCCATAGGGATATCGCACCTGAGCCCAGCCCGTGATACCGGGCTTTATGGCGTGACGATAGTCGTAGTAGGGGATATCGCGCTTGAGTTGGTCCACGAAGAACGGCCGCTCGGGGCGGGGCCCCACGAAACTCATGTCCCCGCGCAAGACATTGAAGGCCTGCGGCAGCTCGTCAATACGGACCTTGCGGATGAAGGCGCCCAGCCGCGTCACGCGGGAGTCATTCTGGCGGGCCCACTGCGGCGTCCCATCCTTCTCGGCGTTGACACGCATGCTCCGGAACTTGAGCAAGGAGAAAATGCGCCCCCCCTGCCCCACGCGATCCTGCCGATAAAACACCGGACCA
>JAKAXK010000024.1 GCA_021827145.1 Pseudomonadota bacterium
GATCTCCTCATGACGCCCGGGGTCATGTGGCGCAAGCGCCAGCAGGCCACCGTGGCCGGCAGGCAGGCCAAGCAAGGTATTGTAAGCGAGCGCCTCCTCCCCTTCCTCGGTGTCCACGAAATAGAGGATCGGGCGATCCGCCTCCCGCATGGGCCGGAAACGCGCGCAAAAATCCGGCTCGCTCGGATCGGCCGGGGGCGAAACCCGCCAGTCGACGCACGGATCGCCGATGACGATGCCTCCACCGATGCGCGACGCCAGAGCCTCGCTCGCCACCACCACGGTCCCGAGCGACAGGAGGTCGGCTGACTGTGCGTTGACCCAGATGACTGGACAGGAGGCCGCGGCCGCCAACGCCCGCGCCCGCGGCTCATCGCCGAGACAAAGGAGGCAACGGGGCTGTAATCGGGAGAGTACGCGCGAGGCGCCAAGCGTAGGCAGGCGCGCCCACGGTAAGGGCCCTTCATAGTCGCCTTCATCCAGGACTAAGAGCGCAAGCGGGCCGGCCTGCGCCTCCCGCAAGGCCCTCACAAGCCCCTGGGCGGCCCGCGCTTTGTCGCTCGTTGTGACCAACCAACAGGCGTCAGGACAGGGTGACCGGCCGGGCCAGACCCATTGCGCGAGACGCAGCAGGGGCGCGCTCGCCATGGTGCTACCAGTGCACCAGATGAACCTCCGGAAGCGGCCGGCCGAGGCAAAGCGCGCCCACGGCCCGAAACCGCTGCGGAAGGTCCGTCACATAGTATTCGTGCGCGGGCTCGGCTTTGGACTCACACCGAAGACCCTGGGCCGTGAGCAGCTCCGCGACACGCAAGGCCGTGGTCTCCGCTGAATCGACGAGCGTGGTCGCGGGGCCCGCCAGCCGCGCGAGCAGGGGCTTGAGCAAAGGGTAATGCGTACAGCCGAGCACCAGGGTATCGACCCCTTGGGCGAGCACCGGCCGCAGGTACTCGCGGGCGGTAAGCTCCGTAACGGGATGGTCGAGCCAGCCCTCCTCCACCAGCGGCGCAAACAAGGGACAGGCCTGGGACACGACACGCGCATCGGGGGCGTGCGCGCCGATCGCGCGCTCGTAAGCCCCCGAGCTTACCGTGGTGAGGGTCGCGAGCACACCGATGCGCCGCGAGCGGCTCGAGGCGGCCGCGGCCCGCGCGCCGGCGTCCAGCACGTCGACCACCGGCACCGGCGACAGGTTCGTTACAACCGGCAGGGCCACCGCCGCCATGGTATTGCAGGCGACGACCAGCATCTTGACGTCACGCTTGAGCAAGAAGTCCGTGATCTGCGCGGCATAACCGGCGACCGTCGCCGACGATTTCGTGCCGTAGGGTAGTCGGGCGGTGTCCCCGAAATACACAATGCGCTCATGCGGAAGGGCCGACATCAAGGCATGCGCAACCGTAAGGCCGCCGATACCCGAATCGAACACCCCTATCGGCCGGTCGCGGTTCACGACAACACAAGCGCGCGCGCCGCAGGGCACGCGTACCTTTCGCAATGGAGGAGGGGGATCGGCACGGCAGCATCTTAGCAGCTATGACGCGCAAATGCAGCGCGCCGGGCACGTCCCGCTAATAGGTCATATTGCGCAGAGAGTCGCCGAGCCCGCCCTCTTTCGCGCTCTTGCTGCTCAACTTGATGCGCAACCGCAGATCGTTTTGCGAGTCGGCATTGAGCATGGCCTCCTCGTAGCCTATGAGGCCCTCCTCGAACAGGCCAAACAAGGCCTGATCGAAGGTCTGCATGCCCGCCTCCTCGGACTTGGCCATGAGCTCCTTGATACCATGGATCTCGCCTTTCAGGATGAGGTCCGCAATCAAGGGGGTGTTGATCATGATCTCGACCGCCGCCACCCGCCCCTTGCCATCCTTCCGCGGTATGAGCCGCTGCGAAACCACGGCCTTCAGGTTAAGGGAAAGATCCATCAGGAGTTGGCCGCGACGGTCCTCCGGGAAAAAGTTGATGATGCGATCGAGCGCCTGATTCGCGCTATTGGCGTGCAGCGTGGTGAGACATAAGTGGCCGGTCTCGGCAAACGCAATCGCGTAGTCCATTGTCTCACGGGACCGGACTTCGCCTATGAGGATCACATCGGGCGCCTGTCGCAAGGTATTCTTCAACGCGGTATCGAACGAGTCCGTGTCGACCCCCACTTCCCGCTGCGTGATGATGCAGTTCTTATGTTCGTGTACGAACTCGATCGGATCCTCGATCGTAATGATATGACCGCTCGAATATTCGTTGCGGTACCCCACCATGGCGGCCAGAGACGTGGACTTGCCGGAACCCGTGGCACCCACGAAGATCACGAGTCCGCGCTTGGTGAGGGCAATATCCTTGAGTACCGCCGGGAGATTCAATTCCTCGAAGTGCGGGATGCGGGTCTCGATCTTGCGCAACACCATCCCCACCCGCTGCTGTTGACGAAAGACGTTGACACGAAACCGTCCGACGCCTTGCGGACTGATCGCGAAGTTGCACTCATTCGTTTCCTCGAACTCGGCGCGCTGCTCCTCGTTCATGATGCTATAAACGAACTGACGGGCCTGCTCGGCGCTCAGCGGCTGGCGCGTCACGGGTGTAAGACTTCCATCCACACGTAAACTCGGCGCGACGCCGGCTGTGATATAGAGGTCCGAGGCCCGCTTCTCGATCATGAGCCGTAGGAGATCAAGAAAACCCATCCTACCTCCGCGCGGCGGCGGGGGCCGCGTTGTTGTTCGTAAACGCATCCTTGTTGGCCGCCTTGCCGCGCGCCTCCTCGATCGACACCTGCCGCGACCGCACCAACTCCATGAGGCACTGATCGAGGGTCTGCATACCCACCGACTGGCTCGTCTGGATCGCCGAATACATCTGCGCGATCTTGTTTTCGCGTATCAGGTTACGGATCGCCGGCGTACCGATCATGATCTCGTGCGCGGCCACGCGGCCGCCGCCGACCTTCTTCAGAAGCGACTGCGAGATCACGGCACGCAAGGATTCCGACAGCATCGAGCGCACCATATCCTTCTCGGCGGCCGGGAACACGTCGACCACGCGATCTATGGTCTTGGCGGCGGAACTCGTGTGCAAGGTGGCGAACACTAGGTGACCGGTCTCAGCCGCGGTGAGTGCCAGACGGATGGTCTCCAGATCGCGCAGCTCACCCACCAGGATCACGTCCGGATCTTCGCGCAAGGCCGAACGCAGGGCGTTTTCGAAACCGAGCGTGTCGCGGTGGACCTCGCGCTGATTAATGAGGCAGTTCTTGCTTATATGCACAAACTCGATCGGGTCCTCGATCGTCAGGATGTGTTCGCGCCGGCTCTCGTTGACGTGGTCTATCATGGCCGCAAGCGTGGTTGACTTACCCGATCCCGTGGGCCCGGTCACGAGCACGATGCCGCGCGGCTGGTCAGCGATCTGCTTGAAGATTCCGGGCGCGTTCAACTGCTCGAGGGTCAACACCTTCGACGGGATGGTCCGGAACACCGCGCCCGGGCCACGGTTCTGATTGAAGGCGTTGACACGAAAGCGCGCAAGATTTGGCAATTCGAACGAGAAGTCGCACTCGAGCCGTTCCTCGTACTCCTTTTGCTGCTTGTCGTTCATGATATCGTAGACCATATTGTGCACGGCACGGTCATCCAAGGGGTCTACGTTGATGCGCCTCACATCTCCATCGACGCGGATAAGGGGCGGCAGTCCGGCCGAAAGATGCAAATCGGACGCGTTCTGCTTGTAGGCGAAGGCCAGGAGTTCCGCGATATCCATGAGTCGTGAGCACCAGGATGGAGAAGGTCTTTGAAGTATAACGGGCAGAAACGTAGAGACAAGGCGGGCTTTTCCTGGACGAAGAGTCCCCTTACACTCAGTGCATGCACAATCTCTCGATAGGTATCATAGGCGCGGGCAATATGGGCCTGGCATTGGCGTCGGGACTCGGCCCCACAGTGGCACCCGGGCGGCTTGCGGTCTCCGATCCGCATCCCGACAAACGGCGGAAAATCCAAGAGCTAGGGCTTGCCGTCCACGCCGACAACGACGCCTTGGTGGCGGCCGCCAACCTCCTCGTGCTCGCGGTCAAACCCCAGGGCTTGCGGGCGCTCTGCGAGGCCATCGCGCCCGCGGTCCAGCGCCAGCAACCGCTAATAGTCTCGGTAGCGGCGGGCATACGCACAGCTGACATAGACCGCTGGCTCGGGGGCGGGGTGGCCGTCGTCCGCGCCATGCCCAACACGCCAGCCTTGATCAACGCCGGCGTAAGTGTCCTGTGGGCGAACGATCGCGTGACTCAGGCACAGCGGGATGCGGCAACCGCCGTGCTGGCCGCCGTGTCCGAGGTATTCTGGATGGCAGACGAAGAGCTCATGGATGCGGCCACGGCGGTCTCGGGTAGCGGACCTGCCTACCTCTTTCTGCTCATCGAGGCGCTCACCGCGGCCGGCGTCAAGGCCGGCCTCCCCCACGGACTCTGCGCCGCCCTGGCAGCGGGGACTGCGGCGGGTGCCGCGCGCATGGTGCAGGACGCCCCAGGGGACGCCGCCCTGCTGCGCGCACGGGTGACCTCTCCGGGAGGCACGACCGAGCAGGCCATCAAGTGCCTGCTCGACGACGGCTTCATGGAGATGTTCGCGCGCGCCATAGAGGCGGCCCGCGACCGCTCGCGGACACTTGGCGAACAGATGGGGGCCGCGTGAGCTACCTGAGTCAGGCCCTGGCCTTCCTGGTCGACACCTTGTTTGGGATGTACATCGTCCTGGTGTTGTTGCGCTTCCTGCTCCAGCTTACCCATGCCGACTTCTACAATCCCTTCAGCCAGTTCATCGTACGCGTGACCAACGGCCCGCTCATGCCGCTACGACGGCTAATACCCGGCATCTTCGGGATCGATTTCGCATCAGCGGTGCTGCTGATCATGCTCGAGGCCACGCGCATCACCTTGATGACGCTCCTCGGCGACCAAACCCCCCGCTTCGGAGGCATCCTGGTCCTGAGCTTTGCCGACCTAATCCAGCTCGTCCTCTACGTACTGATCAGCGCGGTCTTCGTGAGGGTGCTCATGGGCTGGATCAGCCCCTATGGCGATCACCCCTTCACCGACCTTGCCGCGCATCTGACCGAACCGTTCATGCGCCCGGCCCGGCGGCTGCTGCCTCTCATCTCGGGGATAGACCTATCGCCCGTGCTCGTGGTCATAGGGCTCGAACTCATCGCCATACTCGTCGTACACCCACTCCATCACCTCGGTCGCGTGCTCCTGACGTGATGACGCCCCTCCAAGAGAGGGATTCTGGATCTCACCGCTGCGATTCCCGCTTCATGGAGGTTGGCCCATGCCACTTGACAGTCACCCGGAATGGACAGCCTCACCGTGAAGCGAGCTACGGCCCTTGCGCTTGAGCTACTCGTGGCAGCCGCCCTCGTCCTGGCTGGCAACGCCTATCTCACGCGCGGGGCTTCCGAGGGTCGCGCTCCTCCCCTGCCCAAGGCCTCCCTGAACGGGCGCCGCCCGAGCCTGGGGGCCGGCAAGCCCGTCCTGGTCGATTTCTTTGCAGACTGGTGTCCCGTCTGCCGTATAGATCAGGGCGCGGTGCAGGCGGTCGCCCGCCACGCGGCGGTCGTGGTCGTGGCAACCCAATCCAAGGCCGCGGCGATTCGAGCCTTTGCCAAGCGCCATCACTGGCGGACGCCTGTCGTCTTTGATCCCGAAGGCCGCCTTGCCGAGCGTTATGGTGCACGCGTCCTGCCGATGGCGTTCATTCTCGGACCGCACGGCACCATCCGCTTCGTTGTGGCCGGTTACACGACCGAAGCGGGCTTGCGGGCGCGCCTATGGCTCGCGGGCGCGGGTCTTTAGCGTGCCGCCGCCCCGGAAAAGGCCGTTGTGCTCCGCCCGTAAGCGCACAGCGGTTCAAGGGAGGGTGACCCCGGCCATGCGGCCGGCCGTGAGCACGAAACTCACGCCATAGCCGTCTCGACTTGGCGGGCGCGATTCAGCCGGAATCGTTCAGCTGTCGGCGGTAGTACCAGCGTTGGATGATCACGAGAAGCGCCGCCCCCAAAAAGGCGCCGACCGGCAGCCAGGCCAGAGGCGGCGACAGGAACTCCGCACACAGCCACCCGGCCACCGTATAAAAAACAGGCAAAACCTCGTACAGAAATCTCGGATACACGCCCCACCTCCCCCAGGTGCCCTGTTCTCGCAAGTGGCGTACCGGGCGTCTCCCGCGGGATGCGGGTCCGGAACCCCTCTCTCTTGTTGTATAATGGCCAATCACCCAGGGGATAGATTATGGCCACGATTGAGGCAACTAAGGCAAATTTCGAGCAACTGATCGACGAGAACGCCTTCGTCATCGTCGATTTCTGGGCGCCTTGGTGCGCCCCATGCCGGGCCTTTGGGCCCATCTTCGAGGAGGCCTCGGAACGGCACAAGGACATCGTCTTCGTCAAGATCAATACCGAGGCCGAGACTGAGCTGGCGGCCCATTTCCAGGTCCGCTCCATCCCGACCCTGATGATCTTCCGCGACCAGATCATCCTGTTCGCCCAGCCCGGCAGCCTTCCCAAGCAGGCCCTGGAAGATGTCATCGGGCAGGTCCGTGCCGTCGACATGGACCAAGTACGCCGCGAAGTGGCGGACGAGGCCGAGCATGACCATACACACTGCGGTCACGACCATGGCGACGGGGACCATCACCATTAGGCCATTGCGGCCCCATCCTTGAGCCAGTACACTGCGGGCTTTGCGTGATCCCGTGGATTCGTGAAGCCCATTCCCCCAGATTCCGTGGGACTGGTGACCCCAGCCCGGTTGCGATTCCCGGAGCCGTTGGCGCTTGCAAGCGGCGGCGTCCTGGCGAATTACGAACTCGTCTACGAAACCTATGGGACGCTGAACGCCGAGGCGAGCAACGCCGTGCTCGTGTGTCACGCCTTGAGCGGCAGCCATCATGTCGCCGGTTACCATAGCGAAGACGACAAAAGACCGGGTTGGTGGGAACACCACGTCGGCCCCGGCAAAAGCCTCGACACCCAGCGCTTCTTCGTCGTGGCCTGCAACAACCTCGGCAGCTGCTTTGGCTCGACGGGGCCGGCCTCGATAAACCCGGCGACCGGTCGCGCCTTCGGCCCAGATTTTCCCATGGTGACGGTTCGCGACTGGGTCGAAAGCCAGGCACGGCTCGCCGATCGGCTCGGGATTCGCCGGTGGGCGGCGGTCGTGGGCGGCAGCCTTGGGGGCATGCAGGCCCTGCAGTGGGCGATCGACTACCCGGAACGCGTGGCGCACGCCATCATCATCGCCGCCGCACCCAAGCTCACCGCCCAAAATATCGCCTTTAACGAGGTGGCCCGGCAAGCGATACTAACCGACCCCGACTTTTATGAGGGGCGGTTCTATGATCATGGCACGGAGCCCCGCCGGGGCTTGCGCATAGCGCGCATGCTTGGACATATCACTTATCTCTCCGATGACATCATGCGCGAGAAATTCGGGCGCGACCTGCGTGGGGGCAAAATCAACTTCGACTACCAGGTGGCCTTCGAAGTCGAAAGCTACCTGCGCTATCAAGCCGACAGCTTCGTGGGGCACTTCGACGCAAACACCTACCTGCTCATGACCAAGGCCCTCGATTACTTCGACCCGGCGGGCAACACCGAGGGGCGCCTGGCGGCCGCGCTTTCACCCGTGAAGGCCGACACCCTGGTGCTGGCCTTCACAAGCGACTGGCGATTCGCCCCGGCGCGGTCCCGCGAGATCGTCAAGGCCCTTCACGACAACGACCTCAACGTCAGTTATGCGGAGATCAAGGCCGCCCACGGCCATGACGCCTTCCTGATGCCGATACCGCGCTACGTCGAGATCCTCCGGTCTTATATGGATCGCGTGTCCATGGGTCTCGCGACATGAGTCCGGTCCGTCTCGACTTCCGTATCATCGGCGACTGGATCAAGCCGCAGAGCCGCGTCCTGGATCTGGGCTGCGGCGACGGCTCCCTGCTCGCCTACCTCGCCCAAAGCAAAGGCGCGAGCGGCTACGGGCTCGAGATCGACGACGCCCATGTGAGCGAGTGCATCCGGCGCGGCGTCAATGTGATTCAAACCGATCTCGACGCGGGCCTGTCCGAGTTCGACGAGCGCTCGTTCGATTTCGTGGTGCTGTCGCTCACCCTCCAGGCCGTGCGCTATCCCGACCGCCTGCTGCGGGAGATGCTGCGCGTGGGCACCGAGGGCATCGTCACCTTCCCCAACTTTGGCCATTGGCGCGCGCGTTGGCAACTCGGCGTCCGTGGTCGCATGCCGGTATCGGCAGCCCTTCCGCACGAGTGGTATAGCACACCGAATATTCACCTCTGCACGCTGCGGGATTTCGAGCGCCTCTGCGCGCGCGAGGGAATAGAGATCCTCGAGTCGCAGGTCGTCGACCATGCCCACAGGCGGCGGCTCGCCTTGCAACTCTTTCCCAATACCCTAGGCGAAATCGCCCTTTACAGGTTTCGGCGTGCGCGACTACCTTAAGCGCCGCGATGTCCGCGCGCGGCTCTTCTGGATTGCCGTCCTGTATGTGGCCGAGGGTCTGCCGTTCGGGCTCTTCAGTGACGTCTTTCCGGTCGCGTTCCGCGAGGCCCATGCGCCGCTTTCGGAGATCGGCGTCATAAGCCTCCTCGGGCTCCCCTGGACCCTCAAATTCCTGTGGGCACCCGCCATCGACCACTTCCGCCACCATCGCTTGTGGATGCTCGGCGCGGACCTTCTCATGGCGCTCGCCTTGGCGCACCTTGCCTGGGATCGCGGGACCGGGCCTGAAGCGCTGGTGGCCATCGGGTTTTTCACGGTGTTCTCCTCGACCAACGACATCGCCATAGACGGCTACAGCCTCGAGCTGCTCGAGGTCGAAGAGATGGGCATCGGCAACGGCCTGCGCATCGGTTTCTATCGCGCCGGCATGCTGGCCGCGGGCCTCGTGCTGATCGCGAGCACCTATGTCGGTTGGCGCTACGCCTACCTCCTCGCCGCTCTCTTGCTGGGCGTGGACGGACTGGTCTGTCTGCGCGCCCCCAGGGAACGGGTGCGCCCGACCGTCGACCGGCAATCCCTCGGCGAGGAACTCGTCTCCTTGAGTCGCCGCCCCAAGGCGCTCGCCCTGGTGATGGCCCTGCTCCTGGGCGCCCTGTGGCTCATAAACGACACCTTACATTGGTCGCGTAGCATCCCCCATCTCTTCGTCTACGCCATCGGCGCCGCCGTACTGGTCTGGGTGACCAGCCTCGTGCGGCGCGATCCGGCAATCCCACCATCCTCCGACGGCCCGCTCTTCGGGGCCCTGCTGGAAATGACGGGCCGTCCCGGGATCGCCGCCGTGTTTGCCTTCATCGTCCTCTACAAGCTGGGCGACAGCGCCATCGGCTTCATGATCAAGCCGTTTTGGGTCGACCGCGGCTTCAGCGCCGCGCAGATCGGGACGGTCTCGGTCATAGCCGGGATAGGCCTGTCCATCCTCGGGGGCCTCATCGGCGGCTATATCACGGACCGCATCGGCATCTATAAGGCCCTATGGGCCCTCGGCCTCGTCCAGGTGCTCCCCAATCTCGGCTACGCACTCTGCGCGCACCTACTGCCGCGGGCGAACACGGCGGCGGCGATCCCCATAGACCACCAGATACTGCTCTACTCCGTGAGCGCCCTCGAATCGTTCGCGGCCGGGCTCGGTACAGCCGCCTTCCTGGCCTTTCTGATGGCCATCGTGCGCAAGGAACGTGCGGCCACGGAATACGCCCTGTTGTCCTCGCTATTTGCCATCAGCCTGCGCCTGGCCGGTTTTGGGAGCGGCTTCGGGGCGCAAGACCTCGGTTACGCGCCCTACTTCCTGCTGACCTTCCTGCTGGCCTTCCCCGCCTACCTCTTCCTGCCGGCGGCCGGACGCATGTTGACCACCATGAACACCCGCACCGGGGGGCCTGCCGTTTGAGAACCACACCAAAAGGCCGCGCGGCCGATCGCAAGGATATCGAGTCGCCATGTTTCGGATCGTGACACTCAATCTGAACGGCATCCGCTCGGCCTACGCCAAGGGCCTCCTGGCCTGGCTCTCGGAACAGGACGCCGATATCGTGTGCCTGCAGGAACTGAAGGCCCAGGAGGCCGATCTGACGCCGGAGATGCGCGCGCCCGCAGGCTATACGGGCTACTTCCATTGCGCCAACAAACGCGGCTACAGTGGTGTCGGCATCTATACGAAAAAGGCCCCGGACGAGGTCGTGGTCGGGGTCGGACGTCCCGACATCGATGGGGAGGGGCGCTACCTCGAACTCATCTTCGGATCCTTGTCGGTCATATCCGTGTATCTGCCATCGGGCTCGAGCGGGCCCGAGCGCCAAGCGGCCAAATTCGCGTTCATGGACCACTTCTTCCCGCGACTGGCGACCCTCGCCCAGAGCGGTCGCGAAGTCGTGCTCTGCGGGGACTTCAATATCGCGCACCAAGAGATCGACCTGAAGAACTGGCGCGGCAATCGCAAGAATAGCGGCTTTTTGCCTGAAGAGCGCGCGTGGCTCACTCGGGTCTTGACGGAACTCCACTTCGTCGACGTGCACCGTCATCTGCGCCCCTCCGATGAAGGGGCCTGCTATACATGGTGGAGCAACCGTGGACAGGCCTACGCCAAAAACGTCGGATGGCGCATTGACTATCAGATCGCGACACCGGCCCTCGGCGCGCGGGCCCGCGATGTCCGCGTTTACAAAGGACAGCGCTTCAGCGATCACGCGCCGCTCATAATCGACTATGACCTGGCGTAGCGGCCGGGCCGCCCCTTCGAGGATATCGACATGTCACGCATCAAGGCCACATCCCTACACCTTGTGATCACAATCATGGCGCTGGGTGCCGTTTTCGCGGTGGTCCGGACCCTTTGGTACCCGCACCCCTTGCTCACGGCCGACGGCGGGTGGCAGGCCTTCGCGCTCTTGGCCGGCGCAAGCCTCGCACTGGGACCACTGCTCACCCTGGTCGTATTCCGCTCCGGCAAGAAGCGCTTGCGCATAGATCTGGCACTGGTGGTCCTCGCGCAAATCGCGGCATTCGGCTTCTGCACCCACCTCCTCTACGCGCGCCGCATCCAGATGGTCGTCTACTCGCAGGGCGCCTTTCATGCCCTGGACCAGGCCCATCTCGCGCTCATAGGGCCCAAGGGCCGCGCGCTCCTGCGCCGCCTGCCGGATCGGCCGGCCTACGTCTACGTGAAGCTTCCGCACAGCAAGAAGGCCATGCTCGGCGTCGAGATACGGACGCTGCAGGGCGAGCCACCGGTTTTCCTGCGCGGTTGGCGCTACCGACCCTACACCCCGCGTATACGCAAACAAGCCCTGGCCCAGGGCTACCCGCTGGTGGCGATCGCGCACAAAAACCCGGTCGCGGCTCGCATACTGGCGCGTTTTCGGGCGGACCATCCGCGGCAAACGAACACTGTGTTCGTGCCCTTGCGCGGGACCTACTCGAGCGTCATGCTCGCCTTCAACCCGCGGGACGGGCGACTTGCGGGCATGCTCCCCTTCAATCCAGGTATCGGAGGACCTCACTCTTGAGCGACACCCAAGACGCGTTTTTCGATCTCGCAGTCTCCTGCGGCGCGCTGCGCTTTGGGAATTTCACACTAAAATCGGGTCGCCAGAGCCCCTATTTCTTCAACGCCGCGGCCTTCGCCTCCGGGCGCGCCATGATGGAACTGGGGCGCCTGTACGCGCACGCCGTCGAGACCGCGGGTCTAGGCTTCGACATGGTATTCGGGCCCGCCTACAAGGGCATACCGCTCGCGGTAGCGCTCGCCACGGGGCTTGCCCTCGACTACGGCCATGACGTCCCCTACAGCTTTAATCGTAAGGAGGCCAAGGACCATGGCGAAGGGGGTATCACGGTGGGCGCGCCCCTGCGCGGCCGGGTCCTCGTCATAGACGACGTCATATCCGCCGGGACCTCGGTCGGCGAATCCGCGCGCATCATCGCCGAGGCCGGGGCGACCTTTGCGGGTGTCGTCATCGCCCTCGATCGCGAGGAGCGCGGCGCCTCCGAGCGCTCGGCGACCTCCGAAGTGATAGCACGCTACCAGATCCCAGTGATAAGCCTTGGGCGACTCTCGGGACTGCTCGCCTACCTCGATCGGCACGATACCCTCGCCCGACACCGTCCGGCGATCGCCGACTACCGCACCCGCTATGGCGTCACGAATGGGTCCGAGGGTTCCACGTGATCATGACGGGCGGGTGCCAGCCCTGGGTAGCCATCTAGATCAGCAAACGAATACCAACCCCGATCGTCAGGATTTCGAAGGCGCGCTTGATCCAGCGATTGGAGGATCCGACCGCGATGTGCGCGCCGGCATAACTCCCACTCAAGGCCCCCGCGAGTAACCATGGCAACCACGACCAACGGATTTCGCCCAAGGAACCCAAGGTCAGAGCGCCGCTCGCGTTCCACGCTAGACCCACCAGGGCCAGGGTGTAAGCCACCGCCGACTTGTAGTCGAACCCGAACCACCGCACCAGCCACAGGGTACAGAAAAGCCCGGTCCCCGAGGTCACCGAACCGTTCAAAAGGCCGATGACGAAGAGACCGAGCCCCCCAAGAACCAGGCCATGCCTGTCACGATGGCGCGCCACCGTGACCTGCCCGAGCTCATGGCGCCGCAAGGAATAGAGGCCAAGCCCCGCCGTCAGCAGGCCCAGCACCACCCGTATGACGGCACCGGGGATGGCCAGGACCCCCAGGGCCCCGAGAAACACGCCGGGGAGACCGGCAGCCAGGATCAGAAGGACGAAGCGCCGGTCCAGGACACCGCTGCGCCAATAACGCGCCCCGGCCCCCACGCCCAAGGCCACGCTCGCGACCTTATGGGTGGCCAGGGCCTGGGGATAGGGGAGGCCCAGAAACAGCAGCAAGGGCAGCTGGATGAGACCCACGCCGCCCCCGGCGATGGCGGCGAAGCCATTGGCCACAAAGGCCACGCCCAACAACAGGAGAGGATGTGAAACCATTGACTTCTCGGATATGCGCGTCTCTATTGTAACGTATGTCGTGCCTCTCCCGCGCCGCCTCTGTGCTTACCCTTTTCCTGTTCGTGGGATATGCGCAGCTGCCCTCCGCAGCCGCCGCCGTCTTTAAGTGCCGCTCCGCCGATGGACACTGGTCCTACGCCGACCGGCCTGGGCCGGATTGTCGTGGCGGCTGGACGATCCTCCAGCCCTTAGCGCAGACGCGCCGGACGCACCCGCCCACACCTATTCGGGCCGCCCGCCAGCCGCCCCCCCTTGCACGGCATACGGCCCAACGACGCCTGCAACGCTGGCGGGCCACACTCGATGCGCTGCGCGCGACCCGTGTCCCGCGCGACCGTACTCTCGCCCTCTGGCGCGCTCAGGCCCTGCATCTCGTCAGAGCCAACATCGATAAACTGCGTGGCGCGGTCCACGGGCCGCGCGCACTCCCCTAAACCGCCATAGAAGTCCTTGAGTTCGTTAGTATTTCCATGACAATGTCGGCGGCACAAACACCCCTTGCGGGCGCGCACGCTGATGACCTGCGGGGTGGCGACGGGCAACACCGCGCGTCGCGATTGAACCTTCCCGGCGATCGAGCCTTCTAAAAAAGAAAAGAAGCGAGCCCATAAGAGACGCTGGTCGGGCCTGCCTTGCCAAGATTCCCCAGGCATCACATAGCAACGCGGCGCGCACGCACTAAATTATTGACATTAGTCATTTAGTTTTTGCTTTTATAAAGGGGCTTTATCGGTTTGGCGTAAATCCTAATTAGTTTTACAAAGCGTAAGGTTATAGAGTCTCGCCAGCTGGGCGCGCCCAGCATCCGTCCTATAACCCGAGGAAAATCGTTCATGTCGAGATTGGTGAGACCCCACGGCGGTGCGGCACTGAAACCTCTCCTCCTTACGGGAGCGGCGGCAGCAGCCGAAAAAGAACGGGCCAAAGGCCTGCTGGCCGTTCCCATGACATCGCGCGAGACCGGGGACGTGATCATGCTCGGAATCGGCGGATTCACACCCTTGGACGGGTTTATGGGTCAGGCGGACTGGCGCGGCGTCTGTGACGACATGCGCCTCTCGACCGGCGTGTTCTGGCCGATCCCGATCACCTTATCGACAGACGAAGCCACCGCCGCGAAACTGAAGGTTGGATCCGAGGTAGCGCTGCTAGACAGCGAGACTCGCGAGATCATGGCCACCATGACGGTGACCGAGAAATACACCATCGACAAGGCCCACGAGTGCCAGAGTGTATTCAAGACGACCGATCTCGCGCACCCCGGTGTCAAAATGGTCATGGAACAGGGGGCCGTGAACATCGCGGGCCCGATCAAGGTGCTGTCACAAGGGGGCTTCCCAGCGACATACGCGGGAACGTATATGACGCCGGCTGAGACCCGCGCGCTCTTTGAGAGCAAAGGCTGGTCCACCGTCGCCGCCTTCCAGACCCGCAACCCCATGCATCGCTCCCACGAATACCTCGCCAAGATCGCTGTCGAAATTTGCGACGGGGTCATGATCCACTCCCTTCTCGGGAAGCTGAAGCCGGGCGACATACCGGCCGAGGTGCGATCAAAAGCTATCGCAAAGCTTATCGAAGTCGCATTTGTCAAGGACACGGTCATCCAGTCCGGCTATCCCCTCGACATGCGCTACGCCGGACCCCGCGAGGCGTTGCTGCATGCCCTGTTTCGCCAAAACTACGGCTGCTCCCATCTCATAGTCGGACGTGACCATGCCGGCGTCGGCGACTACTACGGACCCTTTGACGCCCACAAGATCTTCGACGAAATCCCGGCGGATGCGCTCGAAACCAAGCCACTGAAGATCGACTGGACCTTCTGGTGCTACAAGTGCGGCAGCATGGCCTCGACCCGGACCTGCCCGCACGACGCGAAAGATCGCCTGCTCCTGTCAGGCACGAAACTGCGTAAAGCCTTGTCGGAAGGACAGGATGTCCCGGCCGAATTCAGTCGGCCCGAGGTCCTGGCCATCCTGCGGGAGTATTACGCCAACCTAAAAGACGACGAAAAGGTCGAGGTCAAACTGAGCGGCCATTCGGCGAAATAAGGCTGGGCTTGGCCCCTTCTTTGAACGCGTCTTTCTTTTTTTAAAAAGCGGAGTGAACCATGCCAACGTTTGTTCGCACTGATAAATGTGATGGCTGCAAGGGTCAAGACAAGACCGCGTGCATGTATATCTGCCCTCACGACCTCATGTTGCTCGATAAGGATGGCTCCAAGACGGGCCATGCCATGAAGGCCTTCAACCAGGAACCCGAGCAGTGCTGGGAATGCTACTCGTGCGTGAAGATCTGCCCGCAGAACGCGATCGAGGCACGCGCCTACGCAGACGTCGTTCCCATGGGCGGCTCCGTTCAGCCCTTGCGCGGGACGGATTCGATCATGTGGACGATCAAGTTCCGCAACGGCAATATGAAGCGCTTCAAATTCCCGATCCGCACCACGCCGGAAGGCTCGATCAACCCCTACGGCAACAAGCCCAAGACGGACCTTTCCAAGCTTACAGAGATGGCGCTCTTCACCGAGGAAAAGCCGTACCCGTGCGACCGCAGTCAGCTGATCCGCGTCAAATAAGACGACGCGATTTTTGAAACGACACCCGGCAACACGGGCCGTGATCCCGGGCCGGGGTCTCTCGATTAGGGTGGAACATGTCAACAGAAGCTACGTTTGGTAATCCCCAGGTTGTTGAGGAGACTGTCGATATTCTTCTCATCGGCGGCGGTATGGCGGCCTGTGGCGCGGCCTACGAGATCATGCGCTGGACCGAAGGCACCGGACTCAAGATAAAGCTGGTCGACAAGGCCGCCATGGACCGTTCCGGCGCCGTGGCCCAGGGCCTGTCCGCCATCAATACCTATATGGGCGGCCAGGATCCGGCGGATTACGCGCGCATGGTGGCAAACGACCTCATGGGTATCACCCGCGACGACTTGGCGTATGACGTCGGCCGCCATGTCGACGACTCGGTTCATCTGTTCGAGGAGTGGGGCCTGCCGATCTGGAAGCAGCCGGGCGATGAAGACAAGCCGCTGAAGGACGGCGGCAAGCCCGTACGCTCCGGTAAGTGGCAAATCATGATCAACGGCGAATCCTACAAGGTGATTGTCGCCGAAGCTGCCAAGAAGGCCCTCGGGATGGACAACATCCAAGAGCGCGTCTTTATCGTCAAGCTCGTGAACGACAAGAACGATCCCAAGCGGGTGGCTGGCGCGGTGGGTTTCAGCGTCCGCGACCACAAGGTCTATGTCTACAAGTTCAAGGCCTGTCTGCTGGTGGCCGGCGGCGCGGTCAACATCTTCCGTCCGCGCTCCGTGGGTGAAGGCACGGGTCGCGCGTGGTACCCGGTGTGGAACGCGGGCTCGACTTATGCGATGGCCGCCGAGGCCGGCGCCGAGCTCACCATGATGGAAAACCGTTTCGTGCCCGCCCGCTTCAAGGACGGCTACGGACCGGTGGGCGCCTGGTTCCTGCTGTTCAAGGCCAAGGCCGTCAACGCCTTCGGCGAGGTCTACATGGAGCGTAACAAGGAGATGCTGAAGCAGTATCCTCCTTATGGCTTGGCCCATGTGCCGGCGAGCTGCCTGCGCAACCATCTCATGCTTCATGAGATGAAGGAAGGTCGCGGCCCGATCTATATGGACACACCGACTGCGCTTGCCAAGCTGGCCGAGACCATGACGCCCAAAGAGATCAAGCACCTCGAGGCAGAGGCCTGGGAAGACTTCCTCGACATGTGCATAGGCCAGGCGGGGGTATGGGCCGGTGAGAACATCGAGCCCGAGAAGAAACCCTCCGAGCTCATGCCGACCGAACCCTATCTACTCGGCTCGCATTCCGGCTGCTCAGGGATCTGGGTCTCGGGGCCCGAGGATCTGGGCGCCCCCGATGACTGGCATTGGGGCTACCGCTCCATGACCACGGTCAAGGGGCTCTTCACCGCCGGTGATGGCGTCGGCGCCTCGGGCCACAAGTTTTCCTCGGGGTCCCATGCCGAAGGCCGCATCGCCGCCAAGGGTATGGTGAAGTTCGCGCTCGACAACAAGGACTGGGTGCCGGAGCTCGACACGCCGGTCACAGATCTGGTCGAAGAGATCTATCGGCCGGTGCGGACCTTCCTCGAGCACAAGGACTACACAACGGCCATCGATATTAACCCCCACTACATCACGCCCAGGATGCTGCAGTTCCGCCTGCAGAAGATCATGGACGAGTATGTGGCAGGCGTTGCGACCTGGTATCAGACCAACGCCAAGATGCTCGCCGTGGCGGAAGAAAAGCTTGAGATGCTGAAGGAAGATGCGCTGAAAATGCGCGCCAAGGACCTGCACGAACTGCTCCGCGCGTGGGAGAACTACCACCGCGTGCTCGCGGCCGAAGCGCACATGAAGCACATCCAGTTCCGCGAGGAATCGCGTTATCCGGGCTTCTACTACCGGATGGACTTCAACATAGTCGACGAAGTCAACTGGAAGTGCTTCGTGAACTCGACCTATGACCGCAAGACCAAGAAGTGGAACGTGTTCAAGCGTCCCCATGTCGATCTCGTGGCCAAGCCGACCGCGCCCTAAGCGCATTACTCGCGGCCTTAAACGAGGTAGAATGAGGGGGTCTCACGAGACCCCCTTTTTTTTCGCTGTATCTCGGACTCCGACGAGGAACCCATGAACCAAGACTCCTCCGACACGACCCCACTAAGCCCGATCACGCCTGTCAAGCTCGACCTGGATGACAACTTCCAGTTCGCCTGCCACAAAGACATCGCTTGCTTCAATAAATGCTGCCAAAGTATCGATATCCAGCTCACACCCTACGACATCCTGCGCCTGAAGACCCGGCTTGGCGTAAGTGCCCGCGAATTCCTGTTTGGTCATACCGTACCCTTCGAAATGGATGGCCATGGGGTGCCGGGCCTCAAATTGCGCACCAAAGACGAGTCGACGCAGTGTCCCTTCCTGACCGAGGAGGGCTGTGGTGTCTACGAGGATCGGCCGACCGCCTGCCGGTATTACGCGCTCGGACTTATGTCGATGCGCAAGAAGGATTCTTCGGTCGACGAGGATTCCTATTTCGTCGTCAAAGAGGACCACTGTCTTGGGCATAAGGAGCCCCAGGTCCAGACCGTCCGCAGCTATCGCCAAAACCAAGGTGTCGACACCTACGACGAACTGAACCGCGAATGGCGCCAGGTCGTCTTGAAGAAGCGCTCGTGTGGACCGACGATCGGCAAGCCGTCCGACCGCAGCCTGCAACTCTTTTTTCTCGCGAGCTACGATCTGGACGGCTTCCGGGAATTCATGAACACGCTCTCCTTCGACGAGGTCTACGAGGTCGCCCCTGAAGAACGCGAGCGGCTTCAGCAAGACGACGTCGCGCTCATGCGTTTTGCGTTTCGCTTTCTCAAGCAGGCCCTTTTCGGCGAAAACACCATACCCGAGCGAGCGGATGCAAAAGAGAGACGTTTGGCGCGACGCAAGGAGCGGCTGGGCGAGACGGCGCCCTCGGATCAACCCGCCTAGCGATACAATGGTCCTCCGCCCCTGAAAATCATCCGCGGGAGCGTCATGATGAGATGCGCCCCTGACAATGGTAGCGTCTAGGGCGCGGGATGGTCGATGACGCCAACGACAAAGGGGCGCGCAGCCTGCGGTCAATCGGAAATCGACCCGCGGGAGCGGCCGTCCGCCCCGCAGGGCGGACGCTATCGGGCTAGGCAAGTCTCGCAGCCGTCCGCGCGCACGAATGGGCCCGCCAGGCTGCCCGCATAGCGGTCGCATCCCGCGCATCGCATGGCCTCGCGCTGCTCGATCGTCCCAACCTGGACGGCCGTTACCAGGGCGCCGAGCGCATGCAAGGTGGCCGTGACCGCCGCCAGCGTCTCCATGCTTTCACGGTCCGTCGCGCTATCGAGGGTGAACGAGGGGTCCAGCCGGACGAAGCGTGGCGCGAAACGCTCCAAGTAAGGGAGGCTCGAATAGCCGCCCCCGTACTCGCAGAGCACGACTTCCAGGCCTTGACGGCGCCATGCATCGAGCGCCTCGAGGCCCGTCTGGGGGTCGTCCATGAAATCGTCTTCGCTGATTGCCACGCTCACGGCACTGGGCATCATACTAAGATCGATCATGATTGCGCGGAAAGACTCACGAAGGCGCGCATCACGAAACAGCTCAGCGCCCAAGCGGATCAGGACCGGCGGCCGTCTTAGATCGCGATCTCGCCAACGCGAGAGCTCGCGGCCAACCTGGCGCAACGTCCACTCAGCAAGCGATACGGAAAGCCCTGCCTCGTTGGCGATCGGCAGGAAGTCTTCGGCATCTAAAACACCCTGATCGGCGTGATGCCACTTGAGGGCGGTCTCCATTGCAACGACGGCCTCGTCGCCACATTGACGCACAGGCTGGTAGTAGAGCACGAGTTCGCCGGCGCTCAAGGCCCTATGGAGGTCTGCGGCGATATGCACGTGGTGGATAGCGGTGGCGTCCAGGACGTCCCCGAAACAGTGATATTGGCGACCCCCCGAGCGCTTAGCCTGATACATCGCCGCATCGCTATTCTTCAAAAGGGCGTCGACATCGCGCCCGTCTTGCGGGTAAAGCGCGACGCCGATGCTGGCGGTGGTGTAAAGCATATGTCCGTCCACGGGATAGGGCTCCGACAGCGCGCACACAAGTTTGTCGGCGACGAGGGCCGCATCCATGGGTGTCACAAGCGCGGGGGTCAACACCACGAATTCGTCGCCCCCGAGCCGCCCCACTGTGTCCTCGACCCGCAGGGTCTCCCGGAGACGCGCAGCCACCTGCCGCAAGAGGCGGTCGCCGACATCGTGGCCCAACGAATCATTAACGCCCTTGAAGCCGTCGAGATCAATGAACAGGATCGCGAACAACTGGCCGCTGCGTTCGGCGCGGCGTATGAGCTGGTCGGCACGAACCTGGATCAGGGCGCGGCTTGGGAGATCCGTCAAGGCGTCATGAGTGGCAACATGCTCCAGCCGCCGTTCCACCTCCCGGCGCCCGGTGGCGTCGCGCACGGTACCTATGAAACGGCGCGCGCCACCCAAGCGAAATTCGGAGACGCGCAGGTCGATCGCGATCTCCGTCCCGTCCCGGCGCCGCCCCATGAGCTGTCGCCCGATACCGATCACGCGCGCCTCGCCGGTCTCCCGATAGTGCCGCAAATAGTCGTCATGGTGGCTACGATGTGGCTCCGGCATGAGCATGCTCACATTGTGACCGATCACCTCCTCGGGCGCATAACCGAAGAGGCGCGTCATGGCCGGATTGAATGTCTCGACGATGCCAAACTCAGAGATCGTCGCGAGACCTTCGTCGACACCGCTCAAGATCGCCTGCATATAGCTTTCGGTATCCTTCAGCTGCGCATGGGCCTCCCGCGCCGCGCGCTCTGAAGCCACGAGCGCCTCCACAAGCGGTGTCAGGCGCCAGCGGAGGATCAAAAGTGCCCCCGCCAGCAAGGCGATCACTAAGGGCAGGACCACCGCGAATTGGCGGTACACGGGGGCGTAGAGTGTCGCCGTATCCACGGTGAGCACCATTCCAAGCCCGGTGTCGCCCACGGGACGAAAGGCCGCCGCCACCTTTGAGCCGAGATAATTGCGTGTCACGACGAAACCGGTCTGGCCCGCCAAGGCCATGGCCATGGGCAAGGGCTTGCCCCCGTAGGTCCGCGCGAGACTGTGCCACACGCGGTGGGGAGATAGCGTGTCCGGGAAGCAATGCATGGAAGCGGCATTTTGCCCGCATAGGGCTACGTTGGCGCCACGCGGCAAGGCCCGGGCTTTGAACAGCGCCTCATTCAGCATGGGCAGGGGTACATCGCCCACCGCCCAGCCGACAACCGCATGCCCTCGATAGACAGGCAAGGCCGTGCGCAGCACGAAACCGTGCGCCCCGCTCCACAAGAGGGTAGTCCCGTGCGCCCCACTGACCGGAAGCCCTAAGGCGGGATGTCGCATGAAATGGCCCGCGATGGCAAAGACCTTGCCTGCGTTGGTGTAAAGCGCGACCCCCAAAAGCCTGAAGGCAAGGAAGGAGCGCAACCCCCGCGTGGCGACCTTGCGCGCGGCCACCCGGGGCTTGCCGGTCGTGGCGAGCAGGCTGGCGAGGAAAGGGCGGCTTGCCACCACGCGCACCCGCAGGCGGGCATTGTGGAGGTCCCGCGCCGCCCACTGGACGCGCAGGGTAAGCTGCGAAACGAGGTCACGGCGAAGGTTCATATCGGCGTTTGTGCGCATGACAGAAAAGACCGCGAGTCCCGCGATCAAGCCCGCGCCCACAACCAGCAAGGCCGCCACAAGAATGATCGACCGCTTGCGCCGCTTCAATGCCATCACTCAAGCCCCGGATTCGGACTCACTGCCCGCGGCTACCATATGCCCGCATTCCCGCGGGCCCGCATGGCCTTCTCGCGGATCCCCATCCGCACCCCCGCTTGTTTGACTAATGTCAAAACCTACGGCCGATAGTACCCCTACGGCGGACTTTTGCGATACCCCCCCAGCTCTCTCCCCAAGGCCCCGCACCGCGGCGCTGTTGGCTCCAGCAGAAACAGAAAAGATGGAAGCACGCGGAAAACCCTCACAGCGAGCAGGGCTCTGTGCCCAAGAGCTGGCGAGCGTGCGTACGGCCCTCACGGGTTCGACGAGATTAAGCGTACTCTCTCCTGTGCCGATATCGCGAGTGAGCTTGGCTAAAGATACCCCACTGGGGCCCATAAGCCCACGACAAACATCCCTCTCTTCGTTCCAGCACATAAGTGACCATGGGACTCTCTTTTTTTGCCGCTTCTTGAAAATGGACGTTTCCGAGAAACCATACAACGTCCATGCTGGCACAGGGGGACACGCTCGATACGCTGAGTGTGCAAACGTTTCGATTTCCAGCGACAGCCGCTCAACGTCACCCCGTCATCAAGGGCGCTGACGCCTCGCGAGCCTATAGAGGCGGACCCCTGTTTGCCAAGCATTCAATCCTTGACGTCAAAGAGAATTGATTGCAGCCATCGATCCAGACTTTTGATGGGATCTGTGTCTCCGTCCCTGATGGAATATGCGAAACGGCGCCTCATCACTTCTTCGCACTCACGGTGCCACGGACCCCAGTCGGATTCGCCGTTCACGGTCCGACCTCATTGCCATCACGCCATGATTGCCTGTGCAATCGTGGGAGCTTGCCTCCTATAACCCTCTGCTCATCACACCACCCATTTCATGCCCTGCTGGGCCTCTTAAGGCGCACCGAGGCCGCAAGGGGCGAAGGCCTCGCCCGGACGATAGTTCCATCCACGAGCCAAAAGTGCCCACACCCTGCGCGCGTTCTTATTGGCGAGCGCCACTACCACCACGTTTTTGGGCCGGCGATCAAGAAGGCGCTTTAGCCATGTCTCTTGCGTGAGCCTCCCGGCGGATACGCGAATCACGGCTCGCGCCCCGTGAATGAGGCGTGTCCGAAGGTACACGTCCCCGCGCTCACTGATACCAAGAAGCGTGAGTTTGCCGCCACTCGAATGCTGTCGGGACACGAGCCCCGCCCAAGCGACGAGCTGCCGGCCATTGGCAAAGGTCTGCGCGTCACCAACCGACGACCGTGGCCGTGATCGGCCCGATGCTCGGCATGTCTGCGAGCCTTTGGCTCTGGGCGTTCTGCCGGTGCCAAGCCTGAATCTGAGCCTCAAGTTCGTCCACCTGGCAGTCGAGTTCCTTCAGATAGGTGGCCAACCGGGCAACCAGCGCGCGCAGGGTGTCGGGTAGGCCGCTCTCGGCATCTTTGAGGATCCGCGGGATGCGTTTGGCGATAGACGCGATGCCCTGCGGGATCACGAGTCCAAACTCTGACAACAATCCGCGGATCTGATTGGCCTGCGCGGTGCGGGCCTTGGCGAATCCTTGACGGCGGCGATGGAAGGCCAGGACCGCCTGACCCTCGATAGTTTTTATGGGCACAAAGCGCATATTGGGGCGAGACACCGCCTCACGGATCGCTTCAGCGTTGGCGGCATCATTCTTGTTCGTCTTGACATAGGGCTTGACGAACTGCGGAGCCATGAGCTTCACAGAGTGTCCCAACACCGTGAGCTTGCGAGCCCAGTAATGGGCGCTGCCACAGGCCTCCATGCCGATCAAGCAGGGCTCCAAGTTGGCGAAGAACATGACAACCTGCGCTCGCTTGAGACTTTTCCGGAACACCGCCTTACCCCGGCCCTCCACTCCATGAACGGCAAAGACAGCTCCAGCCGCTGCAACGTTCATCGTCGCCTCCTTCCAGTCCGTGGTACGTCACACACCTTCCTTTGGCACTTTTGATGTCGGTCAAGGAGGGGGCGATTATCCCATGATTTCTGTCCGTTCTAGCGTGATATTCGACCGATACGCCCAAGGCCGCAAAGGGCCATCCGCAAATCCCGGCCACCTCGTCCGTGCGACTCTGGCCTGTAAGGCCGATTTTTCCGGGAAGGGCTGCCCTTATACTTGCGCTTCATGATCAGGCGAACAGATGAATCGTCCCATATCGTCGTGCTTCTGGATCCGTGCGACTGCGGCCACAAACTTGTCCCCTTTTTGAGGGGGCCGCGGACCCGCGTCATCCGTAAAAGCATCGCGCCAAACGGCATACGCCGGGAGGCCGCCCTTTTCATCATGACGCGCGCGCATTGCCGTGCACCGGCGCGGAGACGGCACCCAGGACCGCCCTCCATGCAGGCGCGACGTCGGGCACAACAAGCCCTGAAGGCCCTTCCGGCCCTCATGGCGGATATCCTGGGTGCTGAGGGGCCGGAATGCGTGGCGGCCCGCGCCAAGCTCGCCCTGCTGAACTTCCCCGGAGTTCACGCTGCGCGCGTCGTTCTCTACAAAGAACACCGCACGGCGCCGCGTCGCGAGGGATCCCCAAGCGTCGAGGACGCATCCCATACCGGGCGGGTTCACAGAAGTCGCACTCGCGAACCACTCCCGCTTACTGCGAACCAGCAACGCGCGGCCCTGCCTTTATTTGACCGCCACCACCCCATAGGCTTCGTGGACCTCGCAGTAAGCCAGGATGCGCTCTTACCGCCGGTCCGCACCGCCCTGATCGCCGCCGGTCGCAGCATCACGAGCGCCACCGAACGGGAGCGATCACGTACGCATCTGCAGCGACTGCACTTCCTGCATTCGCGCCGAGCGGCGGAGCTGTCAGCGGAGATTGCCGAACGGCAGCGCACGGAGCAGGAACTGCGCCGTTTTATGATCGCGATCGAGCAATCCGGAGACTCGGTCTTCATCACGGACACGCGCGGCCTGATTTGTTATGTAAACAAAGCCTTCGAGACCATAACGGGCTATAGGCGCGAGGAGGCCATAGGTCGTACACCACATCTTCTGCAGTCCGGGCACCACTCGCGGGAGTTCTACGACAAGCTCTGGCGCACGATACGCACGGGCTGCGTCTATCGCGATATGTTCGTCAACCGTCGCAAGGATGGTGCGCTCTATTACGAGCAGACCACTATCACTCCGTTGCGCGGCGAAAGCGGCGCGATCACATACTTTGTGTCGACAGGCAAGGATATGACCGAGCATCTGGCAACCGAGGAACGCATCAACTACCTCGCACATCACGACCCGCTCACGAATCTCCCCACGCGAACGCTCTTTTCGGAACGCATTGACGAGGCTATCGATCAATCCCGTATCAACGGCTCATCACTGGCCGTGCTCCTGTTCGATCTGGATCGATTTCAGCGCGTGAATGATACCTTCGGACCACTCATGGGAGACCGTATCGTCCAGGAGTTCGGCGATCGGCTGCGCGCCACTTTGGACAGGCGAGCGTTCGTGGCGAGGCTTGGGGGCGACGAATTTGCGGTTTTGCTTGCGCCCATGGAATCGCCACAGGACGCAAGCGTGTTCGCGGCTCACTTGGCGGCACTCGCGGCTGAGCCTTTTTCCATCAACGCGCACGAGTTTTTCCTCACCGTCAGTGTGGGCGTGAGTCTCTCTCCTGCGGACGGCTCCGACACCCAAACACTCCTCAAAAACGCCGGCAGCGCCCTGGACCGCGCGAAGTTACACGGCGGTAACGCCCACGAATTCTACACGTCTGACATGAACGCCAAGGCGCTCGAGCGATTAACCATGGAGGGCCGACTTAGACGCGCCTTGGAACGCGACGAGCTGCGACTGTTCTACCAGCCGCAGCAGGATATGGTGAACGGACGTATCGTCGGCATGGAGGCCTTGGTGCGGTGGCAGCAACCCGACGGGGCCCTGGTGAGTCCCGCGGGCTTCATACCGCTGCTTGAAGAGACTGGCCTCATTGTGCCGGTGGGGGAATGGGTGCTCGAGACGGCCCTGGCCCAGATGGAGGCGTGGCGCGAGGAGGGATTGTCCGACATCCGCATCTCGGTCAACATATCCGGCCGCCAATTTCGTGATCGCACACTGCTCGCTGTTCTTTCCGATATTCTGGGTCGTCAGCCACAGGACAACGGCGTCCTCGAGCTCGAGCTCACGGAGTCGGTGCTCATGGAAAACGCCCAGGGCGCGGTCGATATGCTCGAGGCCCTGAGCGACATGGGAATCCGGCTTGCGGTCGATGACTTCGGGACTGGGTACTCCTCACTGAGCTACCTCAAGCGCTTTCCCTTAAATGCATTGAAGATCGACCAATCGTTCGTCGCCGATCTCGCGCGGCCCGGTGATGGGGGCGCAATTACAGCGGCCATCATAACGCTCGGCCATGAACTGGGGCTCGATGTGGTGGCCGAAGGGGTCGAGACCCAGGATCAGTGGAGGTTTCTTCGCAGCCAGAACTGCGATCTCGTGCAAGGCTATCTGATCGGGCGCCCCCTCTCGGATCCCGATCTTGGGGACCTCCTGCGGGCCCGGACTTAAGGCGCCTGCTCACACGCGCGCCCTGGCGTATCGTCCCCCTCATGCGCGTATTGACTCTCTATCCCGGTGATCGCGAAGAGCGCGCGCTCGCCGGACTTTATCTGGATGATCTGCCTGCGAAAGGCGGACATCCCTTTTTGTACGCCAACTTCCTCGCGAGCCTCGATGGCCGTATCGCCCTACGGAACGCGAACGGCCGCAAAGGGGTCCCGGAGGCGATCGCGAATAATCGTGATTGGCGCCTCTACACCGAATTGCTCGTGCAGGCCGATGCGGTTTTGACAACCGGCCGCCATGCCGAGGCGCTTGCCACTGGGGAACAGACGGATATGATCGCCATCGCCCATGATCGCTATCCTGATCTCAGACGCTATCGACGATCGCGAGGCTTGAGTGAACATCCGGTGTGTATCGTCGTCACCTCGCGATTCGCGTTCCCGGCGGACGCGCTCAAGAAGGCCCACCCGGGCGCGATCCTGACCATCGGCCCACACCTGGACGCGGCCAAGAGGCGCGCGGCGCACAAAGCGGGCATAGAAACGGTCAGTCTGGACTCGGGCACACAAGTGACGGGCAAAGACTTGATTGCGGCGCTCGCGGCGCGCGGATTGCGTCGCGTCTATATGGTGGGAGGACCTCGTCTCTTCCGCGGACTCCTCGCGGACAAGATCGTCCACCGGCTCTACCTCACCACGGCCTGCCGACTGCTGGCGGGCGAGCAGGATACCGATACGCTGGTGCAAGGCCCTGTCTTGCCGCTACCGCCCGAGGCCACCCTACGGCGCCTCGCCCTTGATCTCGACGGGCGCCCGCAACAGATCTTGGCCAGCTACGACCTGACCTCGTATTGACCGGTTCCGCAAGGATTTCTATGATACGTCTTCATCATTCTTCGCGCCCTCCATGAACCTGCGTTCGCACCCACAAGCCCTGCTGGCCCTGCTGGCCTGTTTTGCGACGGAGGCCTACGCCGCCATAAACACCGCGACCCGCGTGACGGCCAGCGGCCTTGCGCCCGCGGCGGATTCGCGGCTCTCCTGGATGCGAGGACGGGCCCTGTTGCGTCACTCCGAGGTCGCGGGCGTCCCGCAGGGGCGGCGCACGCTCGTGTTTCGAGGCAAACAGGTCGTTATCGCCCTTATCGCCCGTGCGCCGCGCCATCCGGACATGAGCTTCGAGGCCGGAGGTCTCACCAACCCGACCCTCTGCGTGTCGCAGGGCACACACGTAACGCTCAAGGTCATGAACATGGACTACGGTCCCGGAATGGCCCACGGCCTCGTTATCACATCAGCCAAGCCCCCTTATCCCGTACGATTCGGACGACAACTGCCTCACGTCCTGGCTGATATTCCGGCCCTGCCACCGCGATCGAGCGCGCGCCCGCAGACAGCGCGCTATGCGGAAAAGACGGTCCGCTTCATCGCTGAACGGCCCGGGACCTACTATTACATCTGCCCGGTCCCAGGCCATGCCCTGGCCTTCCGGATGTATGGCCGCTTCGTCGTCTATCCAACGAGCCTCAAGACATGTCCCCGGTCTTGAGGGCGCGGCGCGCATACAGCAACAAGGCCTGGAAGACCCGCTGATTCTCGGCATCCTTCATAAGCGTCCAAAGCCCGGCGATACCACCCGCGGGCCGAGGTGCCGAGGCGAGATCTTGAGGAAGCCTGGTGGCGGCGTCGACGAAATTCGTGAGCGCCCCACCCTCCGACGCGTGCTCGAGGAGATCCAGCGCGACTGGGAGCACCCGCAAAGCCCGTTCGAGAAGTGCCGGGGTGAGGCGCCCCTCGATGAGCCCCCACAGGCGAGCATAATGGCCCTCATCCAATTGCCCTAGACGATCCAAGAGCGTCATGCTCCGGCTAGCCAGGCTCGCGAGGCGGGTCACGAGATCGTCGGTCAGGGCATCTTCCGCGGCACCCAGGAGGCGCGCGAGATGCGCAAGACGCGCCAAATCCCCCGAGGCCGCCAGTTGGCCCAAGACTGGGAGCATATCCGCGAGCTTGTGGCGCTGCACATCGTCGAGCAGGTCCAGCCCCTGGCTTGCCGCTTGGGCCAAGCGCCCGATCATCTCGTCGGTCAGGGTTTCGAAAGCCGCCTCGCTCAAGACCTCGGCGGCGCCCACGGCGTTCATCTTATCGGTCGACATGGTGATCGCTCCTCACAGAAGGCCGCGTACGCTATTCCAGTACAAGCGATTG
>JAKAXK010000138.1 GCA_021827145.1 Pseudomonadota bacterium
CGATCTCAGGTCGTGTTCCATTACGATCCCCACGGCGTACGGGCCTATCTGGACCGCTTTTTCGCACCCTCGGTCACCACCATGCGCCGTCACGGCCTGGACATTGCCGAGCTCATGGATGACTGGAAGGCGAAGATCGGGGGCCTCATGGCGGTCGAGGACGTCTGGTTCATCCTGTGGACGCACCCGGAGGCGCTGGTGCGCTCCGTGCGCGCCAAGGGCCGCGCCGAGCGCAACAAGCGCGCCGTCGCTGCGCTCAAAGGGCGCCAGGGCCCCTCGCTTGCCGGCACCGTAGGGGATCTTTCCCGCACCCACAAGGGCTTCCTCACCGCCCTGATGGACGCCCTGCGCACGGCGGGCCTTGCCGCCGAGACCGTCGACGCCGATGCCTTCCTGCGATCGGCGCGCAGGATCGCGGCCCCCGAGCGCACGAGCCCCGAATGGGCGCCCCGCGGGCCCGGCGGCAAGGTCTTGCGCGCGCGTGACCCCACGGAAGGGCCGCGCGACTACAGCGCCCTCCTGCCACCCAACGTACGCGCCCAGATCCTGCCCCTCGAGGGCCGCATCCTTACGCGCGCCGTGTGCCGGGTGGGACGCACGCTGCACCTGCCGCTTCTCATGCACCTGCAGCCCGAAGAGCCCCTGCCGTTTGCGGCCCTCTTTCGGGCGATGCTCGGTCGCAACGCCCCCTGGCGTGTGGGCTTTACGATCCGCCCGGATGGCCTGGGCGCCCTCGGCATGAAGGGGCTCTACGCCACGACCTTCAGTTTTGCCTCGCCCGTGAACAGGCGGATCGCGAACGCCATCCGCGACCTGAAGGCCTATCAGGAGGGCGGCGGGCACATCCTGCGCCTGCAGACCCTGTTCGACACCTGGACCACCGTGGGCCCCGAGGGCGAGGCGGCGGCCCTGGACCGCCTGGAGTCCCAGGCGGCCGAGATGACAGGCGCCGTCCAGGGGTGGGGCACGGCCAATGTGACGGAGGCCTGGGGCGCCCCCGACGCGGCCTTCGTGGCAAGCGTCCCGGGGGCGACCCCGAAAAGCCCGGCACCTCTGGCCGCAGCCCCCCTCTCGGACGTCCTGCATATGCTACCCATCACGCGGCCGGCGATGCCGTGGACGGAGGGGAGCGTTCTCTTCCGCGCGCCGGACGGCAAACCCATGCCCTATGCCATGGGATCCGGCCAGCAGGCCGCGTGGGTGGAGGTGGGTGCGGGCCAGCAGGGTGCCGGCAAATCGGTCATGATCAACACCCTGAATTGGGCCTTCCTGACGCAACCGGGTCTTCAGGCCGTCCCCTTCCTCTCGATCGTGGACTTTGGGGCCTCCTCGGCGGGGCTGATCCGCACCTTGCAGGATCTGGCCCCCGAACATCTGCGCCCCTATTTCCTGTATCAGCGGCTAAAGCTCGTAAGCGAGCACGCCATCAACCCGTTCGATACGGGGCTCGGTTGCATAAAACCCCTCCCCCGGCACCGCGCGGCGCTCATCAACCTCCTCTCCCTCATCGCCACCCCGGATGATGCCAATAGCCCCGAAGAAGGCGCCATCGGTCTTGCCGGCACCCTGGTGGATGCGGCCTACGTGCGCTTTGCGCCGGGACCCAAGGCCAAGGTCTATGTCGCGCATGTCAACGAGGAGGTCGATGCGGCCGTCGGGCGGGTCGGGCTCGATATCGACCGGCATACGACCTGGTGGGAGATTACCGACACCCTGTTTGGCCGCGGCGAAACGCGGCTCGCGGCGATGGCGCAGCGCTACGCCATGCCGCTTCTCGGGGACCTCGTGGCGCTGGCCAACGACGCCAACATCACGAGCCTCTACAGCGATACGACCACTAAGGGCGGCGAAACGCTGACCGGGTTTTTCATGCGCCGCGCCATGGAGGCGCAGGCGGCCTATCCGGTCCTCGCCCATCCCACGCGGCTCGATCTCGGTATTGCGCGCGTGATCTCGCTCGATCTCGACGAGGTGGCCCCCAAGGGGGGACGCGCCGCCGACAGGCAGGCCTCGATCATGTTCATGCTCGCCCGTCATGTGCTCATGGGCCGCTTTTTCGTTAACGAGGACGATCTCCCCTACATCCCGGAGGCGTATCGCGACTATCACCACAAACTGGTGCGCAACACCAAGGAGATCCCGAAGCGGTGGGTGATCGATGAAGGCCACCGCATGATGCGCACCGAGGCCTCCTCGCAGCAGATCGTGAGCGATCTGGAGACGGCCACGCGCGAGTCGCGCAAGCTCATGCTTCAGATCGGCCTCTACAGCCAGTCGATCACCGACGCCCCGGCCAGCATCCTGAATCTCTCGACTTCCGTCTTTCTGATGAATGCGGGGTCCGAGCACGAGATCCGGGAAGTGAACAAGATCTGGCCGCTCACCCAGACCATTCAGGACGCCCTGCGCACCATCCGGCCGCCGGATTCCCGCGGCGCCACGTTCCTGGGGCTTTTTCGCACCAAGGGCGGATTCGTCCAGCAGCTGCTCACGAACACGCTGGGGCCGCTGCTTTTGACCGCCTTCGAGTCGCGCGCCGAGGATCGCGCCGTGCGCGACCGCCTCTATAAGCTCATCGGCGTGCTGCCCACCCTGCGTGTGATCGCCAAGACCTATCCGGGCGGCATCAAGCCCGAGGCCGACCGGCGCAAGACGCTTCTGCAGGATCGGGGCCTCGCAGGCCAAGAAGCCGAGGCCGATATCCTGAGTGACCTGGTCGAGGAGCTGGCGAAGGCCGCGAGGGGCTTATCGTGATGCGCGGGGTCGTCAGCCCCGAGGAAGAAGTTGATCGGATACCCATGGATAGACCTGTTGCACACTGATCCGGCCACAGGTAGTGCTAGAAGGGCTCGTGGCTGTGGGCGCCTACGCCCAGATCGCCCACTTCCAGTCATTACACATGTTCTTGTGTCACACACAATAATGTGGTATAAGGGACCCGTTATTTCATACGAAGGCAAGCCTATGCCAAACATCACATTTGTCTTGGATGAAAATCTGCTACGAGAGGCCAAAGTTATCGCAGCTCGCTACGAGACCTCTCTCAATGCCTTGGTGCGGGACTATTTTCAGCATTTGGCACATTCCGGTCTCGGTTCCGAAGGGCAGATGGATGGCAACCTGCAAACGCTGTTCCGCTATTCCGTCGGATCTCTGACACGGAAAGAGACGCGCGAGATGTTGGGGGTCGACGACGCCCACTTGACTCAGCTCTTGCGAATGGCCGGATTTCCGCCTCCGCGCTCGCCGAAGGCCGAAGAGGACGCCCAGGTGGAGCAGGCCCTGGAATTATTGAGATGAATGTCGTGCGCGTCATTATTCCTGACGCCGGGCCAATCAACACGCTTGCGGCGGCGCACCTGTTGCCTTTGCTCCTGGCGCCCCCGCAGATTCGCTTGACGCTGGTTCAGAGCGTGGTCGACGAAATCCTCGTCCAATCGGCGGAGCTGTCGGAATTCATGGCAATCCACGGCGACCGCATCGATGTGATCGAAACCAGCGTGTGCGCCGATAACAAGGCGCGCCGGGCGCGCGGCGAAATTCTCGGAAAAGGACGAGGCGATCTGGCGATCGCAGACTTCCTGCTTAACTACGTCGATGAGGTGACGGAAAACGCTCCCGCATTGCTGATTACCGAGGACAAAAGACTTCTGGGCCGCCTTTCGAGGCAAGAGGCATTCACATCGAACACGCATTTCATCACGACGGCCGCGTACCTTCGCGCGCTTGAAAATCTAGGCGTCATCGCATCATTTTCGGATATTTGGCGTTCGATTGTCGATGCCAATGCCAACAGTGATCCCGTCTTGCATCGATCGCCAAATCCGGCAGAAGTCGATATTCAATCGGACCCGGAAAGCGCCCTTTTCGAGGATGAGGACGGCCTGCGTCCATCGTAGAATAAGCATGTGAAAGCGATACCGTCCGGTTTCTTCGATCCTGTGGCACGCAATGCCGAGAAGGAAGCGACGCGCGCCGACGACGCCCGTCGCGTGAAATCCGGCGAGCTCACGCTTGAGCAGCAGGCGCGCCGGAATGCCTTTGTCCCGTATACCATCGACCTGTCCAGGTGGAAACTGGTTCACGACTCGATCGCCGATGGCGATGATGGGCTGCCATGAGCGGTCACGAAAATGAGAGATCAACTGACTGGATAGTAGCGGGAGCCAGCAACTTAGTCTTTTGAGAGCTCCTTCTCGCACGGGGTGCTTATCGGTTCTATCCATGCTGTTACGATCTCATGAAAACACATTCAGTCCCTCATAATTTCGCGCAAGGAGTGGGTAGTGAGTGAATTGCATGTTCGCCAAATTAAAGCGGCCCTTCACCAGCACTTCGACGGGCTGGTTGATGTATCGGATTGCGTCGGTGGAAAAGACGATATTGAAAACGCGTTTTTAACGCGTGCGCAAATAGCATTTGTACTCGCCTACTTGTCTGGTGAGACGCCAAGTGAAATTGCACCAATGGTCACTGATGGGTTCGGCGACAACGGCATTGATGCCGTATTTTACCACGCCTCGGAGCGCGTGCTGTACATAGCACAATCCAAATGGCGTAACCAAGGAACCGGCTCGATTGAACGGGGAGACCTGCAAAAATTCTTAAAAGGGTTTCGTGATCTCATAAATGCTCGGTGGGGTAAATTTAACACAAAACTAACAACGCGCTCTTCTGTTGTAGAGTCCGCTCTGCTTGATTCTAGCACGCGGATAGTGTTAGTGCTCGCGTATACCGGACAGGATGCGCTTGCCCGTGAAATCCAAGACGATCTTCAGGAAGTCGTAAACGAAGTTAACGACCCGAGCGAGATCGTATCAACCCAAGTATTGAGGCAAGGTGACATCTATTCGGCAGTTGCCCAAGGCTTCGAAGGAGCCCCTATCGATATTGATCTCGCGCTATACGACTGGGGGCAGGTGCGAGAGCCATATACCGCTTTCTATGGGCAGGTTGCTGCTAGCGACGTCGCCTCTTGGTATGCGACTCACCAGAGCAGGCTTTTTGCTCCAAATATCCGGATGTTCTTAGGGCCAACGGAGGTCAATACTACTATCGTAGAAAGCCTCGGAGCAGCACCTCAAGACTTTTGGTATTTCAACAACGGCATAACCGCACTTTGTCGGACAGTCATTAAGAAACCGATTGGAGGGGCAACCAGAGAAACAGGTTACTTTGACTGCAAAGATCTCCGTGTCGTGAATGGCGCACAGACCGTTGGTGCGATAGCGAACGCATTTGCTCACAACTCAGAAAAAGTCATGCAAGCAAGGGTGATGATCCGG
>JAKAXK010000025.1 GCA_021827145.1 Pseudomonadota bacterium
GTCGGGCAGCGGGCCCGAGTGGTGCCGGTCAACATTTTCCGATGGACCTGCACAGCCATTTCCCCTGTGCGTGGTTCAGAAACGAGTCGGTGACGAACGAGCGCCTAGGTGGCCTGGGGCGATAGTTCAGTGGGGGGTTTGGCGAATCCTCGTATTTGGTCACCGATCTTAGTTGAGCGGCGTGTCGCCGTTGTCGAAGTCTCACGTCTCTGCAGGCGTGCCTCTGGCGTTGGGTTCGTTGCCGGCTCGTCGAGACCGGTATGGAGGGTCCTGGTGCGGATGCCTTTGCGTGGTGCCCCACCCTTGGTTTCGCTATCTCCATAGAGGTATAGCTGCGCGATAAAGCCTTTGTTTTGGATGGGAAGCGCCAAAAAAGATCTCTGCGCGATGCCAAAAGAGGTGCAAGGCACCTTTTCATACGCTTTGTATTCGGCGCAGGTTGGCGGGAAGAATGAACGGGCCAAGCCACTAAAGGGTTTCGAGTCGGCAGGCTCCTGTACGGCGCGGAGGAGCCAGAGAACGGGGCATTCCGGGCGGTCTATACGGTGCGATTTGCGGAGATTATCTATGTATTACATGGCTTCCAGAAAAAATCGGCACAAGGAATCGCCACGCCCAAGCCTGACGACGACGAGATCCGTGATCACCTAAAAATCGCCGAATGCCACGCAAAAGGAGCGACCTCCTGGACAAGATTGAACAAGGGCGCGGGAACGTCTACGAGGACCTAGGCCATCCCGATGGCGAAGTGATGATGAAGGCCCAGCTCGCCACCAAGAGCGGCGAGATCGTCGCGGAACGGCAATGGAGCCAACAGCATGCGGCTGTCGGACTCGGTCTCACCCAACCCAAGCTCTCTCAGATCCTGCACGGCCAGTTGCGAGGCGTCAGCGAAACAAAGATGCTGGACGGGCTTGCGCGGATGGGGTTTTATGTCCGGATCATCATTGGGTCCGCGCAACCCAACGCGGCCCGCAAGCACATGGGGTCGTTTTCATGGCATGGGGTAAGTCGCTCTTCCCGTAATATACCATGGGATTCTCCCCTTGACCCCGAACCCCCACTATGGGGGATGTCGCCCCCAGACAAGCTCCGCAGCGCGCCTTTGGGAAACTCTTTCTAGCGTATAAGGGCTCGTTTCTCAGGTAGCAACGATCCAAGGCGTTTGGCGATCTCTATACGCCAAGAAAAGCGGCGCGCGGCGCTTGGCAGACGCAATTGTGATTCGTGACGAGATGAGCCGTGCGTTACAATGTATACTGCGCGGTGCGCTTCGGGCACCTGCAATTTCTCCCGCGATTGAAATCGCGGGTTTCCTTGCGGAGAGTTTATGAATCATGAATAACACCGACAGCACCGGAAACTCGGATCGTATCGAGCGCGGTATCGTCATCCAAGCCCCACGCCGCCGCGTATGGCGCGCGCTTACAACTGCTGATGAGTTTGGACGCTGGTTCGGTGTCAACCTGGAAGGTCAAGCCTTCGAAGCCGGACAGGCCGCGCGCGGACCATTGGTTTATCCGGGATACGAGCACATCATTTTTGATGTGGTCGTCGAGGGCATCGAGGAGATGGATTCGTTCTCCTACCGCTGGCACCCCTACGCCGTCGATCCTTCCCTAGATTATACGACGGAGCCACCTACGCTCGTGAGGTTTACGCTGATGGATGCCCCGCGCAACAGTACTTCGGTCACGGTGGTGGAATCCGGCTTCGACCGTGTGCCTTCGCAGCGCCGTTTGGAGGCGTTCCGCATGAGTAGTCGCGGCTGGGAGTACCAGTTGGATAATCTCATGCAACATGTCGTGGCTCGACCCTGAGGGTCGGGCTGTCTTTCAGGACGATGCGTGCCCGGACGGGGGCTAGGGGGCGAATCGTTATCCGTTTAGGGTGTGCGGCCCGCGCGACAATCCCGCCCGATTCGGCCGGGGCGCCCGTGTGGGCGCGCCCAAGAAATGGTATTCAGGGCGCTTGAGCCGGCCCGCCGGGTCGGGTATGTGCCGCCGAGTGTCGTGGAAGCGGCCTTACACGACCCCGCTTCGCTTGCCTAAAGCGATGTCTCGCCGGAGCCCACCCAGGACCGGCAGAGGCCGCCTGGCGGCGCGGTCTGCGTAGGCAGGACGCCGTAACGGGCGGTCGATCTCAGCGATCGCAATGATGACTGATGCGCGTCGATTCGACGCATGCTGACACGCTGCACGCCGCCGGGGCGGGCTGTGCGCGAGGCTTGCGCCGTCGTGCCAGCGATCGCGTGATCCATTTCGCGCGGCGGCATGCCGTGCAGCAGGATCGCTGCGGCCACGAGGGCTGCGAGCAGAAAGAGTGTCTCGATTCCCACGGACTGCGTCAGGAGTTTGAGAGGTGTCTCGCCGGGGTCGTATGCCGTGGTGCCACGCCCTCCTGGGGTCACGACGGCGGCGCGTATGCGAGGCACGAACAGAAAGCGATTGGCTGCGCCCAGGGCCACGGCAACGGCGACGAGCGCAAGTTTCACGAGCAGGATATGTCCGTAGCTGGAGTCACGCAGCGCCGCCCAGCTCCCCACGTAATGGTAGGCGGAGAGGATGCCTGTGCTCAGGATGCCGATCAGGGCGACGGTCGCCACCGACGAGAGGCGGGTAATGAGATCCGCGCGCACAGAAGGGGGGATCCGCTCTTGCCGTAGGCGCGGGAAGATCATACCGGACATCGTGAATACGACGCCGGCCCACACTGAAACGGCGACCAGATGCGCCCAGTCCACCCATTCCGGCGCGGCCCAGGACCCCTGATCGGCGGGGTGGCCGGTAGCGCTGCGGGTGAAGGCGATTACGGCCACGGCCGCAAACAGCCATGAGGCGGCGACGCGCCGCCATTCGAGATCGCGTCCGATAGACCAGGCCGCCCACGCCAAGACCAGTAGGATCAGCCGAACCAACCACACACGACCAAAGGGCGTCTCGCGCACAACCAGGGGGAGCCAGTGCGCGACTTCGCTCAGGCCTTGTCGGCTCATCTCCAGGGTGCGACCGACGAGGAGGGTCATGCTACTTAAGGTGAGTGTCGCCAGCGCGGCCCCTGTGAAGCGCCAAAGTCGGTTTTCAAAGGCCTTACGCGCCTCTTTGGGTATGATCCAGAGCGTCGTGGCGAGGGGGCCTATGACGAGGACAAGGGCGATAATATCGAAGGCGCTGACGGCAATATAGGGAAGATGCGCGGGCATGCGTCTAGCCGTGGACCCGGAACATGTAATGTCCTTCGGTATGGTGGCCATCCAAAGCGATGACACTCCAATAGACGCGGTATTTGCCGGCGGCCAAAGGTTTGACGGCCGTTTCCAGGAGCCGGTTATGGCTTCCTTGGACGACGTGACCATGCCCGAGGCTCACGACCCGTCCGGCCGCGTTCTTGACGATCAGCGAGCAAAAGAGCGCCTCGAGCCCGGCATCGAACCAAATACGCACGTGGTGTGGTGATGTCTTCACCGTCGCCCCGACTTGAGGTCGCGAGCGATCAGGGAAGGCGTGCGCCCACGCCCCGGACGGGAGGAGCAGGGTGAGGGCGAGGCTTATAGTTATGACCCTCGTCGCCAATATCGGCATGGTCTACGAAGTCCTGGGGGTGGCACCCAGGAGGGGCGCACCCAACGTGTGGGGAAAGATGTCATCCAGATAAAACCCTACGCCCAAAATCACCCCCACGCCACGGCCGCTTGCGCGGTTTGCCGGCAGGGTCGCCTCTATGCCGACCTGCCCGTAACGTCCGAGCCAAACGAAGCCGGGGTTGATGGTGCCGAGAGTGTGTCCTGCATAGGGTCCGCTTGTATAGGTCTGCATGGCGCATTCGACGAGGGGCACGACATTGTTGAAGGGGGCGTGCAGCCCGATGTCGCGCACGTAGTTTTGCAGATAAGGCAGACTGTATTGCACCGAGAGCCCCCAGCTGAGCGACTGTGGGGCGGCTGTGGTCGATGGGACATTGTCCGCGATCATGCCAGTGATCGCAAGCGGTCGCAGCATCCTCAAGCGGCTCGGTAGGTCACCGAGCCCACGCCCAAACAAGAGGGTCGGCGAAAAGACCGAGTAGGGCGCGGCGATCTGGCCGCTGCCGGTATGATTCAGGGACGCATTCACGGCGCCCGTAATCAAGGTCTCCTCGCTGTCGCTCTTCCAGAGCCCGTAATCAACGCCTATGGCGACGTTGCCGAAGCCGCTCACCGCCCCCGGGCCACCCGTAGCTTGGTAGGCGTCGCCCACGGTCAGCGCGAGATTGGGGGTAATGGTCTTGGATTCAGCCAGCGATATCGTCGAGATATAGGGTGCGGGGTCCCCGGGTGTCCCACTCAGGGCCGCGCGCCCCCATCCAATGTCGAATTCATCGGTCACTCCAGGGTCTGCGAAGGTGAGCGTGCCGGGGAATACGCGCATGCCAGCGACGGCGTGGGCGTAGGCGTGAGTCCAAAGGGTGCAGAGGATGAGCCCCAAGAGGGCAGCACTTTTTCGCAAGGGCATGGCTCAATACAATACCGTGTTCAGGGGTCCAAAAACCGCTTTGTCGCTAGTAGGCTCTTTGGCCCTTGGAAGCGCATAGGTATTTTGGGCCATGAGGTGGGGGATTGCAAGCACTCCACCTTGAAAACGCGGCAAAGAACAGTTCTTCCGGGGCCCCGTGGCGGGCTTGCGCGTACCGGATGGTCGACGGAGTTATTGTTCGCCTTGTACTATGGCAAGGGGCCGGAACCTTCCGTTCTTGAGTCCCGGTCGTGACCATCGTGGTTGCGGACGGATGCCGGGTGGCGTTGGCGTGTTTAGGCGGGGCCCTCGCCTCGACAGGGAGTCCTTGAGTCGGCTGGCCGCAGCCCTTGAGGGTGAGTAGAGTGTGCGCCGAAGGCGTCTTGTTTAAAGCGATGGAGAGGATATGAGCGAGGGAGGAGTCCATGTCCACGCGCCTCATGAAGAGTTCGTTCACGAAGCCGCAGACGGTCACCACAAGCACCACAGCCTATACCAATGGGTCGCGATCTTTACGGCCATCCTAGCGGCGATCGGGGCTGTTGTGAGTTATCAGGGGACGCGCATTATGAATGATGTGCTTCTCTACAAGAACGATGCGATTCTGCAAAAGACGCATGCCACCGATCAATGGAATTATTACCAGGCGGTCAGCACCAAAGCGCACATCATGCAAGTGGCGGTCGCCCTGGTGGGGCCCAGAAGGGCTGCGCCTTTTCAAAGGAAGATTCGCAAATATCTGGCCCAGAAGAAGGTGATCAAGGCCAGGGCCGAGGCGCTGGAGGCCAACTCGCGGAAGGCTGACCACGAATCGGCGCGACTCGATCATCCGCACACCAGTATGGCCTTGAGTCTCATTTTCATCCAGATCGCCATTTCTCTGGCGTCGATCACGGCGCTGACTGGGCGTAAGTGGCTGTTCGTCGGCGCTGGCGCAGCCGCTGTTTTGGGTGCCGGGCTCTGGGGCTACGCCTTGTGGTTGGTCGGATAGCTCTTTGGGCGCGGATTCAAAGAGTCCGCTGCCGTACGGCCTCCATCCGTCACTTGGGGTGGTCCGGGGCTCATGTGCGCGCGCCTCGGCACGCGCCGATAAAAAGGCGGATGCCTACATTCTTGGTCCTGGGCCCGTGCCTGTCGACACATAGGCCCATGGCGTCGATGGACTCGCCTCCAGAATGACGGTGCAGGGCGTTCTTCCTTCGGTGCTGCATTCAATGGGGGAAGGATGTGCTGGTGCGCCCTTTTCATCCTATACAGAGTGGGGCGCTTACTGGCCATTGGCTTGTGTCAGGTATTGACCGACGCTCGGACACTATCGATGCGTTCCTTGTGCGTATAGATGGTCATGCGTCCTTCGCGCGCATAGGCGACTACAGTGATGCCCGCTTGCTCGGCGGTGCGCACGGCAAGCCCGCTTACACCCGAAATCGCCGCTACGATCGGAACACGCAGGCGGGCTGCTTTGTGTATGATCTCGAACGTCAATCGCGATGATACCGCCAATAAACAAAGATCCGCCGGATTCCAGGCTTGGCGTACGGCCCAGCCGGCGACTTTGTCGACGGCGTTATGGCGGCCTATGTCCTCACGAACCACGCGATGGGATCGTGCAATCAAGATGGCGGCATGGGCCGTACCGGTGCGCCGATTGATTTCTTGACCAGACTGCATGTCTTTGAGTGCCGCCGCAATCTCGTCAATTGCGATCACCGTTTTTGTCGTAATCTTCTCGCAGACCTCTAGGCGATCGTCCATGCGCGGTACGCCACATAGCCCACAACTGCTGGCCCCCATGACGCCGCGCGCCCGTTCACGGGCCCTTTGCCCCATTGCCTCGGTGAGTTGGACATAAGCAGCATAGATGTTCTGGGACTCGACGATTTCCCAAGCCAGAACGTCTGTGGCGTGGTGGATCAGACCATCCGCAAAAAGGAAGCCAAACAAAAAGTCCTCGATATCGCCCGGGGTCACCATCATGACCGCGTAAGCCTTTCCATTGACAACAATCGATACCGGGGTTTCCTCTAAAAGTTCCTCTTCTCTTTCGAACACACGCCCGTCACTTTGCCGAACGGTCGCCGGACGCGGATCTATTCTCGCGTGGCTCGATTGTCCGCGCATAAGGCCCTCCCTTTGTCAGTCAGGCTTACGAGAGCTCGATGCCCATCATGTATCTCCTGCACATAATCGAGGCCGCCGAGCGCGTCCGAGTGGCCCATAAGCGCTAGGAGTCTCTCCAATTGGCTTCGCTGAATTCCCAAAGATCGCGTAAGCTCCGTTATCGGTAATGGGTCTGAGTGGCATAGCCGTTTCATGAGCGCGATGGCGAGATCGTCGGTTGTCATGTCCTTGGCATCCACAGTCTTCAAGCCGCCTCCACGGTTACCGCAACCGACTTAGATGTCGGCGTTCTTGCGCGATCTGCGTAACTCGATAAGGGCACAAGCACGTTCAACTCCGGGTAGTAGCCCGCGAGGCACCCCGTCGGTATATCGTAGGCCACCAATAGGAAACCATGTGCTGTGCGCTGTCCATCCATCCAATGGGAAGTGATATTGACCATGGTGCCGGCCTTCATGTTCAAGGCTTCGATATCGGAGGCATTCATAAAGCAGACATTACGGATTCCCGATACGCCCCGATAGCGATCACTGAGGCCATAGATCGTGGTGTTGTATTGATCATGACTGCGGATCGTCATGAGGGTAAACACACGCTGATTCGTTTGTGGCACGAATCGAGAGGCCTGGAGCACCGCGAGGTCATGGACAACGAAATTGGCTTTCCCGGTCGGCGTATTCCAGATGCGGGAGCGCGGGGCCAGATGAAGGTGAAAGCCTCGTGGTTTATGGACGCGCTCATTGAAGTTTTCAAATCCCACTACGACACGTGCGATGCGATCACGTATGCGGTCGTAATCCGCCAGCAAGTATAGCCATGGCGTTTTGGACTCTTTGAGGGTTGCTAATGCCAGATGGGCGATGATGGAGCATTCCGAGCGCAGGTGGGGCGAGGCGGGGGCGCGAATGCCATGAGAAATGTGGACCATGCTCATGGAGTCCTCCACCGTTACCCCTTGCGGCTTCCCGTCCTGGATATCGATCTCCGTGCGCCCCAGACACGGCAAAATGAATGCCGCCTTGCCATGCACAATATGCGAGCGATTGAGTTTCGTGGTCACGTGTACGGTCAAGTCACATTTCTGAAGGGCTTGATGGACGCGCGCGGTATCGGGGGTCGCATTGGCGAAATTGCCTCCGAGCCCAAAAAAGACCTTCGCACGGCCCTCCAGCATGGCGGAGATGCTGGCGACGACATCAAAACCATGGTTTCTCGGTGGCGCGAAATCGAATTCCGCGCCAAGCGCATCAAGAAAGGTCGCGGACGGCTGTTCATATATGCCCATGGTGCGATCGCCCTGGACATTGCTGTGGCCGCGTATGGGGGCAGGGCCCGCGCCGGCCTTACCGATGTTACCTTTGAGCAATAACACGTTTAGAAGCATATGAATCGTGGCTACGGCGTGGCGATGTTGCGTGATTCCCATACCCCAGGTGATGATGGCGGCCTTTCCCTGATCGTAGATCTCGCCTATGGCGCGAAAGTCGGCGCGCGTCAAACCGCTGGCCTGCTCGATCTCCTCCCAAGAGGTTTTGAGCACGCTTTCTTCGAACGCCTGGAAGCCATGGGTGTGCGCGGCAATGAAGGCTTGATCGGGATGCCCGTTTTCCAGGACGTCGCGTGCGATGCCCAGTGCCACGGCGAGATCCCCACCGATCTTGGGCTGATAGTAGTGGGTGGCGATGGGCGTTCCCCGGTTGGTGAGCATCCCGCCCGGTTCCTGGGGGTGGGTAAAGCGCTCGAGACCACGTTCTCGTAAGGGATTGAATACGAGAATACGGCTACCACGGCGCGCGGCTTTTTGGAGGGTACCCAGCATGCGCGGGTGATTCGTGCCGGGGTTGTGCCCAAACAGCAAAAGGGTGTCGGCCTCATCGAAGTCCTCGAGCGTTACGGTGCCCTTGCCGACCCCGATCGACTCCGGCATGCCAAGACTCGTCGGTTCATGACACATGTTGGAGCAATCCGGCAGGTTATTGGTGCCGAATTCCCGCACGAAGAGTTGATAGAGAAAGGCTGCTTCGTTGGACGTGCGTCCGGATGTGTAAAAAATGGCTTCATCGGGCGATGCCAAGCCGCGTAAGTGCGCACCTATTGCCGCAAACGCCTCCTCCCAACTGACGGGCTTATAGTGGTCCGTGTTGGGGTCATACGCCATGGGCTCTGTCAAGCGCCCTTGGTCCTCCAAGAAGTAATCGTCCTGTTCGGCTAGAGCGCTGACACTGTGGGTGGCGAAAAATTCTCTGGTGACACGCTTGCTCGTCGCTTCGGCGGCGACCGCCTTGACGCCGTTCTCGCAAAACTCAAAGGTCGAGTGGGCGTTGGGTTCGGGCCATGCGCAGCCTGGGCAATCGAAACCCTCGGCTTGGTTGGATTTCAGTAAGAGGGCACTACCTTCGGCAAGCACTCCCTCGTGGCGGAGATGCTCTAGCGATGATCGTAAAGCGCCCCATCCACCCGCCGGCCCCTTGTATCGCTTTATTTCGTGCTCTGCCATAAGAACCCCCTTGCAGGATCTGTCCCTCGTGGATGGCGTGGCCCCGATTCTTGAGCGCTCGCCATGGTGGATGCCTGTCCTCACTGTAACGCAATAGGGGGCTGGAATCCTATGGGGAATGGAGGTGATATCTTCAACGTGTGGGGGCGCGTCCTCAGGGAGGGGCGCCACCAGGAAGCTGGCAGCAAACACGACACTCGATGACAATGATCTACGCGTGCGAGTCGCGCATCAGGTTCATGACGCGTCGCGTGGATGGATGGAGCAGGACCCAAGGTGCCACGTGGTGGCGAGCGGAGAGACGAGGCGGAAAGAAGTGTATTCGACTGGCGCCCCTCCGCCGATATTCAAGTATCCAGATTTCGCGGTACACCATCAACTCTGGGACCCGCAATGTCCTCGCGATGACTTGTTGCGACAGCTTAGTATCCCTCGGCCCCCATGGCCTCAACCTCTTGCCGCGTGGTATGGGCCCGCATGCCGGGTCGTGTTGCGGAACTGTGGTTTCATGCTGCCCCTTATGGTCGTCAAAGGGCCCGAAAGACTGCGGCAGTCACGACGGATATCCCGGGTCTCTCCGGGAAGTCGCGCGCCCCGTTCAGGGACGTGTCAATGTTGCGAAGGCCTCAAGGATAGTCTCCGGGGATGGAGGGCAACCGGGGATGGCCAGATCCACGGGGACCACGCGGTTCACGGCGCCCACGGTCGTGTAATTGGGGGTATAGACCCCGCACCCGCGGGCACAGTCCCCCAAGGCGACGACGCGCTTGGGATCGGGTACGGCCTCATGGGCCGCGCGTAGCGGGTCGACCATGGCGCGAGTGACCGGGCCCGTGACGAGCAGGATGTCGGCATGGCGGGGGCTTGCCACTAAGCGCACTCCGATGGCCGCCAGATTATAGACGGCGTTGCCAAGGGCCTGGATTTCGAGCTCACAGCCGTTGCACGACCCGCTGTCGACGTGGCGCACGGCAAGCGCCCGCCCCAGCTCGGCGGCCAATGTTGGTTTGGATGCCTCGGCGTCGCACCGTGGACCGTGTTGACCGCAGGGGTGACGGGGAAGGATGCCGGTTTTCAGGATTTGACGGAGTAGTTTGTGCATGCGATTACTGGTCGTGTCCGCTGTAGGCGAGGTTGAAGGATTTGTTGATGAGCGGAAAGTCCGGCACGAGATCCCCGAGCACGGCGTGTTCGAGCAGCGGCCAGTTCTGCCAGGATGGGTCATGGATATGAACATGATGGCTGTCAGTATCCGGCGCGCGCGTCACTGCGACCAGGATCAGCCCGCGCCAGCCCTCCACGGCGCCGAGCCCCAGACTACCCTCCGGACGACCACAGTCCGCGCGCACCGGGCCGGTCGGGAGCGCGGCGAGGAGGGTGCGTATGAGTCGCGCGGACTCATAGATCTCTTCGAAGCGTACCGCGACCCGCGCGGCGACATCACCGCCGTGGTGGAGCGATATCTGCGTGTTGAGGATGTCGTAAGGGGGTGTCGGCGCAGACACACGCAGGTCGCAGCTCACGCCGCTCGCGCGGGCTGCCAGACCCACCGCCCCAAGGGCGCGTGCCTGGGCCTCGGCGAGACGCCCTGTACCCAGGAAGCGCTCCTGCAGGCCGGCATGGTCGTCGACGATATACTGGAGGTGCCGCGTCGCCGCGACGAGGGTGGTGCATTCGCTATCGAGGAGGGCGATTGCGGTGGCGTCGAGATCGCGCGCCACGCCCCCTGGGACAATCATATCCATGAGATAACGGTGACCGAAGAGCCGTCCATGGGTCTGGATCCACCGCTCTTTCAACAGGCCAAACTGGGTATGTCCAAATGCAAGGCCGCCGTCCTGGCAGAGTGCGCCGAGATCGCCCAGGTGGTTAGCAATGCGTTCCCGCTCCCATAGCAAGGCGCGTAACCAGAGCGCCCGGGGCGGCACTGCGCATGCACAGACCATCTCCACGGCCATGGCGTAGGCCCCGGCATAGGCCGCGGTGCTGTCTGCGCAGATACGACCAGCCAGTCGTCCTCCGTCTCGCAGCGGCATGCCCTCAAGGCGCTTGGCGACGCCTTTGTGGGTGTAACCAAGCCGTTCCTCGAGACGGAGGATCTCATCACCCACTACCGAAAACCGGAAATGCCCCGGTTCTATCGTACCGGCATGGATGGGTCCGACTGCGATCTCATGGACGCCGTTACCACGCACCGAAATAAAGGGGTAGGGTTGGTCGGCGCTCGTTGTGGGTGGGCCCTCGGTAAAATCACGGCGCAGCGGAAAGTCCGCAGGCCCCCACGCGTCATGCCGGAGCCACGATCGGGTGTCGCCAGCATCGCATGCTATGCCAAGGAGATCAAAAAGAGCGCGTTCCTGACGCGCCGCTGCGGGGAACAGATCGCTCAAGGCCGGGAACCGCGGATTGTCGATGCCGGCCCGAAGGCTGATCCAGTGCCACTTGTCGGCACAGATGATGACGGCATGGACGACGAACCCGAGGCCCGCAGGGCGCTCGTCGCTGCCCCAGAGTGCGATCAGCTGTCCGTCCTCGCAGTGCCACTGGACAGCCAGTGCGCGCCATAGCGCGCTGTCGACCCAGGCGTGATGGATCGGCAGAGGACTGGACAATCGCATCCAGCTCATGTCAGGTCGGGTAGGAAGAGATGGCATAGTCGGTTGCTCGCTTGTCATGGTCCCAGGAGGCGTGCTGCCTCCGTGTACCAAGTGGCCAAAAGCGGAGGGATGGCAAGCCCAAGGACTAACACCAGGAGAAGATGGGCAAGCGGCGCCAGGAGCGAGGGCGGCGTCGATATCCGCGGGCCATCGGCGACACCGAACACCATAGCCTGTGTGCGCCGGAAGATCGCGGCGAATGCTACACCCAACGCGAGTATCAAAAGCGGCACCGACCAGGGGGCTTGGTGTAAGGCGGCAATTAGGATCAGAAATTCACTCGCGAAGATCCCAAAGGGCGGAGTCCCGACGATGGCAAGACAGCTGGCCATCAGCGTCCAGCCCAGCGCTGGATTGCGATCGACTATGCCGGTGATGCGATCCATATCTTTGGTGCCCGCTGTTTGCGCCACCTGGCCGGTGGTGAAAAAGACCGCAGACTTTGTGAGCGAGTGCGCGGTTATATGCAGCAGCGCGGCGAAGGTGGCGAGCGGACCGCCGAGACCAAACGCAAAGGTAGCCAGACCCATGTGCTCGATCGAGGAATAGGCAAACAGGCGCTTCAAGTCGCGCTGGCCGCCCAGGGAAAAGGCGCCGACCAAGACCGAGACCAATCCGAAACCGATCATGAGCCGTCCGGGCCAAGCGGCGACCGCGCCCCCGGACGCGAGCACCTTGAAGCGCACGATGGCGTACAAGGCCACATTCAAGAGCAGGCCCGACAGCACCGCCGAGATCGGGGTCGGCCCCTCGGCGTGGGCATCGGGCAACCATGCGTGCAGCGGGACGAGCCCGACCTTCGTGCCGTAGCCGACGATCAGGAACACGAAGGCAATCGCCATGATCGGCGGCTCGAGCCGGCCCCTGACACTGTAGAGGTGTGTCCATAGGAGGGCCTGATGGGCCCCGAGCACGGAATGGGCCGCGAAATAGACCATGATCGTCCCGAGGAGTGCCAGCGCAAGCCCGACACCGCATAGTATGAAATATTTCCACGCCGCCTCGAGTCCCGCCTGTGTACGGTAGAGGCTGACGAGTAGCGCCGTGCTCAAAGTGGCGCCCTCCATGGCGATCCACAAGACGCCGATATTGTTGCTGGTCAGCGCCAGCAGCATGGTGAAGATGAAGGCCTGATACATGGCGTGGTATAGGCCTAGACTCGTCGGCTTCAAATGACCCAGACGCACCTCAGCACGCATGTAGGTCTGACTGAACACCGAGGTGGTGAAGGCCACGAACGCAGTCAAGTCCACGAGAAACACGCTCAATGGGTCCACGAAGAGTTCATGATGCCAGGCCGTGAACGGGCCATCGTTCAGCACTCGGACGGTCATGACACAGGCCGCGACGAGGGTGGCGGCGCTCACGGCGATATTGCCGGAAAACCCCGCACGCCTCTGGCCCAAAGCGCCTAGGACGACCGCGCCAATAAGTGGGATCAAGACGATCCAGAGCAGTATCACCGCTACTCCTCCCGCCGCTCGATACGAGCAATATCGAGGCTGTCGAATTGTTCGCGGATATGGAAAAAGAAGACCCCGAGGATAAAGACGCCGACGATCACATCCAGGGCGATGCCGAACTCTATGACCATGGGCATGCCGTAGGTAACGCTGGTGGCGACGAAAATCAGGCTATTTTCCAGTGCCAGAAAGCCGATGACCTGGGACAAGGCGGTGGCGCGCAGGATCATCATAAGCAGCGACAAAAGGATGCTGGCGAGGGCGATGCCGACGATCGCATGGTTGATGATGTGTCCGACGCCCGCGATCGGAAGCGCGGCATTGAAGGCAAAGATCACGAGGCCAAGCCCAATCAGCATGACGGTCGGGATCTGCACGAGGCTTTCCCGGTCCCATTGCAGATCGAGTCGGCGCGCAAGACGACGCAACAAGATGGGAACGAGCACGATCTTCAGTACGCCCGTTAGCAGCGCTGATGCATAGAGGTGGGCGCTGTGGTCCGCATAGGCCGCCATTGCGATACTGAAGGTCAGGATCGTGCCTTGCCAGGCGTAAAGGCTAATGAGGTTGGCGAGGCGCCGCTGGGAGAGCATGGCGAAGGCGACCAGCAGGAAGAGCGCGGCGAGTAGATTGATGGGCGCAGCCAGGGATGTCATGGCGTCAGTGCCCAAAGAGATAGCGCACGAGAAGCCCAAGGACCGCCAGTAAAAACGCGGTCCCCAGGAATTCAGGGACCCGGAACAGGCGCAGCTTGGCAAACACGGTTTCGATCACCGCCAGTCCGGCGCCGGCGGCCGCAAGCTTGGCAAGCAATAGCGCATAGGCGATCGGCAAGGCGGCGAGGTCATGGCCTTGAGTGATGCCCCAGGGAAAAAACAGCGCGGCCCCGATGCCGATATAGACGAAGAGCTTGATGGCGACACTCCACTCGATGAGCGCTAGATGGCGGCCGGAGTATTCGAGATTCAGGGCCTCGTGGATCATCGTGAGCTCGAGATGGGTATCCGGGTTGTCGACGGGCAGGCGCGCGTTTTCGGCGAGCGTCACCATGACATATGCCGCGGCGGCAAACGCCATGCTCGGGTAGAGGATAATGCCGTGGCGGGCGAGTTGACGGACGATGACGACAAGCGAGGTCGAGCCGCTGATCATCGCCGGCGTGAACAGCACCATGAGCAGCGCGGGTTCCGCGAGGAAACCGACAAGCATCGCGCGACGTGCCCCCATGCTGCCGAAGGCGGTCCCGAGGTCCATAGCGGCGAGCGCCGCAAAGATCCGCGCCAAGGCAAACACGCCGGCGAGCGCGACGGCATCTGAGACGCCAGCGAGCGGTAGACGGGTCGTGGTCATCGGAACCATGGCGCCGGCCACCACCATGGTCGTGAACAGGATATAGGGTGTCGCGACAAACAGCGGCGAGGCCTCGTGGGCCACGATCGGCTGCTTGCGCAGAAGCTTTGAGAGCTCGCGGTAGGGTTGCAGGAGGCCTGCGCCAGCGCGGTTGGCAAGCCATGCCCGGCATTGGCGGATCCAACCCATCAGCAAGGGGGCCATAGCGATGACGAGCAGGATCTGTACGATTTGGCGCACAAAAAGATTCATGATCATGGCGCGAGCGCAAGCAGAACGATGAGCGTCATGAGCACACAGAACAGGGAGACCGCGATCCGCCGCGGGCCCAGGGCCGCAGTCCAGGCAAATATCGTCTCAAAGCCGCGCGCCGCCGGGCGATAGAGGTCCGTCCAGAACCGATCCTCAACGACGCTCCCGTAGCGAGGCGCAAGGTCATCGGGTGCCGGCTGGCGATGCCGTGCCGCCAAGAACGCCGTGAAAATGCGCCGTATGGGCTGCCCGAACCCTTCTGCCGTGTCCTGCATGCGCGCACCGACGACCGGATGACCACAGTTCCAGACCGCGGCGCGGCGCGCGGGGCGCGGAGAGCGCTTACGGAGCACCAAGACGGTCGCGAGCGCTATGACTCCGAAGGCCAGCCACAGGACCGCCGGCGCGTAGCCGGCATGGGCCACGCCCACGCGGGCACCGGCATAGCTGACCGTGACCGGGGCATCCGTGCCGATGAGCAGGCGCGCGGCCGGACGGAGGAGCGCGATGATGCCCGCAGGCCACAGGCCGAGGACTATACAGAGCAGCGCCAACAGCCCAAGCCCCGCACGCTCGAAGGGCCCGGCCTCCACCGCGTGCGTGAGCCGTGTCTCGCGTGGGCGGCCGAGAAATACGATCCCGTAGAACTTCACCATGACATAACCGGCCAGACCCGCGACCAGCGCCGTCAGCGCGGCCCCAAGCGGTATGCCCATGGCGAGATAGGGGCGTGGCAGGGCGGCCGCCTTAAGGAAGGCCTGCAGGGTGAGCCATTCAGAGACAAAGCCATTGAGTGGCGGCACGCCGGCGATAGCGAGTGTGCCGATCAGCATCAGGAGCGCGGTCTGCGGCATGCGGTGAATGAGGCCACCGAGCCGACCGAGATTGCGCTCGCCGGTCGCGTGCAGTACCGAGCCCGTGCCGAGGAATAAGAGGCCCTTAAAAAAGGCATGGTTCAGGCAGTGATAAAGGGCCGCGATCAAGGCGAGGGCCGCCAGGGCCTTGAGACCATAGGCCGAAAAGAGGAGCGCGAGGCCGATCGCGGCGGTGATGAGTCCGATGTTCTCGACGGAGGAATAGGCGAGCAAGCGTTTCATATCGCTCTGTACAGCCGACGATAGGGCACCCAGCAGGGCGGTCACGAGCCCCACGGTCAGCACGGTCAGGCCCCACCATGGCGCCGGCGTGGGTAGCACAACGAAGGCAACGCGCAGGAGCCCATAGATGCCGACTTTCAACAACACACTACTCAACAGCGCCGATATGGGCGAAGGCGCGACCGGATGCGCCTGCGGCAGCCACACATGGAGCGGGACCAGCCCGGCCTTGGCCCCGAAACCGAGAAAGGCCAGGACGAAGACCAGACCCGCGACGGCCGGACCGGGATTGGCCGTATGTAGGGCGGCGAAGGTATAGGCAAGCTGCGGGCCGGCCGGGGCTTGCGCGATCAGGATCGCGAAGGCCGCGAGAATGGCGAGCGCCCCGACATGCTCGATCAAGAGGTAGAGGAACCCGGCACGGCGCGCGGCGCTCGTCCGATGATCGGTGACGACCAGAAGGTAGGATGATAAGGCCATGGCTTCCCAGGCGATCAGAAACGAGTAGGCGTCGGCGGCCACGAAGACCAGCGTGAGGCTCATGAGCAGGATGTGGTATTGCACGCCGATGCGGGCCGCGACGGGATAGTGTTCGCGTGCCCGGTAGCCGGTAAGGTCGAGCGAGATCGCCACGGTCGTGAGGCCGAACAGTGCTAGAAAGAGGCCCGATAAGGCATCCAGGCGCCCATGAAAGGGGAGGCCCGGGAGGCCAAGGGGCGAGACCATGGTAACGGGCGGCCCGTGGAGGGCGAGGAGGCCGGCCGCCGCGACACAGAGCGCGCCCAGTGCCCCCAAGGGAAAGATCAGCGGGGCGATACGCGGGGCCTTGGGAATGAAAAGACTCGCCCATGCCAGCAGCGACCATAGGATCAGTGCGCTTAGGATAAGCCCCCATGGAAGCCCAGTTGGCACGTGCATGAACGCGAGACCTCACGAATGTCCAGTCGTCGCCCGCGCGTGACCGAATACGCTATATTATGTAACATAACGTAATGGGGATTCAAGGGGAGATATATCATGCCGCGCACCGGGGTCACGAGAGAGCAGGTCTTCGCGGTTGCCGATCGCCTAGCGGATCAAGGGATTGCCCCGACTGTGGCCATCGTACGCAGCGATCTTGGCAAGGGCAGTTTCACGACCATCAATCAGCATCTGGGGGAATGGAAGGCCCTCAAATGGAAGGTCGAGGGCTTAACCGCTGCGCTCCCGCCCGCAGTCGAGACCAAGGCCCGCGAATCGCTGGCCGTGCTCTGGGAGTTCGCGGCGCGCGAGGCCGGGCAGACGATCGAGCGCATCCGGGAGGCGGCGTTGCGGGATGTGAGCGAGATGCAAGAGGCCCTCGAGGAGGCCCAACGCCAGTGCGCGGCGCTCGGGACAGAGCGCCGGGAATTGCACAAACATCTAGGCAAGGCCCATCAGACGATCGCCGTGCTCACCGCTGAGATCGCGCGGCTTGGCGAATCGCTCGCGGTCTCGGCCGCGCGGCTCGAAGACCTCGAGACGCGACTGGACACTGTCCTGCGTGAACGTTCCATTCCCTGACCTGCATAACGCAGAAGACGCCACTACCTGAATCCCATCGAGCCCCGACGGTCCCGAACCAAGAGCCCATGAGGGTCCACACGCCAGGCCCACCTATCCCGGGCAAGGGCCCGACAGCCAAAATTCCATTTGGCCGTGGAAACCCCCCTCTCTCTGTGGCGGCATGGCTGGTGCGGGCCCCCATCTTTCTCTGCAGGCGCGCCTACTATGCCGAGCGGCACCTGAAGGGGGCTTGGCGCGAGCTGCACTTCGCCGGCGAGGACCAAGCCACCAAGGCTACTCGTGACCCGGTGGCGCCTGTCGAACACTCCGCAACGATCGCGCGCAGGCATCGCGGGGATAGGACCCCGATCCACAGTTTCCCGACACTTCTTGCGGAGTTCGCCACCACCGTACGCAATACCGCCTGCCCCCGCTCGGAGGAGGTTTGTCCACGGCCGACAATGCCCGCCGCACAGCCCCCGGAGCGGATCTTTCGACCTTTGCGGTGAGGACGCAAACGAACTCGTTCCAGTGCCGAGCACCGGATCTGTACGTACCAGGGCCGTGATGGTTGGGATTTGCGCTCCCTATTTATTGTGCATACAATAAGTCCCGTGGAGATCACGTTTGACCCGAGGAAGGATGTTAGCAATACCGCCAAGCATGGCGTGTCCTTGGCGCTGGCATCGGAACTGGAATGGGGTGCTCTCCTGGCGCAGTCCGACACGCGCCGCGATTATGGCGAGCTGCGCATGATCGGTTATGCGCCTATCGGTGCTCGGGTGTTTTGCGTGGTCTTCACGGATGGCGGCGACCAACGCCGCGTCATCAGCCTCAGAAAAGCCAATGCCAAAGAGGTAAAGCGCTATGCGCGTCAAATCTAAATCTGGACGGGTGTTTGAGCTCCCCACGGCCAAGGAAGAGTCCGCCATACGGGCGGGAGTGGCTGAGGACCCCGATACCTACGAGCTAACGGATACCGAGTTTCGCCAACTGAAGAGAATGGGGCGGCCTCCGGCGGCCACGACCAAGGAGCGCGTGACCATGCGACTCTCCAGGGACGTGGTGGCTAGATTCCGTGCCGCCGGGCCTGGATGGCAAACGCGTATAGACGCCGCTCTCAAGGAGTGGCTTGAAGCGCACGAGTGACACCCTCAACCCGCTAAAGCGGGTGAGCTTCTTAGCGGGTGAGCTTCTTGTCGAGTAACACGGTTCATGGGCATGCTCCAGGGAGCCCGCACACACAGCCTGCGGCGCTTGATTCCGTGTTTCGAAAGGAAGGGGATCGTAGCGCAGTTCGGGTAATACAGGCCCGAGTGCACCGGCGCTATTGCCCTTTCTCTTCATTCTCCGGCTTGGCCTCATCACGGGGTCCTACTCCGTGGGGGCGCTTGGCGAACTGCTGTTTGCGCCACTGCTCGCTCTCGGTGCGGCGCTTGCTCTTTGGATGGGAAAACTGCGTGTGCTTGTGCTGCCGACGATGGGCATTCAGCCCGTGGGGTTCCCACTTGTCGGCATGGTAGCGCTATCTGCGGGCATCGTACGCGCACCTGTTACGGGCATCGTACTGGTCACTGAGATGACAGCGAACGTCGACATGCTGCTCCCCATGATCGTGGCATGCTTCGCCGCCATGCTTGTGCCCGCATTTTTCGGGGATGTGCCGATTTATGATGCGCTCGGCGCACGGTTTTTCGCCCATGAACATGAGCAGACGGAAAAACCCGCCGAATCGTAGTGTCGTTTTTTGTATGGATCTGTCCGCTTTCCGTGGCACGGCCCGCCTCCAGAAATGCCCATGGCGGTGGAGGTGGGTCCCCTCACGGCGTGGTATTCCGCGGGTGCCGGCAGACGCCCGCCCAAAACACAAAGGGTACCGCCGGTTCCCGACCGACGAACAGATGGCTTCCGTGCCCTCTTTGCTGATGGCCCATGATGCCACATGAACCATCGGGAAGGTCGCGTATGAGCTTGCCGCGACAATAGCCGCACGGTATCACTTTACCGCAGCCCCGGACTGCGGAGCGCATCCGACATCAGCTTCCCGCGAAGGGTGCGACGAGTGGTCTGCTAGAATGTCCGCAAGGTGTGTGATCGCCCGACTCATGGCCGCTGCCTGGCGGATGGGCACATCGGGAACCCGTTCCACCACGTGCGCCCTGCCCGCCGCAATGACCCGCGATGTCGCCGTGTCCGTCACAAACCAGTCGACATCCAGGACGACGTGATCTGGCGCAACCGGCATGAAGCGGCCCACCACCACCCTGACCATCCATACGGTCTTCTGCAGAACGGGATCCCCAGGCATCAGTACGCGCCGACCGGGAAGGAGGCGAACCAAATCTTCGGCGAGTGCCCGTTGCATCATGCCCCCGAGTGGCGCCACCCAGCGCACATGACGGGCCACCCGGACCCGATTGGGACCGATGGCAGTCGTCAGGTACAGCCGGTCGAGATCCGGCGGCATCTCCATCCGGTCCACCACGACGGGCAGTCCTTTTTTGTGGTCATGGGACCGTGCACAGCCGCCGATTGGTTGGCCGGCGACAGCGCGAGATACTCGGTTGCCGTGTACTCGCAAGCAGCCAGTGCAAGCGCCATGGGCACTATGAGGATGAGGCGCCTGATCTTTTGGATGGTCATGATTTCTTTCCGAAGATGAGCGCGTTTGGATGGCTGTTGAGATAATCGGCCAACGCGCGCAGCGATTGTGCCGCCCGTGACAGCTCGTACAGCGTATGCGGCAAAGTCGCGGATTCCGGTTTATTGGAAACCGCACCCTGCCCTCTAAGGAGCGTCTGGCTCGCCTTGAGCGCCGAGCGCACCTCATCAGCAGTGGCGTATAGTGCGGCCAGGATACCGGGCAGCTCTGCGTCGCCGGCCTTCAGCAGGTAATTCAGGTGGGCCATGCTCTGATTAAGATTCTCCAGTGTCTGCCGCGTCTTGCGTGAACGGCTAAGCCGCGCGAGCTGGCGGAGACATTGGCAATGTTGTGGCCAATCTCCGGAAGCGGCACTCCATGGATCTCCCGCAACAACACATTGATCTGCCTGACCGTCGTCGCGAGTCCCGCGGCCTGGACGAATGGCAGGCGCGGCGGCGACCCCGGCACCAGACGTGCTGCTCACACATCGGCGACCGCATCCAGCATGATGACCTTGGGGCCGACAATGGGGACATTGCGGGCCATCTGTGCGCGCACACCCTGGGCAATGAGATGCGCGAGCATATCGTTCATCCGCGGGCGCGGATCCGCCATGTTCCAGGTGCGCCCGGGAACAAGCGGAATCGCGGTGGGCTCCAGGGCGACGGTAATCCGTGTCCCCAGCAGATGCGATCTCGGGTCATAACGTATATGGACGCCCGTCACGACGCCGATCCGGGCCCCTTCGAGCAAGACCGGTGCCCCGCTCACAAGGCCCTCCGGCCCCCCGCATCCTGATGACATAATGTACGGCATGTTCACTGGGGGCGTTGTGCGCCTGCCCCGCGTCCGCATAGAGCGGGAACCGGGGCCGATCGTGCACCGCGGGACCCGTCTCCGGTGTGTAAAAACTAATCGAACCCGTCAAGATGGCAGGAATCGGCGGCACATTCACGCCAGCATCGGGTCCGAACAGAGGGACATGCACCGTACCCGAGCTCCAGAAACGGCTGTGTTCATTGACAAGATGCATGTATTTCGCAGGAATGAAGGTGTATATGGCGAACCCCCTGTCATCCGGCAACATCGTCTCACCGCGGACCTCGCCGACCTGGAATCCCTTATAGAAAACGGGCGCCCCCCGGGAGATAGTGCCCCGCCTTGCCGCCCGCAACACCAGCGTCACACCCTTGGGTTCACTTTTGAGTACGGGCTCCTGCTTGAGGCCGATCACATGGGTCATGGTCGTTCCCGGGTGCGGGTCGATGCCAATATAAGGGCCGGCGATCAGCGACTTGAGAGAACTCAGATGGGCAAAACTGACCTCCTCGCCGCCCACCCAATAACGGGTGCCCTTTCCCAGATGGCCCGCCATGTACGGGTCAAATCGCATCGTCACCCAGATCTTATCAAGCGATCGCGACAGTCGGGTAGCCGTCGCATGGCCAACGGTGACCCCTCGATACTTGACTGCGGCGTGATCCGCCTTGATGCCACCTATGGTGTTAAACCGCACGGTCACCGTGGGCCCTTGCGCCACGTAGTCACGGAAACCCAGCCAGCTAACAATCGCCAGGGCAGCGATGGGCACGGCCCATATGAGACCCGGCCAGCGGCTGCGACGCGGCCGTGCCGCCGGCGTGGTCGACTCCTCAGTCATGAAGACTCCTGGTGAGCCCACAGGACTCGTGGATCGAAGACCTCTGTGGCTAGCATCGTCAGGATCACCACGGCCAGAAACGCGGGCAGCGCGCGCCCGACGTATACCGCAAGCAGCCCGGACAGATGCATCAGGGGTAGAAACACCGCCACGGTGAGGACGTCGATATGGGACCAGCGGCCGATTGCCCGTATGACCCGGTAGACAGCAGCTTTCAGTCGCAGATGGCTGGTTGAATGGGAATGAATGGAAATCACAAACCAACTGATCCCGAAGAGTTTCAGGAGGGGGTCACTATGCTCGCCATGAAGATGATGGCAGCAAAAAGCAGGAAATGCGCGTCGACGAGTTTGAACACACCCGTCATGATCGAATAGCCCTGCAGGCTGCCCAGCTGGTAGTTATATTCCATCGGGTAAAGATAGGCGAACGGATAGCAAACGAATCCCGCAATGGTGAGAGCGAGCGCCCGCATGGTTCCATAGGGCTTGTAACGCCATATTCGCTCACCGCAGCGCGGACAGGGGTGGGATTCCCGGTCGACAGGCACCGGCAATCCGCAAAATGAGCAGCCGATATGAGGTACCCCCCCTGGGAATCTCTGTGCATACCGGGCCGATCCGGCGCCAGATCTCGCGCCGCTCCAGAGTCGCGCGAGTCAGCGTAGTCAGAAAGGCGAGCCCGATCACACACCACCCACCCGCACCGGTAAAGATCGGCAGAAACGGTGCCACGCGGCCATACCCGATGACGCAGCCAATGAGGAATACATCGGGCATCGCCCATTGATCGATCTGCTCACTCCAGCGAAACATCCGCCCGAGCCAGGAAGGCCGATAATGGCAGTAACACGGCAACAGCACTGCCGCAAGGCACCCAAACCGCAGGACCGGGAGAAATATGAGTTCCGCCGCGAGAATGATGGCGACCACCGGCCAACCCTGCCGCCAGATCCCCCAGATGCCGGAGGCGACGATGCTGGCATGATGCACCCCGAAGATATTCACCCGCAGCAATGGCAGAAGATTCGCCGGCAAGAGCAGCAAAAGCGCACTCACGGTCATCGCCGTTGCGGCATTGAGGCTCCGTCCCGCCAAACGCTCCATCACATGACTGCAACGCGGACAGGCGAGACTGCTTGCATCAGGTACCGGTATGAGGCGCTGTATCAAGCCGCAATCGGGGCACACCTCCACACCGTGTGGCGGGTCTGTAACCGTGTCGGGCACGCCGGAAAGAGCGGTAACCAGGGACATGCTTGCGCCTCTATGGGATGACTGCAGTATCCAGATAAGGATAGGCAAGATGGCATGGCCTGTATAAGCGCCGGTGGATCACGCGGCCGGCCGGGACCGCACTGTCCTGCCCAATCTGCACGCACGCGTATACAGCCTTCGCGTCATGGACCCCAGGGACGCTGCCCTTTTCTGCCGTGCAATGACGCACGGGCTCAGCCACCATTATGCCGTCCCTGCGTTCCGGAAGAGCCCCACAGCAATCCGGCTTCATCCCCCGCGCAAAAAGGCCGCGACCGCACAGGGTTATGTGTCGCCCGCGGCATGTCGGCACGGACACTCGCGGTGACCCTGAGAAAGATGCTGACCGCAACGGCGCCATCCACGCACGCGCATGCCAAAGCCCCATCAGGACTTCTTGTATGCAAACGGTCTTGTGGAGCACGAGAATGTGGAGGCGCGTGTATCCGGGAGAGCGCCGCCAAGAATCATCTGGAAGGTGCGCCATTGCGCCGCGCGAACATGGCCCACGCGACACGCTGCGCCGCGAGAATGACAACGACAAATCCCATCGTCGACCCCGAATGCATGTGGCCTTGGCGCAAGTGCCGAATTCGCCGTGGGAATCCTTGCGGAAGAGATGCCGTCTTGCGGCATCCTGAGTCGCCCTGTACCCCCATCCGCCTGCATTGTGCCAGCTCTGAACCGGTTCTCTCTCGGCCATGCTGTCCCCCTTGTTTGCCACCAGACGCCGCGCCGGGCTGGTGTCGAAACTGGACAGGATCACGTGGAAATTCTATTCGTGCAGTCGATCCTAGCCTACCTGTACGGAACCCAAAAGAAAAAGCAAAGGTAGCTACTCGCCCCTCAGGCCGCAACGATACGAGGCGCTTGACAATATAGGCCTCTGAAGCTTTGCTTTCCTCTCATGTTAGGGACAGGGGGTGGTGTCCGACGGGCGCGTATTTCGGTTCGAAAGGCGACCTCGGCATTGTGTCAGGCAATCATCGCCGTGATTGCCGCATCTCCAGATCCCTACAGACCATGGCCCACCAAGGTTACAACCCTCTCGTCGCTATCCAAATGGCCCTATCCGGCCAGCTGTGCACTGAACTGGGTGACCAGTTCCGAAAAAAAGCGGCATGCATGGAAGATAAGGCACGATGCGCGCGCTGTGGCGAGGTGCTTGTGCACCCCGCTGGACCGTCACAGCAAGGATCCTTCGGGGCGTGATGCTGGCGTGCGGCTCGGACTCCTGGCCACCGTGCTCGGCATCATCCTCTATGCCGCCATCGGCGCTGGATCGATTTCAGTGCGCTGATCGACGTCTTCATGCGGTAGCTGCACTAAAAGCGGCCACCGTTTGCGCCGTTCTGCCACCCGGGCGCGGACCGCCTGTCGGGAACCTCGGCGCTTTTGTGCGGACAAACCCTTCATGAGCCTGCCTGGCGGACCGGGCGGGCCATCCTCCCGTATTCGCCCGGTGCGCCAGCGTGCCGTACAATAATAAAGAAGCCTATGTCCAACGCCAAAGAAACAACCGCATCCTCTGCCATGCCCACGGGTTCGCTCGGCATCGTCACGCTCACACTGATGACGACGGCGCTTTTCCTGACTCTGCGCAACATGCCGATGATGGCGGCAACTGGCCTCAAGATGATCTTCTTCAACGCGATCACGGTGTTTGCGTTCTTGCTGCCGATCGCCCTGGTGTCGGCGGAGCTGGCCACGGCGTGGCCGCGCAACGGGGTGTTTCACTGGGTGGAGGAGGCCTTTGGGACCCGCTGGGGCTTCGCTGCTGTGTGGCTCCAGTGGGTGCAGAGTCTGTTTGGCATCACGTCGATCCTGTCCTATGTGGCGGCCACGCTTGCCTATGCCATCAATCCGCACCCTGGTCATGAGCGCAACTTCATCGTGATCGTGATCCTTGCCGTGTACTGGATAGCGACTGCGGCGAACATGCGCGGCACCCGCGCTTCGGGACTCATATCGAGCGTGTGTCTGAGCGCAGGCGTGCTTGTGCCGACACTGGTCCTCGTTGCGCTTGCCGTTCTTTATGTGGCGCAGGGGCGGCCGCTTGACCTGGATCTCGCCATGACCGCCGGCAACTGGCTGCCGTTGGCCCATCCGCAGAACGCCCTGGTGCTGTTTCTGAGTTTCATTTTTGGCGTCGTCGGCATCGAGGTGTCGGCAAGTCATGCGTGCGAGGTCCGCAACGTGCGGCGCAACTATCCCATTGCCGTTTTTATCGCCGCGATGCTCGGTTTCGTGCTCACCTTGCTTGGCGGGATGGCGGTGGCGGCGGCGGTGCCTGCGCATCACATGGACCTCGTATCCGGCAGCATGCAGGCACTGCAAAAGCTTTTCACGATCTGGCATCTGTCGGCGCTGGTCCCGATCTTTGCCGTGCTGGTGGCGCTGGGGGCCGCTGGACAGGTCAGTACCTGGGTGGTGGGGCCGATCAAGGGATTGTGGGCGGCCGGTTGTGCTGGCAATCTCCCTGTCGCCTTGCAAAATGTCAACGGGCGGGGCGTGCCACGCAATCTCCTGATACTGCAGGCATTCGCCATGAGCGCGGTGGCGCTCGTCTTCCTTGTCGTGCCAGCCATCGACACTGCCTTTTTGCTTCTCACATCCGTGGCCGTGGTTCTGTACTGTGCAATGTATTTGATGCTGTTTGCCGCCGCCATCCGCCTGCGTTACAGCGAACCCGAAGCGCCGCGACCCTACCGCGTCCCCGGTGGACGCGCGTGGGGTCTGTGGCTGGTGGCGGGCACGGGGCTTGTCACGACGACGCTCTGTCTCATTATCGGTCTGCTGCCGCCTGGGCAGGGAATCAACGGAACCAGCTATGCCATCGGCATGCTGGCGAGTCTTGCGGGAATGATCGCGATTCCCTTGCTGTTGTACCACTGGCGCCGGCCGGTCTGGGCGCACGCAAAAACCGAGGAGTGTGACACCTTATGATCAAGACACTAAAGCCCGATACGAGCCTGACGCCCACATACGGGTCCCGTGTCATGTCCGAACCGGTTCCAAAATACACGCTGCCGGATGGCGAGATGAATTCACGTGTCGCCTATCAGCTGATACATGATGAGCTCACGCTCGACGGAAACGCGCGGCTCAATCTGGCGACGTTCGTGACAACATGGATGGAACCAGAAGCCGAGCAGCTCATGGCCGAGACGTTCAACAAAAACATGATCGACAAGGACGAGTATCCGCAAACCGCGGAGATCGAGACACGCTGCGTCAATATGATAGCGCGCCTTTTTCATGCGCCGGAAGATAGCGGGGCAGTGGGTGTTTCGGCGATCGGATCGAGCGAAGCCGTGATGCTTGCGGGAATGGCGCTGAAGTGGCGCTGGCGGGCGCGCCATCAGGCGGCCGGCCAGCCGACGACACAGCCGAATCTCATTCTGGGCAGCAACGTGCAGGTCGTCTGGGAGAAGTTTTGCCGCTACTGGGATGTTGAGCCACGCTATATCCCGATGACGGAGGATCGCTACGTGATCAGCCCGGAAGAGGTTGTGCGCCGCATCGACGAAAACACCATAGGTGTCGTCGCAATTCTCGGGACCACGTTCACCGGTGAGTTCGATCCGATCGAGGCCATCCATGATGCGGTCGTCGCACACAACGCCGCGCATGGCCTAGCCGTACCGTTGCATGTGGATGCCGCGAGTGGCGGGTTCGTGGCACCCTTCCTTTATCCTGACCTCAGATGGGATTTTCGTCTCCCCAATGTCGTGTCGGTCAATGCATCCGGTCACAAGTATGGGCTTGTGTACCCAGGTGTGGGCTGGGCCCTGTGGCGCGGGCAGGAGCATCTTCCGGAAGAGCTTGTGTTTCATGTGAACTATCTGGGCGGCGATATGCCCACCTTCACACTCAATTTCTCCCGGCCCGGGAATCAGATCATCGGACAGTATTACAACTTTCTGCGCCTCGGCCGGACGGGTTATACCCGGATCATGCGGATCCTGAGTGAAACCGCGATGCGTCTGGCAGGGCGTATCGCCGCCCTGGGTCCTTTTGTGTTGCTGAGTGATGGCAGTGCGATCCCGGTGTTCGCGTTCAGACTGAAGGATGCATCGCGTTATTCGGTCTACGATGTGTCGGAGCGTCTGCGTACGGACGGCTGGCAGGTACCGGCTTATGCCATGCCGACGGGCGCGGAGGATGTTCATGTCCTCCGGGTGGTCGTACGCGAAGGGTTCTCCTGGGACATGGGGGAGTTGCTGCTTGCGGATCTTGCCAAGATCATGGCGGAGCTCGACGCCTTGCCGCCAAGCCGTCCGACTGGGCCCAGCGAGGGCTTTCATCATGCCTGAGTGGCGATGGCCTGGGCGCGCGTGCCGCCATGTGCGGGTATGAAGGCTTGGGATCTGCGCGTCGGCGCAGGTGCGTGACACGACGGGATGAACGGCTATCGCGTCGTGGCTGGCGTTCTGACGCCATCGCCCTACGCAGCCGAATCGTCCATGCCGCGCGCCGCTATTCGGGTTACGATCACTGCCGGCAGTTCCTGAGTGAACTCGGGACACGGCGTTACCGGCGAAGATGGTTTTAATACGGGGTTTTTTGCGACCGGATTACTGGTCATGGTGTGCGCGGGCGGTTTTTTGAGCGGGGTTTGTGAACCTTCCCATTGGTAAAGTCGAGGTTCAGGAGTGCTTCATCCGCAGTCGGCAAGACAGGTCGGCGGGAACGCAAGCGGGGCCCGGGGCGGGGGGGAGGGGTGCCCTCGCCCATTTTGTGGGCGACACCCTATAGGCGAACACAGTTCGCGGACCGACGCCCTCGGCTTCTTGAGCGTTATGGCCGCCGCAATATCTTTCCCTCGGATACTCGCCATGGGTCGGTGAGCGAGGGGCAAAGCGGCCCACCATCGGATGATGG
>JAKAXK010000139.1 GCA_021827145.1 Pseudomonadota bacterium
TCTATTACGATCCGGATGAGGGCCTTATCACCGATTACGTGAACGGTCTCCACGACCTCGCGCAGGCGGAGTTGCGGGTTATCGGGGATCCCGAGGCGCGCTTCCGCGAGGATCCGGTGCGTATGCTGCGCGCGGTCCGTTTCGCGGCCAAGCTGCGATTGCGTCTGACCGAGGACGGGCGGCGGCTGTTGCCCGCCTTGGGGCCGCTCCTGCAAGATGTGGCCCCGGCGCGGCTCTTTGAGGAAGTGTTGAAGCTCTTTCACACAGGCAATGCGCTGGCGACCTACGAAACGCTCTGTGAGCACCGTTTGTTCGAGGTGTTGTTCCCGGGCGTCGCCGCGGTTCTGGGTCCGCACGCCGACGCCGACTCGCTGCTGTCACGCGCGCTTGCCAACAGCGATCTACGTATTGCCGAGGATAAGCCTGTAACGCCGGCATTCCTCTTCGCGGCCTTGCTGTGGGAGGCCGTCCAGGAGGAGGCCGTGCATAGCATCGCCGAAGGGACGGCGCCGGCCGAGGCCTGGATGCAGGCCGCTGAACACGTGCTGCGCGAACAGCTACGTATCGTGACCATCCCCAAGCGTTTTAGCGTACCGATGCGCGAGATCTGGAACCTGCAATCGCGGTTTGAGCGACGTGCCGGACGCCATGCCTTCCGGTTCCTGGAGAGTAAGCGCTTCCGGGCGGCCTACGATTTCCTGGGGCTCAGGGTGGCAGTGGGCGAGGCGCAGGAGTCGCTGTTCGATTGGTGGACACGCTTCCAGGAGGCCGCCGCCAGCGAGCGCGAAGCCATGGTGGCGGCCTTGGATGGGCAGGCCGAAAAGCGGCCGCGCAGGCGACGCAGGCGGCGTGCCGCAGGCAGTTGAGGCGGTCGTGGGTCTGGGCGCGAACGAGGGCGATACCGTAGCGGCGCTTTCGGCCGCGCGGCGCGCCTTGGCGGATCTGCCGACCACCCGCCTGGCGGCGACGTCTTCCCTCTATCGGACCGCGCCTGTCGGCTGGGCGCACCAGCCGGACTTTTTGAATGGCGTGTGCCTCTTGCGGACCGCGCTTGCGCCCGAGGTGTTGGGGGAGGCGCTCTTCGATCTTGAGCGCACGCTCGGGCGGGTGCGCACGGGCGTGCGTAACGGACCGCGCGTGATCGACATCGACCTTCTGTATTACGAAGGCGTCAGGCGCGACGGGCCCACCTTGACCCTGCCACACCCCCGCCTGCACGAGCGCGCTTTCGTGCTGTATCCTTGGGCGGAGATCATGCCGGGTTTTCGGATCCCCGGGCTCGGGGCCTTGGATGACCTCTGCCGGGCCGTGCAAGATCAGAGAGTGGAGAGGCTTGAGATAACGTGGTGAGGAGGCTTGCGTGAAGGAACGGGCGCCGGTGCCGGCATCCTTGTCTGCCGGGTCGTTTCTTGTCATCGAGGGACCGATAGGGGTCGGCAAGACGAGTCTTGCCCGCCGCTTGTCCTTGCACTTGGGTCTCGAGGGGCTGCTCGAGGAGCCGGAGCAGAACCCGTTCCTGGCGCGTTTTTACGAGAATCGGCAGGCCTTCGCGCTCGCCACTCAGCTCTTTTTCCTTTTTCAGCGTCGCCGATTGCTCGATGATCTGGCGCAGGGGGATTTTCTGCGCGCGGGTGTCGTGGCGGATTTTTTGTGGGCCAAGGACCGGGTGTTCGCCGGCATCACGCTGGATAACGATGAGTGGCGCCTTTATGAGCAGATCACCTCGTCCCTGCCGGAGCCTGTCCAGACGCCGGACCTGGTCGTGTTTCTCCAGGCGCCAGTGGATGTCTTGATGGAACGTATACGGAGGCGCGGGCGTGCCTATGAGCACATCGACCGCGCCTATCTGGCGTCCTTGGCTGAGGCCTACACGGACTTCTTTCACCGCTACCAGGACTCGCCGTTGCTTATGGTCAACGCCGCCGAGGCCAATTTCGTCGAAAGCGACGAGGATCTCGCGGCGCTCGTGGAATCGATCCGCGGCATCCACAGCGGTCGGCATTTCTTCAACCCCCTGGCATCGGGTACCGGCACATGAGTACGGCTTTTGCAGAGATCATTACGGCACCGCGCCTTCTGGCGATGAAGAAAGAGGGGCTCAGGATTGCGGCCATGACCGCCTATGACGCGAGTTTCGCGCGCGCCATGGATGAATCCGGCATGGATGTGGTCTTGGTGGGTGATTCGCTGGGGAACGTGGTGCAGGGTCGTAAGAGCACGGTGCCGGTGACGCTTGAGGACATGATCTACCATACACGCTGCGTGGCGCGCGGGATCAGCCGGGCGTTGCTTATGGTCGACATGCCGTTTTTGAGCTTTCAGGGCTCGGCCGAGCAAGCCTTGCGCGACGCGGGCGCCTTGATGCGCGCCGGTGCGCATATGGTGAAGGGCGAGGGTGGCGGGCCGTTTGCGGCCAATGCCGCCTATCTCACGGCGCGTGGTGTCCCCGTCTGTGGTCATATCGGTCTTACCCCCCAATTCGTGCATAGTTTGGGCGGCTATCGGGTGCAGGGGCGTGGCGGCCAGGCCGCGCGCCTGCTCGCCGAGGCCCAGGAGCTGGCCGAGGCAGGGGTCTCGGCCCTGATCCTCGAGGCCGTGCCCGCACGGCTGGCCGCCGAGATCACGGCGAAGGTGGCGGTGCCCACGATCGGCATAGGTGCGGGCGCCGCGTGTGACGGGCAAGTGCTGGTCATGCATGATGCCTTAGGGCTGGGCGCGCGCCGCCCTCGCTTCGTGCGCGATTTCCTGGACGGACAGGGAGGCGTCAAGGCGGCCTTCGCGGCCTACATAGAGGCCGTGCGCGGAGGCCATTTCCCCACGGCTGAAGAAAGCTACGCCGAATGATCAGGATACGCACGCTTGCGGAGCTGGCCTCATGGCGAGCCGAATCGCCGCGGGATGTAGGCTTCGTTCCGACCATGGGCGGCCTCCATGAAGGGCATATGGCGCTTGCGCGCCGCGCCCGCGAGGCCCACGAGGTTGTGGTGGCGAGCGTTTACGTGAACCCCCTGCAGTTTGGGCCCCAGGAGGATTTCGCCGCCTACCCGCGTACCGAGGACAGCGATTACGCCAAGCTGGCCCAGGCCTCGGTGGATGCCATGTTGCTGCCAACCGATGCCGTAATCTATCCCCGTGGCCGGGAGCGACAGACCCAGGTGCACGTGCCGGGTCTTTCGGAGGAGCTGTGCGGCCGCCACCGGCCCGGCCATTTCGCGGGGGTCACGACCGTGGTGGCCCGGCTCTTGGGCCTTGTGCGCCCGCGCGCCTGCTATATGGGGAAGAAAGACTATCAGCAGTGGCGGATCGTGACGCGCATGGTCGAGGATCTGGGGCTGCCGACCACTATCGTGGGGGTCGACACGGTGCGTGAGGACGATGGACTGGCCCTGAGTACGCGCAATAGCTATCTGACGCCTGCCGAGCGATCGCGCGCGGCCGGTCTCTACGAGACTCTGACCGAAGGGGCGGGGCAGGCGGCCGCGGGCGTGGCGCTGGCGGATGTCGAGGCGGCCTGCATGGAGCGCCTGAAGGCCTTAGGATTTGGGCCCGATTATGTCGCCGTGCGCCGTGCCGATGATCTGGGCAGGCCCTCGGCGACCGACTCCGAGCTCGTGATTTTGGCGGCCGCGCGCCTCGGGCGCACCCGCCTCATCGATAACCGGGAATTCCGCAGGTAAGGCCGCCCGACGGTGGGCATTGGCAGCGCCGCCTGAAAACCGGATAATAGCTGGATGCAAAGAACCCTGCTTCATGCCAAATTGCACCGTGTGCGCGTCACCCAGGTCGAAATCGACTATGAGGGGTCGGTCGCCATCGATGCCGTGTTGCTGGACGCGGCCGGTATTCGTGAGTATGAGCGCATTGATGTGTTCAATGTGCGCAACGGCGAGCGCTTCAGTACCTACGCCATTCGGGGCGAGCCCGGCTCCGGCCTCATATCGGTGAATGGCGCGGCCGCCCACAAGGCGAACGTCAATGACCTCATCATCATCTGCGCCTTTGGTGTCTATGAAGAGCGTGAGGCCCGCGAGATGAAGCCGCGCCTCATCTATGTCGATGCGTCTAATCGCATCGTGCGCAGCAGTCACACCATCCCCATGCAAGCCGCCGGCTGAGCCGGTCCTTCACGCCGAGTTTCTTGGCCGTGCCCACGACCGCAGAGCGCGGGCACGGTCGTTCCGTGGGACTACCCCGACCGCATTCCACGCGACACTCCGCCTCTCCCCGCTCTTTCAGGTGGACGCGGGGCCCGCGGCGGATGACATGTTGCACCCACCCGGGCCCCGCGTGGACGCCTTACATGAGGTCGATCGGTTCGCCGTGTTCGGCCGGGGTCTTATGCGGATCGTCTTTCTTGGCCGCCGACAGCAGGCCCGCCACGATATTGATCACAAGCAGGGTGACCATGACCGGTGCGAAGCCGTGCAGGAAGGCCTCCTTGCGCAATCCCGGCGACAGATCCTTGAAGAGGGTCACGGTATGCCCGTGGTCGAGGATGTAGCTGTGTTCGAGGGACGTGAAGATCACGCCCGAGATATCGACCCCGAAGATGAGTCCGAGCGCCCGCATCATATTGAGGATGCCGCCTGCGACACCGAGACGCTCCTTTGGAACGGAGCCCATGATGGCCGAGTTGTTGGGGGGGGTGAAGAGGCCCATGCCGACGCCGAGCACGACGAGTTCGCCGATCAGGATCACCATATTAGGTGAGCGACCCGTGAAGATCAGAAGCGCAGAGGCCAGCGCGCATACGCCCATACCCCACATGGTCATGACCCGGGAGCCGTATTTGTCGGATATGTGACCGGCGAATGGGGCCACAATCGCCATGGCCAGCGGGATGGGCGTCAGGATGGAGCCCGTGACGGCCGGGTTGTAGCCCGCGATCTTTTCAAGATAGAAGGGCATCAAAAAGAGGACGGCGAACAGCACATAATAGGACAAGAGCCCAGTGAGATTGCCAGCCCAGAAGGCGTAGCGCTTGAAGAGCGTCAGATCGATCATCGGGTGCTCAACGCGGGTCTCAGTGATCAGGAAGGCCGCGAGCAGGACTACGCCCAGCACGAAATAGGTGAGGATGATAGGGGCGGTCCAGCCAATGTGCTCGCCCTCGTTGACGGCGAGCACCAGAAAGGCCAGTCCGGTTGCGAAGAGGGTGGTGCCGAGGTAGTCGATCTTCTCGCGCTTGCCCGAACGCTCAGCCGCCGGCAGACAGTAGAGGGCGGCGAAGGTGCCCAGAGA
>JAKAXK010000140.1 GCA_021827145.1 Pseudomonadota bacterium
GGGCCTGTTTGTGGCGATTATCGCGGGCCCAGGCGCCATGGGCCTTCCAATAGCCCCGCCAATAGGCCAGGCGGTGGCATCGCCACGTTTCCTCTCCTGGGCGCGGGCCTGATTCTCACGGTAATCGGGGTCGGTGTGACGCTTGGTGCTTTGCCAGCGCTTGCGCCGTACGCGCTGACAGGCTGGCGCCGAACAATAGCGTTGGGCGCGGATCCGCGGGCGCGCCCGCAAAGCCCGCCTGCAGGCGGCGCATCATGCCGTGGCCATCGCGTCTTTCCCCTTGTCGCCAGGAATCCAGGCAGAGAGGAGGCTAGGAGCCAGGGGTGGGTCAATCCTGACGAGCGGCAATGCCTTAGAACCCGAAGAAAATCCGGGGTGACCAAATGGCCCAAGGCGGGCCCGTTTGCGTGAACAGGGGTGGGTTCATTCGCGTAAGCGTCAGGGTTATGGCAGCAATCAGGGGCGCTCCCGCCGCTCGAAGCCGAGCTCATAAGGGAAGTTCGCCCTTTGCCGCAGGGGTAAAAAACAGAGGCGCATTTGTAATTTATATTTACAGAATCTAATATGTAATCCGATAATACACAATCGAGTCAGTATATCGTATTTACAGCCTGTGGCGTGTTGTGTTGCAAGAATCTGGAGTCAAGAAGTTATGGACTATTCAATCAAGGTGCTTGCCCAGCTTCCACCGATACTCAAGGCGTTTCGCAAGGAGAGCGGGCTGTCTCAGGCGGATATGGCGGAGAAGCTCGGGATTACGCAGCAAAGCTACGCCTACTTTGAGTCAAACCCGGTAAAGGCGTCCCTTGAGCGCGTGTTTCTGGTTTTGCGGCTGCTCGGAGTTGATCTGGTGTTGTCCCAGTCTACGCCTGTGGTCCGCAAAACGCCGGCTGCAACATTCGCTAAAGTCACCGGCCAACGCCCAAAGGAAGTTGTCGTATCCGCGGGGAAGGCAAAGCCTACCGCCACCAACAAGTCGCCTCGTGCGGTCACGCCGCGTAAGAGGGAGGTTTGGTAGAAATGGGGCGCCGGAGTCGTTCGCGGCGGTTGAACATCTGGATGAACGGCGTCCCCGTTGGCTATTGGGAGGTGAGCCGAAACAGTTCGCAGCTCGGGTACTTCGATGCGTGGCTGGAAGACGAGCAGGGACGGCCATTATCCTTGTCGCTCCCGTTCTTACCGGGTAATGCCGTCTACCAGGGCCATGTCGTCACAGATTATTTCGACAACCTGTTGCCGGACAGTGATGCCATCCGCCGTCGTCTGGCCCACCGCCATTCTGCGGACAGCACGTCTGTATTCGATCTCCTGGCCAAGCTTGGCCGCGATTGCGTGGGCGCCGTTCAATTGCTTCCCGAAGACGAGGAGCCCTCGGATATCTATGAAATCAACGGCCACGCCCTGAATGAAGCAGGTGTTGCGGCTCAGCTCCGAAGTATAACGGCTGTCGAAGGAATCGGTCATCATCATCATCATCATCATGATGATGGCGATCTGCGTATCTCCATTGCCGGGGCGCAAGAGAAGACCGCTTTTCTGCTCCAGGACGGGAAATGGTGCCTACCTACCGGCAGTACGCCCACCACACACATCTTCAAGCTTCCCCTAGGCCTCGTTGCCCAAATGCGCGCCGTTATGCGGACCTCAGTGGAAAACGAATGGCTCTGCTCGAAGATCATGGAGGCCTTTAAGATTCCGGTGGCGCATTGCGACATCGGGTGTTTCGAGGATCGGTCGCTCGCATAAAATAAGAGCGGGACGTAACACTCTGGGGATTGCGCAGGTGCCGAAGGCCGTTTTTCGGCCAATATGGTCATTGGAGCGCTGTATGCCTTACGTCTGCAGTAGGCCGATTGATTGCTGACGGTAGCGGTACCGAAAATTGAAGGTCGGATCGCGCCGGTAATTGCCCCAATGATGGCCGCCCGCTTTATGTATGCCTAACATGTTGTTGCGTCGCGCCCACCACGAAAATATCTGAAAACACACGTTACCTAGGATATCGGCACGTTACTTGTTTCTAGAGTTTTGTGGGCGGGAAGGCCGTTGCAAGTGAGGATGTTCGCAGAACGGTACGTCCCAGAGGGTATGGTCAAATGGCCGATGCGTATGTACGCTGGGCCAAATCCAACATGATTCTGATCGGTAGCGTATAGCGTAACGTCACTTTGCATTCCATTCGTAGACTGTGACTATCGAAGATCGTGTTATATGGACCGGGTCATTAAAGGCCAAAATACGGGCTTCTTCCAGACTAGCGGCCTTAATTATGTAAGCGCCGCCAGACTTGTCTGTAAAAGGGCCAGCGAGTTCGAGCTTCCCTTGCTGCCTTAAATGATCTAGAAATGCATAGTGTTCGTCGATGACAGATGCTTGAAATTGCGGTGTGCGGAATGTCGTAACTAAATATCGAAACATCAATGTCCCTTTACCTTTTATTGCCTATCGGATCTCTAATATTTTTGCGTCGACGCATCCTGCCATCCTGCCATCCTGCCGTCAACCACCTAGAATATCAACGTGGTGGTGGTTCGGTAGCTTGTGGCCGCAAGCCGCAGTTGCGGGCGCCACCCGATAGCCGCCATTGGCCAATGCGATAGATCGGCGATGTTAGCTTACGGACGCTGCCGCGCAGAGGCTGTCTCGACCGAACCACTGATAGTGAGGCATGACTTAATCATCAACTGCCTCCGACTGGTGAAGCCACTCGATTCGCGACAGTTTCAGGTGCACGCGGTCGGCATTGGCTCAGCCAAGGAAACTCGAACCCCGAGGTCCGCCGCCCTTTCGATCGCCGAAATGATGCGATGGATCGCCACGGCATCGTCGAAGGTCGGCGCCGAGCGGGTGCCGTCACGCAGATCCTGTGCCATGCGGGCATACAGGCGGGCCACATTTCCGGGCTCGACATCTTCCGGCCAGCCGGTCCGGTAAGAAGCGGGCACATCCAGGGTACGGAGAGCTGCTTCGTCGCCCCTCATGCCTTTGAGGGACAGCTGCACCATCTGCGTGTGACCGGAGGCGCCCGATAACCGGATGTCGCCGTCCGTGCCATTGATCTCCCAGAACAACCCATCGCCATCGCGCGCCGCGCCGCCTCGGTAATGAATGGAGAACGGGACACCGGTGTCAAAGGTGCCGGCGACGAGCACCTGGTCGGGAGCAGAAGCAGGCAGCACTTCGCCAGTGTCGGCCGCGATCGCCGTAGATCTCCTGGTTGCGAGCTGCGCCGACACCTCGGCGACCTCGCCGAAAACGTGTCTGAGTGCGGCCAACGTGTGTCCCACGGGGATTGTGAGCAAGGAAGCGCCATTCCTGCGATCGAGCAGGTAGCCATAGGTCTTCTTATCCGGGATGACGCCCCCGCCTTGCACGGGGCCCCCGCGGGCGACCAGCGTGATCGACAAAACATTGCCGATGAACCCGTCGCGGAGCAGTTGCTTTAGGTAGTTGATCTCCGGCGCGAAAGGGGCTTGGGTTCCGACAACGCCCAGAACCCCTTTTGCGCGAGCCCGCGCCGCCATTTCCTCCGCCTCCACCAACCCGTTTCCCAACGGCCATTCACAGAATACGGGCTTACCCGCGTCGATCGCCGCGTTCACGATATCCCAATGGTGGGGCACCTTGACCGTCACGGCGACGATATCGACCTCCGGCGCGGCGATCAACGCGGCGACGCTCGCGAAAGCGTGTGGCAGCCCCAGCGCAGCGGCCGTCTGTTCGGCGCTCGACAGGCTTGTATTGGCTACTCCGATGATGTCGTAATGATCGGACAGGGCGCGCAGCGCCGGGACGTGTGCCCGCGCCGCCCAACTCCGGCCGGCCTGCAGCCCCACGATACCAATACCGAATCGTTGCTTTGCCATGAGATGGCTCCTTCGCGGTTTGACCGTGAATGGGTCCGCTGAAAGGAGTATATTGACGACGAGAACGAAACAGTAGCGAGAAAGTATCCGATACTTATGCACTTTATGTCCACAATTATGCGTCTGCTTTGGCCGTGAGGCTCGATTCCCTTCAGAACATCATTCCATTCGTGCAGGCCGTCGAGGCCGGGAGCTTCACGCGCGCGGCGCAACGCCTCCATCTGACGACCTCGGCGATTGGCAAGTCCATCGCCCGACTGGAAGGGCGACTTGGCGTTCGCTTACTCCATCGCAGCACGCGAAGCTTGAGCTTGACCCACGAGGGCGAGGTCTTCTACCGCGCTTGCGTTGCCGCGTTGGCGGAAATGGAAGAGGTGCAGGCCCGGCTGGCCCAATACCGGCAGGAACCGTCAGGACGGCTCAGGATCGACCTTCCGCTCGCATTCGGTCGACGCTGCGTGGCTCCGGTACTGTTCGACATTGCCGGCAAGTATCCCGAACTCACGCTTGAAGCCTCTTTCAGTGATGGCCGCGCGGACCTGATCGAGGAAGGGTTGGACTTGGCGATCCGCATCGGTGAGTTGGGAGATCACGCAGGCCTCGTCGCGAGAAAGCTCTTTGTCCAGCGCTCGACCGTGTGGGCATCGCCGACGTACCTCCAGCGCCACGGCATGCCCAAGGATTTGAACGATCTCACAAGGCACCGGCTGCTCGCATGTGGCCGCGATGGCTTCATCACGCCGTGGCGCTTGCGAGACGAAAATGGCCGGCTGAAGACACTCACGCCGCGCGCCGCGGTCGTGCTTGGCCATGGCGAGCCTCTCCTCGATGCGACCCTCGCGGGGCTTGGACTGGCCTACCTGCCGACGTGGTTAGTGGCCGGCGACCTGAAGCGCCGGCGTTTGGTGGCGGTGTGGTCAGAGGCGTATGTCGACAACCTTCCCGTGCATGTCCTGTGGCCGAAAACACGGTCGCTGGCGCCTAAAGTGCGGCTGGCGGTGGACACGCTGGTAGCGCGGTTTTCGCCGCCACCCTGGGAGCAGACAAACGCGTGATCCTGCTCCTGACCGGGAACGCCGCCATTGACGCTGAACCCCGGACGCCTAAGACAGCGGCTGGATGGGAGCGGACCACCGCAACTCCAACTGGTAGGCTCACTTTGGCATGACAACATGCGGACTAATACTGTGCGCCCGACCGGCGCTTCCTCGGCCTATTCGGCTATTCAAAAAGGCTCTTCCGGGTTTCGTGTGGGTAGCCCATAAAAGCCTCATGACGGGCACCCCGCCGGATAGAGGTCAAGCTTCCCGCAATGAAAGAGAATAGCGATGCGATATTGGGTGATCG
>JAKAXK010000141.1 GCA_021827145.1 Pseudomonadota bacterium
TAATGGAGCCGGAACTCATCCCGCGCCAAGGCTTGGTGTAAATTCGTGTTGAGAGATTGTTTTTCCATGACATCTCGATTCATCTCCGGCGCGAAAAAGAAGCGGGTGTTACCGCCCGCTTCTTTGGCCCGATACATAGCGATATCACAATTCTTGAGCAAGGTGTCCCCATCTTCGCCATCATCTGGAAAGATCGCCACACCAACACTTGCACCGACATAGAGGACGTGGTCTTGGATCTCGTAAGGTGCTGTGATGCTCGCAAGCAACTTCTGGATCACCTTGTCTACGGTCTCAATGCTCGTAAGCCCCAACAGGATCACGACAAATTCATCCCCTCCTTGGCGCGCCACGGTATCCTCGGAGCGCAGGGTGGACCGCAAGCGTTGCGCCACGGCCTTTAATATCAAATCCCCGGTCGCGTGCCCCAAGGAATCGTTAATGGTCTTAAATTCATCCAGATCCACGAAGAGCAATGCCACGCGATTCTGGGCGCGACGCGCCAGCGCCAGGGCCTGCTCAAGCCGATCTGCGAGCAACAGACGATTGGGTAAACCCGTCAGGGCATCGTGAGTGGCCAGATCCAAAGCGTGCTGTGCCGCTTCCTTCTCAAGCGTGATATCCCGGATGGCGGCGATAAAAAGGTGGGTGGTCCCGGTGTCAATCTCACGAATCTTGATCGCCAAGGGGAATATCTCGCCATTGCGGCGCGCACCTACGACCTCTCGGGATACCCCAAGAACCGTGGATTTCGCCGTCTCGCGATAACGCTTCAGATAGTTATCGTGCTGACTACGGTGCGGCTCCGGCATAAGTTCGCTCACGTTTTTGCCGATGATCGCCTGTGCCTCATACCCAAAGATTTGCTCCGCAGCGGCGTTAAAGGTCTCGATTATGCCGTGCTCATTTATGACCACCACACCATCGGCCACGTGCGCCAAGAGGGCCTGGGTCCGGGCCTCGCTCGTGCGCAGCTCGGTGTTAGCCGCGCGCATGGCCATTTCCGCGGCCGTGCGTTTGCGCAAAAGCGGTAACAGCAATAGCCACATCATGAGTATGCCCGTGAGACCCAAGGCAAGCAGCAGTCCCGCGACTTCTCGAAGCCGCGCGTCTGCAGTATGAAAGAGCTCCGATTGCCGAATCTTCAGGACCATCCCCAGTCCCGTGCGTCCGATAGGGGCAAAGGCCGCCACGACCAAGTGACCGCGATAATCCCGGGCATAGACGAGGCCCGATTGTCCTTCTAAGGCATGACGCATGGGCAAGGGCTGGCCTTTTATGAACTGCGAGGTCAGTTGATATACATGTTGGACGTGGCGCGTATTGGGAAGGCAGCGCATATTGGTCGTGCCTAAGGGGGCGCAGACATGTAAAGAGGCCGTGTGTCCCAGGGCCTCGACTACCGGCCCGATGCGGGTCATAAATAACAAGGGGGCCTGGGTGATAACGAAACCCAAATGTCGCCTACCATCTCTGACCGGCACGAGGGTTTGGAGTAGAGGTCGCCCTTGCCATAACAAGAAGGCTTCCTGTCGCGTCTGGATATGGACAGTAAACGGAGGCGTCGCAAAAGATCCGGCCCGCACCAGGATCTGACCTTTCCGATTCACAAATTCCACCGCCGAAAGGCCCACAGGCAAAAACGAACGCGCGATTTCCTGTAGGTCGTGTCGCGCCCGGATGCTGCCTGGGTGCATGTCGACGGCCTTAAGGCTACTAACAACGAAAGGCCGTGTAGCTACCGTAACGCTTTGATTGTTTCTCTGATGGATCTCTTGCACAAAGGCGCGCGTATCATCCTGTAGGAGGGCGCTTAAGTTTCTTTTGAGAATAGACGCGACTTCCCGCCGCATCACCAGGTAGGTCGATACCCCAGCCGCCAATGTGAGCACCGCGAGAATGACCCCAACGATCAGGCCGATCCGGAGGTCCTCCCTGTTGAGCCTCATATGATCTCGCGAGCGGGCGTCTGCCGCCGCCGTAGGTCCACGTCACGTTGGGTGGCGCATGCGCTGGGGGTTCCAGAAGGATATTGATGCGCCAAGAAAGGCGGTGGGGGTGAAATGCCGGGTACGGACCCAGGCCTTTCGGGGGGCGGCTCGGAATTCGACGAGCCCGCTCTTGACGGCTCATGAACTGTGCCGCCGAGAGCCATTCTCGGCTCCTTATTCTCGCTCATGATGCCGTCCGATTGTTTTGAGTTCTACATCGCTTTGGGCTTCTTATCATACGCATGGATTCGTCCATGCGCCAATGGGGGCACCATCCGTGGCGTCGTTGAGAAGGCATGCGGAGGCTGTGGGCTGCGCCCTCCCTGGTTCTTGTCCTTCACCCACAACAATGCCCACCAGCCACGGACGCGGTAGGCCTGTCGTTTCCACGATAAGCGCAAGCGCGAGAAAAACCTTTAGTGCCGGCACCAGAACTCCGATCCGGCTTTAGCTGTGGGAGGTTCTGTGACAGCGCAAGATTGCGCGTGTTTCACCGTGTTCCAGTCATTACTGCAATGGCGTACCCGGTGCCACCTCACCTTCGCCATCCTGTCTCTCGGCCTCTTCGATGATGTCGAGCGCGCTGCGGTCACTGAAGGCCATGGTCATGATTTCGGGGACGGAGCTATCCATCACATGGATGGCGGCGAGCAGATTGGTGCGCACGATCTCGGGTGTCGCGAGGGAGTCCCCCAGGAGTACCCCGAGCCGAAATTGGATATTCCCGTCGTCGAGGTCGAGATGGTAGGCGCCGAGCTTGAGCGAGAAGTTTCTTCGGATGATCCACTCGGAGACTTGTGGGAACCGCGCCCTGGGCACATAAGTGGGCGAAGAGACGCTGGTCGCTAGGCTCCGCCAGTCCTTTTCGTCCTCGGTGTGGATCTCGCACTCCAGGGCACCACTGTCCCCTGTCACCTGAAAGTGGATGTACTCGGCATCCTCTATGCGGTAGTCGATCTCCAGCTCGTTTAGGACCTCCACCACGATATTTTGCAGCCCCGGATAGTTTTCGATACCGCTGGCGTTCATAACACCCCCAACCGCTTATACGTCAACGAGAACCATGACCATGGTAAGGCGCGAAGCTTAACCGTGCCACCCGCATTTTCGGCATAGGTATCCGGAGTCGAAAAGCCCCCCGACCGTTTCGCCGACCTTTTGGCCCGCCATCAAGCCTGCGATGCCGCCGCCTATTATGCCAATGACCGCGCCGATCGTAGTGCCGGCTACGGGAACCGCGGTGCCTATTGTGGCGCCCAGCGCCGCACCGTCGAGGGCCCCGGTCGCCACTCCGGCGGCCCCGACGATGCCGCCGAGTGCGCCGCCTATGCGTCTTCCGCGATCGCGCGCGATCCTATACTCGGTGACATGATCGCTGGTCTCGCAGCGGGGGCATTTGAGTGAGCTCATGGTGAGTGTGTCCTTTCGGTGTAAGGAGCATAGCGGGATCGAGTGGCGCGCCGGTCTCAGTTCCGCGCGGGTGTGTGGTGTTAACTGCTGTCGCCGCTGGGTGTTTTCAAGGGGGATTTGAGACCGGCATAAGGATCGGCAGATCTTCGGGTATTGATGACCGCATGAGATGGGGGTCCCACTATCGGCGTCGAGCACGGCAACGGCGTTCGAGAGTTCGCGGAGCCTGGGCTTGCGCGCTGCAAGTGGTCTCGTGCGCATCGCCGCGCCTTTTGGTCGCAGTAGAGTCGCACTGCGCCGCGGTGATCGTGGGGTCCTTGCCCAAAGCGCCTGAGGAAGTCCAGGAGCAGCGGCGGCAGCCCGCTGCTGGTAACAACCCCGGGCATGTCTCGTCGTGTGACTCGCACATCTTCCCCCCATCGTTGCTTCTTGGGGAACTCTAGTACAAATATGCAGAGGTTGCAAGTACAGCAAATATATAGCATTATACAAATGTGGGCAAGTCCTATTATATGATATATTGCACAGATTCAGGTTTTGTGGGGCACAGAGATGAGCGAGGGTGCGGGATCTGGTCAGAATCCGAGGATGGCGACGACATCGAATGCGGTTCTTGGGCATCTTTTGGCGCTCATTCGCCGAAGGCGTGACCTTACGCAGGCGCAAGTTGCCGAGAGTTTGGGGTTGGCCGGGTCGACTTGGTCGCGGGTTGAGAAGGGTGAAACGGCAATCACGGTGGAGCAGTTGCGCGCAGTGGCCGCCAAGCTCAACGTGAGCGCGACCGTCGTCTTGGGGCTAGCCGAGCAGGCTGAGAATGCACTACGCCGCAGCGGTTTCGTTGTGGGCTTCGATATCGGTGGGAAGGCCGGCTTGGGTCAGGCGGCCGCGGGGTCAGTTGGGATGGGCGCTGTATCGAAGGCGGCTGCCCTTGGCGTGTTCGGTGCCATGCTTCCTTTGGTTGGGACGGCGCTCGGCGCTTTTTTGGGCAATACCCTCGGGCAGGCCCTGGAGAAGGCCTTGGCGGAGAACCTTGGTTCGTCGCCAGCCGCCCATTAGAGGAGTGACTCTACCGGGCATTGGATTACGAGAGTCACCAATGGGAGATTTCGCAGCGGGGCGTGGATCTCGCGGCGGACCTTTGGCTGCTGCCCCCAGGAGTAACACGCGGAGCGGACCCCTGAAGGTTTCGGTATAGGAGGTCGAGCAGCGGGCCTCTGTGCCGCTTCTCGTTGCGCGCGTCGTCGTCGCTGTTTCAGTGCGCATGCGCGTTCGACGGTATTGGGCAAGAAGAGCGCAAGATCTTCTTTTTTTGAGGGGTGCGGCCATGGCAGGACTCCAGCCGATCACGCGTCTATTCGTCATCAGTGATATGCATCGCGAGATGCGGCGCGGTCGCGCAGAGGGCGCATGGCCTGCCGTCGATGCCGTGATACTAGCGGGCGACATTGATAACGGCACGGCCGGGGTGACGTGGGCGGGCGAGCTGGCTGCGGATCTGCGGGTGCCCGTGTTCTATGTGCCGGGCAATCACGAATACTATGGCCACGAATTCGACACCTTGCGCGCATTGCTGCGCGAGGCGGCCGCCGCGTGGCCTGGCCTGCACCTGCTCGATGACGATGAGGTCGTGGTAGGCGGCGTGCGCTTTCTCGGCACGACCTTATGGACGGACTATCGGGCCTGGCCGGGAGACGTCTGGGTGAATCAAGAGGTGGCCCGCAGGGAGATATCGGACCACCGGGTCATACGGCGTCAGAAGAGGCTCTTTACGCCCGATGACGCCCTGGTCCTCCAT
>JAKAXK010000026.1 GCA_021827145.1 Pseudomonadota bacterium
TCCCGTATTACAGGGCCTCGACGTAATCGGCGTCATAGTGCATAGCCTCCTCGTCGCCGTCTCCGCGCCGCTCGACCTGGGCCCTGAAACGCCGCGCCTGATCCTCGGGGTCATTCAATTCCGAGAAGCCGTTGGCGATCTCGCGGCCGCCGACGAAGAACTCGAAGCGGTCGGTCACGAAGGGGTCGGCATCATTGCGTCGGGCCAGGGGCGAGACCTCCGCGGGATAGGCGGTGACGAAGGTCGGCTGTGACAGTCGCCCCTCTATGGTCTTTTCGAAGATCGTCATTTGAAGGCCGCCGGCCTCGAGACCGGACTCCAAGGGCAGGCCCTTGGCGGCCAAAAAAGCCTTGAGTGCCGCGATGTCACGCAAATCCGCTGGCGCGTCCGGGTGATAGCGGCGGATCGCGTCCTCGATCGAGAGTCGCGTGAACGGAACGCTGAAGTCATAGCGCTCGCCCTGATAGGAAAGCGTAGTGGTTCCCAACACATCCTCGCACAGGCCGCGCAACAAGGTCTCGGTCAAGTCCATCAGGTCCCGATAGTCGGCGTAGGCCTGATAGAACTCCACCATCGTGAACTCCGGATTATGACGCGTACTCAAGCCCTCGTTGCGAAAATTCCGGTTGATCTCGAAGACGCGATCGAAGCCGCCCACGACGAGCCGCTTCAGATAGAGCTCGGGGGCGATGCGCAAATAGAGCGGGATATCGAGTGCGTTGTGATGGGTCACGAACGGCCGGGCCGTGGCGCCGCCCGCAAGCGGCTGCATCATCGGCGTCTCGACTTCACTAAAACCCCGCTCCTTCAAGAACCTGCGCAAATACGCCACGATGCGCTCGCGCCGCTCGAAGATCACGCGGGTCTCTGGGTTTACGATGAGATCGAGATAACGCTTGCGGTAGCGGGTCTCCTGATCGGTCAGCCCATGGAACTTCTCGGGCAACGGCCGCAGGTTCTTCGCAAGCAGCCGAAGCACGGAGGCGCGCACACTCAACTCCCCGGTCTTCGTGCGAAACAGCCGTCCGGCAACGCCGACGATGTCACCGAGATCCCAACGCTTGAAGGCCTCGTAGGCCGGGCCCAGGGTATCGCGTTCCACGAAAACCTGTATGCGTCCGGTCGCGTCCTGGATGTGGCAAAAGCTCACCCGCCCCATCACCCGCTTGGTCATCACCCGGCCACCCAGCCGTACCTCCCCGACCGACTCTAGCTCCTCCTCCGGCGCCTCCCGGAAACGCGCCAAGAGCGGCGCGGCCTGCTGATCGGGGCGAAAATCGTTCGGATAGGCCTGACCCTCGACACGCAACGCATCGAGCTTCTCGCGCCGCTGCGCGACGTGCCGATCCTCGTCTTCCGTGGCCTCTATGCCACCCTGCCCATCTTCCACGCCCGCCCCCTTACAAACCGCTCTTCAAGCTCGCTTCGATGAATCGATCCAGGTCGCCATCCAACACTGCCTGGGTGTTGGCAATCTCGATCCCGGTCCGTAAATCCTTGATGCGCGACTGATCCAGGACATAGGAGCGGATCTGACTCCCCCAGCCGATGTCCGACTTGCCCTCCTCGAGCTTGTCCTGGGCCTCGCGCTTCTTTTGCATCTCGGCCTCATAGAGCCTGGCCTTCAACATCTTCATGGCCTGCGACCGGTTCTTGTGCTGCGAACGATCGGTCTGGCACTGCACCACGATGCCGCTCGGCGCATGGGTGATACGCACCGCCGAATCCGTCCGGTTCACATGCTGGCCACCCGCCCCGCTGGCACGATAGGTGTCGACGCGCAGATCCGCCGGGTTGATGTCGATCTCGATATTGTCGTCGATCTCGGGATACACGAACACCGAGGCAAACGAGGTGTGCCGGCGATTGCCGGAATCGAAGGGCGACTTGCGCACGAGCCTATGCACGCCGGTCTCCGTGCGCAGATGGCCGAAGGCATACGGGCCCGAATACTTGACCGTAGCGCTCTTGATGCCCGCCACCTCGCCCGCCGATACTTCAACGATCTCGGTGGCAAAGCCCCGACGCTCCCCATAGCGTAGATACATCCGCAACAGCATCTCCGCCCAATCCTGCGCCTCGGTACCGCCCGACCCCGACTGAATATCCAAGAACGCATGGGCGGAGTCCATCTCGCCTGGGAACATGCGCTGGAATTCGAGGGCCTCCAGCCGCTGCTTGAGTCCTCCCACATCGCGCGCAATCGACTCGGTCAGGGCCTGATCGGCCTCCGCGCGCGCCATCGCAAAGAGTTCGGCGGCCTCGGCAAGCCCGGTCTCCAAGGCCCGGATGGCATCGACGGTCTCGGCTAGCCGCGCCCGTTCACGCCCCAGCTCCTGGGCACGCACTCTGTCGGCCCAGACCTGCTGATCGAGGAGCTCGCGCTCGACCTCGACTAAGCGCTCCTCTTTGGTATCGACGTCAAAGATACCTCCGAAGCGTGGCGGTGCGGTCGCGAAGCTCCCGCAGGCTCTGGTCAATACTGCCCTGGTCTTCCACGGCCGCCCTCCAAAAAATCCGCAGGATACCGGAACCCTTGCGGAAAAACGAGCGCACAGGCAAGGTCTTGCGCACTCCCCTTCGGACCGAAACGGGGCGCCGCAACCTCCCTACCGGCTCAAGAGGAGCCGTGCGCGGCGAGTGCGGCGCGATAGGCGGGAGAGATCGGCTGGCCGGGGAAAAACTGCCGTACCGTGGTGATCGGGAGTCGCGTTCCGGGCGCGAAGGTGAAATCGGTGCTCGCGGCCAGCGCATGGCAGGAGATACAGCTTTGCACGCGACCGTAAGCGATCAGGTGGCCATCCGGCTTGTAAGCGGCCATCACCCAGTCACGGTCCGCCGCGTCGTAGCCCGGCACCTTCAGCATGGCGGTCACCGTCTTCAGGACCTTATGGATGTCGTAATTTTCCTTGATATAGAGACTCCCGGCCGGGAAGCGCGTCACGCGCGCGACCCCATGGGTCGCGGCCTGCACGGCAATCGCGTTGGCGCGATCGATGGTGTAGTAATCGACCATGCGTGAGCCATGCATCCAGAGATGGCTCCCCGGGAGCAGTGCACCGCCCTGCTCCAGCGCCCGCACCTGCTTAAAAAGCGCCGCCGGGCCCGGGACCTTGTCGGCCGAGGACGCGGCCAGCGGGATCAGTAGGACTGCGCATACCACACCCACCTGTTTCTTCTTTGGAGATATTGACATCGGGGCGCCCATATGGATAGAGAAGGATGCATCATCACGCCACGTCCTGCCCCTGTCAACGGCCACCCTCCTCTCGACCTACGCCCCCAAACTTGGGCCGCCAAGCGCTTGCGTCCGGTGGCGCCGACACCCCCCGGAAGATCGCTCCCCACTACTGCGCAGTTGATGCCCCATCATGGGGAGAGTAAAGTCGCGCAGGCCCTTGAAGGGCCGGGGAACGCGCGTCCACCTCAAGGTCTGGGCCTGCAGGGGGACATCGAAAAACTACGCCATCGCGGATCGATGCCTACGATCCGGAGGCGTCGCGACCCGAAGGGAGATCCGCCGCCATGAAACTTGTCGTTGCCATCATTAAACCGTTCAAGCTGGATGACGTCCGCGAGGCCCTCTCGGCCTTAGGCGTTCAGGGTCTCACCGCCACAGAGGTCAAGGGTTTTGGGCGCCAGAAGGGACACACGGAACTCTATCGCGGCGCCGAGTACGTCGTGAACTTCCTGCCCAAGGTCAAAATCGAGGTGGCCGTAGCGGCCGAGATCGTGGATCAGGTCATCGAGGCGATCAGCCGCGCAGCACGCACGGGCAAAATCGGGGACGGAAAAATCTTTGTGCTGGGACTGGAGGAGGCCGTGCGCATCCGCACCGGCGAAACCGGCAATGGTGCGCTTTAAGGGGGAATAGCGGTGCGCAATCTGTCCTTGGTCTTGCGGGGTTTAGGCGTAGCCACCCTGTTCCTACTCGTGCTCGCCCCTGTCCAAGCCCTCGCCGCCCTACACGCGGGGGCCGGAGCCTTGAACGTCCAGACGCCGTCGGCGGTCGCCGTCTCCCATATCGGGCAGGGCGCCATCAATCACGGCGACACGGCATGGATGCTGGTGTCGACCATCCTGGTCCTCATGATGACCATACCGGGGCTCGCCCTCTTTTACGGCGGCATGGTGCGCGAAAAGAACGTTTTGAGCACGCTTGCACACAGCTTTGCCACCACCTGCCTCGTGACCCTCCTTTGGTATATCGTCGCCTATAGCCTGTCGTTCACCGACGGGAACGCCTTCATCGGCGGGCTCGGACGCGTATTCCTCCACGGCATGGGCCGCGACACGATCTCCGACCGCTCCATGGCCGTCCCGGAAACGGTCTTCATGTCCTTCCAGCTGACGTTCGCCATCATCACCCCGGCGCTCATCTCCGGCTCGTTTGCCGAGCGCATCAAGTTCTCGGCCGTGCTCTGGTTTAGTGCCCTCTGGCTCTTGTTCGTCTATTCCCCGATCGTCCACTGGATCTGGTCGGCGCACGGCTGGCTTGCGCATCTGGGTGTCCTGGATTTCGCGGGGGGCACGGTCGTCGAGCTGAACTCCGGTGTCGCGGGCCTCGTCACCGCGCTCGTCGTGGGGCGGCGCGTGGGCTATGGCCGCGAGGCCATGGCGCCGCACAATCTGGTCCTCACCATTCTCGGGGCCTCCCTGCTCTGGGTCGGCTGGTTTGGCTTCAATGCCGGCAGTGCGGTGTCCGCGGGTGGTCTTGCCGGCATGGCGATGGCCAGCACGCAAATCGCCACCGCCGCCGCGGCCATGGTCTGGATGGGCCTCGAGTGGACCGCGCGCGGCAAGCCCAGCATCCTCGGTATGGCCTCCGGCGCCGTCGCGGGCGCCGTTGCCATTACCCCGGCCTCCGGATTCGTGGATCCAAGCGGCGCACTCATCATCGGCCTCGCGGGCGGAGCCGCCTGCTTCTGGGCGGTCACCTATGTGAAAAACGCCCTGGGCTACGACGACTCACTCGACGTATTCGGTGTCCATGGCATCGGCGGCGTCGTGGGGCTCATCCTGACCGGGGTGTTTGCGGTCAAGGCCATCGGCGGGACCGCCGGCGCGCTCGAAGGCAATCTCGACCAGATCGGCAAACAGGCGATTGCCATAGCGGCGGTGGCGAGTTACGACGCCATCGCGACCTTCCTGATCCTGAAGCTCGTGGATCTGGTCATAGGCCTGCGGCCGAGCCACGAGGAAGAGCGCGAAGGTCTCGACGTCACCCAGCATGGCGAGCGCGCCTACAACGAGTAGGCCGGGAACGCTCGCCGACCACCCCCCGCCTCCCGATCAGGCGGTCGGATCGTTTCATCCTTGGAGGCGTTTCGCGACCGAGTGTTTGAGGAGGGGTGTGAGGCGTTTAGCGTCCATCTTCGCCTCCACACGCTTTTTTTGCATTCAAGAAGACCACCCGACGCGTCAGTACGGCGAGATCGGCGCCTGTTCGCGTCGGCCTAGTGACATTGAGCCGTCTGGACACCGTATTGGATCATGCGGGATAGTGGGTCCGATACTCCCCCAAAAAAGCAGCCAGGTCATACCCTTGCGTTTGGGCCCTTGGTGGAGGGTTGACTCCTCCGGTAGGCCCCGTCGAGACGCTTGGGCGGAGATGGGAGAGGCGGGGAACAACCGGGCGCTCAAGGCCGCGTCGTCGAGGCTCGGATCAAGCGGCCAGGACAGCTTGTGGGCGGCGGCCTGTGTGAGATAGTGGCTGATAACCCCTTGGGAGAGGTGCAGCGTTTGGGCGATCTGGCGTTGACTCATACAGCCGCTAGCCGCCAATCGCAAGACTTCACGTAGATGACGCCTGCATATCCTCTCGGTAGACATAACCTAACGACGCTGGGTGGACGTAATCTCCGGGAGGCGTTCGGCCTGGACTGACAAGGGTAAACATTACACCGATTCTTCAAGTGAAAGCTCGTCACGCTTGCATGCGGACCAACGTCATCGGCTCCCCTACCCTCACTCCCACCCCGGCCGTCCAAAATGATAGCTCTGCCCCCACAGAACACCGAGCGCGGCCACCGCAGTGGCGCTCGTAGCGCTCTCGATGCCTTCGGCAATAGTGATGATATCGAGATCGGTGGCCATGCGGGCGATGGCCTCGACCATGATATCCACGCGCCGATCTTGCCCAACGCGGGCAATCAGCGCCTGCTCGATTTTGAGAAACGCAATGGGAAGATCCGCGAGATACAGAAAGGAGGAGTAGCCGCTCCCGAAATCATCGAGCGCCAAGCGCACACCAGCGTCCAGCAAGGGTCGGAGCGCCCGGATGACGCCGGAGTGATCGGTAATCAGTTCCCGTTCGGTGATCTCGATCACCAAAGACCGCCAGCGGGGGTCATCTGGGGGCCGAGGGGTTCCGCAGACCTCGACCGCCGCGGCCAAATGGGTCAGACGGTCAGGGGCGGCGAGCAGCGCCGTGGAGACATTCACGAAGTGCAGGCGCCCCGGCAATCCCAGCGTGCGCCGGGCACTACAGCGGGCCAGGGTCTGGTTTAACACGACCTCATCGATAGCGGTAATGACATCACAGGCGGCTGCGGCCTCGATGAACGCCCCGGCCGGGGTCACCATCCCATCAGTCGCAACGAAGCGCGCCAAGGCCTCTTCGGCGACAATGGTCGCATCCGCCAATGCGATTATCGGCTGATAGGCCGCCCGGATGCGCTGCTCCGCCAAAGCCGCGCGCAGACGATCCGGCCAAGCCTCATTGGGCAGTGCACGCTCGGCACGCTCTCCGCTCGTGCGGAGGCGGGGGTGAAACGCGCGCGGCGAGACGGTGTATGCCTCCTTTGCGTACAGCCTTTGCCCCTTCTTTTTAACTCCACGCATACGAACCCCTCTTCGCCAAAACGAGCCGCGCCCTTTAAAGCCCTACACGCCGCACAGCAAAGGCTCAAATTACTGCCTGCCCGGGGCCCCATGACGACTTTTTTCGACATCACCCAGAAGGTCCACTATGCCGCCCCCATCCTGATCGGTGGCGCAATCCCATGGCGGCGGCGAGATCTTCAGGCGCGTCGGCAGACTGGCAAACCACTCGATGCAATGGGCGAGTGCATGCTCCACCAAGACGTAGGCATAGGCGTGATAGAGCCGATAGCGCTTGCCCGGCGGATTGTCGAGAAGAAGAGTCACGATCATGATGCCTCACAACAGATTTTTCAAAAGAATGGCGGTGGCGGCGCACACCAGAAACACGCCAAATGTGCGTTTCAAATGCTCAGCCGACAATCGCTGAGCCAGGTGCATGCCGCCCAGGCTGCCGACGATCGCCAGCAAGGCGAAAACGGCGACCAGGGGGTAATCGATGGGCACGTGACCGGCGTACCCGAAAAAGCCGGACGTGGAATTCAGCGTTACGATCGCAAGGGATGTGCCGATAGCCTGCCGGATGGGCAGACCCGCGAAAAGAACGAGCGAGGGGACGATGAGAAATCCACCCCCTATGCCCACAAGACCGGCGAGCACCCCCACCGCGACGCCGATCAGCCCCGTCCGTATCAGGCTCTGCGAAACGACCACCGGCTCGCCCTGTATCGCTGCCGCCCCCACGGAGCGGTGCACGGGCATCGGGCGCAGCATCTTCCAGGCCGCGGCGTACATGGCGCAGGCGAAGATCACGAGCTGCGTCACCACCGTCAATTCGGCCCCGAACCGCGTTCCAAGATAAGCCCCTGACACGCTAAACAGGCTAAAGCCCGCGGTCATCCTGAAATCCACGTTCTTGCGGCGCGCCTGTTGGAAGGTGGCCACGGCGGCCGTGATGGCGATCACGCCGAGACTCGTGGCGATCGCAGATTTGGGTGGAAGGTGTGCCAGATAAATCAGCGCCGGTGTGGTGATAATGCTGCCCCCGCTGCCGAAGACGCCAAGCACAAGGCCCATGACGAGCCCGGCCATACCAGAGACGAGGTCCATTTATTCTCCTGTACTATAGTTCAATTGATGTTTTGAATCTTAGACTCAATCGGCCGAGGCGGCAAGAGACAAGCGCTCTGCGTTGGGTACGAGGGTCATTTCAAAACGGGACGGACCGGGCCGGGCCAGCTCTGAGGCGACGTGGCGTCGCGCATCAAAAAAACGTGGCTATCGGGCGCCGCACCGCGGCCTTCTGGGCCAAGGGATCACGCAACTGCACGCGCGCGCAGCATCTCGGGTACCCCTGCCCCATCGCCGCCGACCGTGTCGGCGGCGCCCCGGGTCGCGCGCGCCGGTTGGATAGGATGCGTCATGCCCGCACGATGGCAACGGCGACAAAGACGCCGTAAGGCCATGACGCCGACAGCTACGGTTCGATGAGCCGGGCGGTCACGACCGCGCCCGCGTCGTCCCATCGGGTGTCGGCGTAGGCCCCGCACCCCGCCTTTGGCCGGTGGAGCAGGCTTTGGCGATAAAGCACGCCGAGAACGATGCCGCAGCGGGCCACGCGCCACATTTCGCGAACCGCGGCCCCGGCATCGGCAATGAAGCAAAGGCTGGTGACGACGGTACAATAATCGAAGCCCCCATCGGCAAACGGCAGCTTATGCGCATCGCCCTGGACATAAGAGATGTTGGCGCTTTTCGAGGCCGCGTAGGCGACCGCCGGGGACTCGGGATCGAGCCCCGCCACCTTGAGACCGATACCCGAAAAGCGTCGCGCGAAATGGCCCGTGCCCGTGCCGACATCCAAGAGGGTGGCCTGCGATTTTGGCGAGCGCAATCGCGTAAGAAGCGCAAACTCGTGCCCTGCGATCCAACGCCCGCGCGGCGTGGTATACCACGTGTCACATTGCTCAGGAGATGATGCCATGAGGGCCTTTGGGCAACTCCATTAGCAACGAAGAAGCGGCTGCTGCCGCCCCAGCCTGACTATGCTAGTATCCGAACGAGCCCTTTTGCTCTGGTTTTTCATCTGCCGATGTCAAGTAACGAAGGTTTCAAGCACGAACTCTTTTCGGAGTTTGCCCGCGTCGGCAAGGCCTTGAGCAGCGGGAACCGCCTTGAGCTTCTCGAGTTTCTTGCCCAGAGCGAGCGCAGTGTGGAGGCCTTGGCGCGCGTCGCAGGCCTCACGACCGCCAACACCTCGGCCCACCTGCAGCAGCTGCGCCGGGCGGGCCTAGTGACGGTCCGCAAGGAGGGACAATCGGTTTATTACCGCCTCACGGGAGACGATGTCGTCACGCTGCTCGAGTGTCTGCGTCGTGTCGCCGAAACCCATCTGGCCGAGGTCTCGCGGCTCGTTAGCACGTATCTTACCGTCAAGGACAGCCTCGAGCCGGTACCGGCCAGGGAGCTTTTGGGCCGCGCGCGCGAAGGCCTCGTGACGGTGATCGACGTGCGGCCGGCCGAAGAGTATGCAGCCGGCCACGTCCCCGGTGCGCTTAGCATTCCTCTGGCGGAACTCGAAAAGCACTTCGCTGATCTGCCGCACGACACGGAAATCGTCGCCTACTGTCGCGGTCCCTATTGCGTGCTGGCCTATGAGGCGGTTGCTAGGTTGCGGGCTAGGGGCTTTACCGCGTACCGGCTCCAGGACGGTTTTCCGGAATGGAGGCAGGCGGGTCTGTCGGTGGATCGGGGCGACAAGAAAGGGTAATGAACGCCACCCGTGAAAGCACGAAAGCCGGCATCACCCCGGAATCAACGCAACACCGACCGAGATGGCGCCCGATAATACACTGACGGACGCCGCCGGCTCATCCTGGACAAGAGGCTCAGTACGGCGAGATCGGCACCTGTTCGCGTCGGCCTAGTGACATTGAGCCGTCTGGACACCCACCGTCTTGGATCATGCGGCGCCTGACGCTGGAGACGGTCTCCGGACTCGGCAACCTGAGTATGCGTTTCTTGTCCGAGTTTGAACGAGGCAAGGAGACGGCCGAGATCGGCAAAGTCCTCAAGGCGCTGCGCACACTAGGGCTCGAGGTCATCATCCAACCGCGCGGGCGGGCGACGTCGGCGCGCAGTACCGGCAAGACCCGTGAAAAGACGCCATGAGCGCCCCCGACATGCTCAACCTCAACGTCTGGCACGAACAGCGCCAGGTCGGTCGGCTTTGGCGCCATACGACCCAAGCCATCGGGTTTCGCTATGACCCCGAGTGGATCGCTGATGGCGGCTTCGCCATCTCCCGCTCCCTGCCGCTCGCGGTCCGGGAATTCGCCCCGGAGGAAGGCATCGCCCAGCGCTGGTTTGCCAATCTGTTGCCCGAGGGGACGGTGCGCGAACATATCGTCCGCGAGCTCGAACTGCCGAATACGGATTTCGACCTGCTACACGCCATCGGCGGCGAGTGCGCCGGCGCGCTGTCGGTTCTACCCATAGACCGACAACCATCGGGCCTCCGACAGTACCGTCCGTTAACGGAGACGGATGTGGCCAATCTGGTGGCGCGCCGGGGGGCGATCTACGCGGCCTGGCCGGCCGACAAGCGCCCGCGATTGTCGCTCGCCGGCGCCCAGGACAAGCGCCCGGTACTGATGCGCGGCGATCAGTATTTTCTGTCGCAGGGCGAAGCGCCTTCCAGTCACATCCTGAAGTTCGATCTGATCGACTACCGTCATCCGCCTGCCTACGAGACCTTCACCACGCAACTGGCGGCGGCCATCGACACGCAACACCTGCTGCGCTGGCAGATCTTCAATGTGCTGGCGGGCAACTCCGACAGTCATGCCAAGAACCTCTCCCTGTTGCACTGGCCCGGTGACACATGCCGCCTGGCGCCGTTCTATGACCTGGTGTGTACGCGCGCCATCGAACGCATTGATTACCATCTGGCCTTCGATGTCGGCGGCGAACGCAATCCGAGCGTAATCACGCCCGCGCACTGGGAGTCGCTTGCTCGGCAATGTGATGTGCGGCCGCAATTCCTGGATAAGCTGGTCCGTGAGACCGCAGACGCGCTACGGAAGATAATCGGCCCGGAGCGAGAAGAATTCGAGGCGCGTTACGGCGCCTATCCCGCGTTGCAGCGCATCGAGAAGGTTGTCAATGTGCAGTGCCGGCGCCTCGCGAAACGGTAGCCGCCCGGATCTCACCGGGTTGTGCCGTTCTGGGGCCACCCCCACCCTCTCCGGGCGGACAAGGCTACGTGTCGGCGAGACGACGCTGGCCGTGCTAGAATGGTTACAAACCAGAACCCTCACATGCCCCCCGCGTGGGGCCCGAGCGGCGAGACCCTAAAGTCCCTCTAACCCTTGCCGCCGGCCCAGGGCCGTAAACGCGCCGTGACCGACATCGATCTCAAGCACTCGTCCCTCTACATCAATAGAGAGCTCGGCATGCTCGCCTTCAACCGCCGGGTCCTCGAGCAGGCCAAGGACAGTCGACTGCCGCTCCTCGAACGGCTGCGCTTCCTCGGCATATCGAGCACCAATCTCGACGAGTTTTTCGAAGTCCGCGTAGCCGGTCTTCAGCAACGCGCCGAGGTCGCAGAGACCACTCTCGCCCCCGACGACAAGACGGCGGCGGAGACCCTGCAAGCCGTGCGTGCGGAGACCTTGGACCTCGTTGCCGAGCAATACCGGGTCTTCAATGAGATCCTGATCCCGGAGCTTGCCACCGCCGGCATCCACATCATCAAGCGCGACGCGTGGACCGAACCCCAAGACGCGTGGCTGCGCCGCCACTTCGAGGAGGAACTCTTACCCATCATGAGCCCTCTCGGGCTCGATCCCGCCCATCCTTTTCCGCGCATCCTGAACAAGAGCCTGAACTTCATCGTGTCCCTCGAGGGCCGCGACGCCTTCGGACGCCAGGGGGGCATGGCCATCGTGCAGGCGCCGCGCGCCCTACCGCGCCTCATAGCGCTTCCGGACAGCAACCGCCAGTGTCACCAGTTCGTCCTGCTGTCATCGATCATCCACGCCTACGTGGACCAGCTCTTTCCGGGTATGAAGGTGCTGGGCTGCTACCAATTCCGCGTGACACGCAATAGTGACCTCGCTATCGACGACGACGAAATCGGCGACATCCTGCGCGCGGTGCAGGGCGAGATCGCCTCGCGACGCTACGGGGACGCCGTGCGCCTCGAGGTCTCGCGCGAATGCCCGGACGCCACCAGCGCCTTTCTGCTCCAGCAATTCGAACTGGGCGCCGACGATCTCTATGCGGTCAATGGGCCAGTGAACCTCAATCGCCTAGGCGAGATCTATGATCGCATCGATCGCCCGGACCTGAAGTATCCGGCCTTCATCCCCGGGGTGCCGCGCGCCCTTGCGACCGGTGTCGACCTCTTTGCCGCCATACGCCACGCCGATCTCCTTTTGCACCACCCCTTCCAATCCTTCCTGCCAGTCGTCGAGTTCATGCAGCAGGCCGCGGCCGATCCCTCGGTGCTCGCCATCAAACAAACCATGTACCGGTCCGGCCCGGACTCTCTCATCGCCGACGCCCTGGTCCAGGCGGCGCAAGCGGGCAAGGAAGTCACGGTGGTGATCGAACTGCGCGCGCGTTTCGATGAGGCCGCCAACATCGCGCTCGCCAACAAACTTCAGGAGGCCGGGGCCCATGTCCTGTACGGCATCGTGGGCTTCAAGACCCACGCCAAGATGGCGCTGGTCGTGCGTCGCGAGGACGGTTCCTTGCGCCGCTACGTTCATCTGGGCACAGGTAACTACCACCTGCGCACGGCCAAGGCCTATACCGATTACGGCTATTTCACCTGCCGGCCCGAGATCGGCGAGGATGTCAACCAAGTCTTTCTGCAATTGACGAGCCTGGGCAGCGGCCCGGACCTCGAGCGCCTCGTGCAGAGCCCGTTTACGCTCCATAGCCAAATGCTGGCCTTGATCGAACGCGAGCGCGCCCACGCTGCGGAGGGGCGGCCGGCCCGCATCATCCTCAAGGTCAATGCCCTGACCGAACCCGAGATCATTCAGGCCCTCTACCGCGCTTCCATGGGCGGCGTGCGCATCCAGCTCATCGTGCGCGGCATCTGTTGCCTGCGGCCTGGCGTCAACGGCGTCTCCGACCGCATCCAGGTCCGCTCCGTCATCGGCCGCTTCCTCGAACATAGCCGTGTCTACTATTTTGCCAACGGCGGCAAGCCCGAGGTCTATCTCGCCAGCGCCGACTGGATGGAGCGGAATTTCTTCCGGCGCGTCGAGGTGGCTTTTCCAATCCAGTCGCCGCGCCTGCGCGACCGAGTCGCTCGCGACCTGAAACGCTACTTGAAGGACAACACCGGCGCCTGGATCCTGCAGCCCGACGGCCAATACCAGAGGCCGCGCCCGCGCACGTCCCCTAAGCGCGACGCCCAGGCCGAGCTTTTGACGGAACTCGCCGACCGCAGCTAAGACCCACTCACGAAGAAACTAGGCGTTCAGCACGAAACGAACACCGCTTTTCTGCATATCCGCAAGCTCTGGGGCGAGTTCGCGCCATAGGGCATCCCGGATCGGCCCCGCGCGCAGGCTCGCGCGGATCTCGAGCACCGCCCCCCGCGCGCACAGACGCCAGGGGATACGCCGACGGGCGGCCGGCAGAGATGTCTCGATGCGCAGGAGCGCCACGGTAATGCGCGTGATGACCGCAAGCCGCAGCGCTGAAACCCCGAAGGACTTCTTGATGGCACTCACCGCAGGCTGCGTCCATTTCCCCCGATGCAGGCCCACCAGTGCGGTAATCAGCGCCTGCTCTCGCGGCGCGACCCCGGCCATCTCGGCGTTGGCCACGATATAGGCGCTATGACGTTCGTAGTGCAGGCGATTGATGCCGCTCCCACAGGCATGCAACCGCACCGCCCACTCCACAAAGCGTCCATCCTCTGGGGACAAGCGCCAGGGACCGGCTACGGCCGCGAAGAGCGTGGCGGCGCGCTCGACCCCCTGGGACCCATAGGGGTCCGGCCAACGCGTCGCAAGCCGCGTCACCGCTTCACTGCGGACATCCGCCCCCGACAGGCGCCCGATCAAGTCGCGAAGGATGCCCTCGCGCAAGGCGCCCTTGGCAACCCTCATCTCGCTAATCTCCAGGACCTCGAACAGTGCGATCAAGATGGCGAGCCCGCCGGCAAAAACCGGTGCGCGCTCGGTGGCAAGGCCCGGAAGCACCAGACGATCCGCGTAGCGCTGGCCGAGCACCCGCTCCTTGAGCGCCTCCAAGGCGCCCGGCGAGAGCACCCCGGCGGTAAGCCCCAGCTCCCGCGTCACGGCCTCGACCGCGCGTATCGTCCCGGACGATCCCATCACCCGCTCCCAGCGTGCGGCGAGCAGGCGCTCGCGTAGCGGCATGAGTTTATGCCGGGCCAGGGCCACGGCCTGACCGAAACGCGTCTCGCTCAACAAGTGGCCGGCCAGGAAACGGTCCGTCAGAGTGACGCAGCCCATGGTCACGCTCTCCAATATCTCCGCATGCCCGCCGACACCTACGATCAGTTCGGTGCTACCGCCCCCTATGTCGATGACCAGCGCCCGGGTCTCGGGCAGGATCCCCGGACTCACGCCCCGATAGATGAGACGCGCCTCCTCGATGCCCGACACCACCTCCACGGGCGCCCCCAGCCGCGCGTGAGCCTTCTGCAAAAAGGACTCGGCGCCCACGGCCTGACGCAGGGTATTGGTCCCCACGACCCGCACGAGCTCGGGACGCCACAGCGCCAGCCGTTGCCCGAAACGCCGCAGGCAGTTCAACGCCGCCTTGGCCGCCAGCGGCCGGATATGCAGCTTGCGATCAAGCCCCGACCCGAAACGCAGCATCTCGCGCATCTTGTCAACCACCACGGGTTCCCCGTCCTCGACCTTGGCGATGACGAGATGGAAACTGTTCGAGCCGAGGTCCACCGCCGCGATCACCGGGGCACGATTACGCGCCGCGCGCTTGACGATCTTCTTGGGTGTGACCTTGGCAGGGGCTTTAGGCATGGGTCCCATCCCTCCAGAAAGCGATGGCTCGGAGTCTGGCGAATAGTCGCGATCATGACAAGGCGGCGCCGGTACCGGGAGCGCCCCCATGGATCCGGACCCTGATCCCGTTGCGGTGCGCCCCAAATCCATTACACTGCCCGCATCACGCCCGATGGTATCCCATGTCCGCCGACGCGCACCCTGAAGGCGCTCACGCGCCCCTGTCTTTCGCATTGCTTGGCTTTCTTGCGTTCATGGCCGGGGCCACCGTGGCCAATCTGTACTACGCCCAGCCGCTCTTGGCCGAGATGGCGCGAAGCTTCCATGTCGACGCCAGCCGCGCGGGCCTCATAGCGGTCGCCACCCAGGCGGGTTATGCGGCAGGCTTGGCCCTGATCGTACCGCTGGGCGACGGACGCGAACGCAAGGGGCTCATCGTCGGCACCACGACCCTGATCGCGGTGACGCTCGCGCTCGTGGCGCTCAGTCCCGACTTCGCGACCTTGCTGGCCGCGAGCCTCTTCATGGGTCTCTCGACGACCGTCCCGCAATTGCTCGTGCCTTATACGGCGACCCTGGCACCTCCCGCGCGGCGGGGTCGCGCCGTCGGTCTTGTCATGAGCGGCCTCCTGATCGGTATCATCCTCTCACGCGCCTTGAGCGGCTTTGGGTCCTTCCTCGGCTGGCGCGTCATCTACGGTCTCGCCGCCTTCCTGATGGCGCTCTGCGCGATCGCCGCGGCCCGCCTCCTCCCCCGCCAAGCGCCACCCCAACCGGTACCCTACGGCGCCCTGCTACGGTCCCTCAAAGGGCTCTGGCAAGACGAGCCCGCGCTGCGCTTTCATGCCTTCCTGGGGGCCATGGGCTTCGCCGCCTTCAGCGACTTCTGGACGCCGCTCGTCTTTCATTACGGCCATCTCTTTCCGGGCGAAGCGAGTCGCATGGTCGGGATCACGGGCTTCATAGGCGTGTCCGGGGCGCTTGCCGCGCCGCTCTCCGGGCGCCTGTCCGAACGCCACGGGGTGCTCGCCGTCAACGGCAGCTTCCTCTTGCTCGCAGGTGTCGCCTTCCTGGTCCTCTGGCTCCAGGGCGATTCACTCGCCGGAGTCGCCGCGGGCGCGGCCCTTCTCGATGCCGGTGTCCAAGGCAGCCACATCTCCAATCAGACGCGCCTCTACACCCTCAAGGCCTCGGTCCGCAATCGTCTGACGGCGGTTTACATGACCGCCTACTTCGCGGGCGGGGCACTCGGATCGCTCGCCGGCACCTGGGCCTGGAAGGACGCCGGATGGCCCGCGGTGTGCGCCACCGGCGCGACCTTTGCGCTCGCGGCCCTCTTGCGTCTCCTCATAGGCATGTGCGATGCACGTCCCCGCGCACCCCACGGCTGAGCGATCACCGAGTCGTGCCGCGGCCGGGGCAAGGCGTGCCCCGGCCGCGCCCGCAGCGCCGACATCAACGCAAAGGTCTGCGACTTACGGGCGCGCTTGTTTACAATGACAGTTTCTCTTGCCACCTGTCCGGAGTTCCCATGGCCCGCCACTACACCCTGACGCTCTCCTGCCCCGATGGGGTGGGCATCGTAGCCGCTGTAAGTAGCCTCATCGCGGGCCATGGCGGCTGGATCACGGAAGCCAACCATCATTCCGACCCGGAAGCGGGACGCTTCTTCATGCGCCAAGAGATCCTGGCGGATTCACTGCCCTTCGGTATCGAAGCCTTCCGTGAACGGATCGCACCGATCGCCGCGCACTTCGCCATGGACTGGCAGATCGTCGACAGCGCCCGCAAGAAGCGGGTCGTCATCCTGGTCTCACGGCTCGGGCACTGCCTCTATGACCTCCTCGCCCGCTGGCAAGCCCAGGAATGGAACATCGAGATCCCCTGCGTGATCTCCAACCACGACACCCACCGCCGTTTCGTCGAATGGCACGGCATCCCCTTCCATCACGTGCCATCCGCCCCGAACGACAAAGCGGAGGCCTTCGCCCACATCCAGGGGCTCTTCGACGACGCGCAGGGCGACGTCATGGTCCTTGCACGCTATATGCAGATACTCCCGGATACCCTCTGCCAACGCTACCCGAATCGCATCATCAACATCCACCACGGCTTTCTGCCGAGCTTCAAGGGCGCCAAGCCCTACCACCAGGCCTATGAGCGTGGCGTGAAACTCGTGGGGGCGACCTGTCACTACGTGACCTCGGACCTGGACGACGGACCCATCATCGAGCAGGACGTCGTACGCGTGGATCACTCCGATGACCCAAGCGACCTTGTACGCTACGGCCGCGACATCGAGCGAACCGTGCTGGCGCGCGGGCTCGGCTATCACCTGGACGACCGGGTGCTGATCCACGGCCGCCGTACGGTCGTGTTCCGCTAAATAATCCTGGCGCCCTGAGCCCTACAAGCCTCCTCGCCGGGGCGGGACGGACGCGCCCCCCGATTATCATCGCCCACCGAGACACTCCGGGCGCGCCTACGCCATCTGCGGATGCAGGCTTCCGCGCGATCGGCCATCCAGGAGGCTCACGGCAGGCTCAAAGGCGCCGATTCTCAAGTCGGAGAATGGGTGTTCGGAAATCGTAATCGGCGAAACGCGGCTTACCCCCTGACGCATCTCCCGTTGGAGGCCGGATATTGGTTATTAAAGGTCTCTGCGCTAAACTACTAACGAAATACCAATTGCTACCAAATTAGTAATTCGTTCAGGGGCGGATCAGGCCGCTCCAATCGAGGTTGTCATGAAATCTCCGATTCACCCCCCCAATCTTCGCGCTCTCCTGAACGATATCAAGCCCGAACGGGTGCTCGACATCATGCAGCAGCGTGTCGGCCCAACCCCAGATGGAGAATACTTTCACTGGGACAAGCTGCGCCACCGTAACCCGCCCGAAGGCTATCGCCTCGAAGAATGGTGGGCCGGCACTAAATTCGCCCGAATGGCTCTCTATCGGCCCTTGCCGTTCAAAGACAAAGCGATGCATTCTTTTCAGTATGGCTTGCCGGATCTTGTGCTGCAGTTGCTGCATCGGGTGGATCGCGACGCCAGTAGCAGGATTCAGGCCACCGAACAGATAGCCAACTCCCAAACGCGCGACACTTACATCATAAGCTCGCTCATCGAAGAGGCAATTACGTCCAGCCAACTCGAGGGCGCCTCAACCACGCGGCGCGTTGCCAAGGAAATGCTTCGGGAAGGGCGCAAGCCACGCACCCACAGCGAACACATGATCGTCAATAACTACCGGGCCATGCAGTTCATACGGGAATATGCGCACGAAACAATGACTCCCGGCCTCATCAGAGAGCTCCACGGCATCCTTGTCGAGCACACCCTGGATGACGCGACTCAGGCAGGCGTCCTTCGGCGCGAGACCGATGACATTCGCGTCATCGATGTACGAGACGGCACAACCATGCATATACCGCCGAACGCGACACAGCTCGCGGAACGACTCGACGCCCTCTGCAGCTTTGCCAACGGTAAGCAGTCGGAACTCTTTATCCATCCTGTCATTCGCGCGATTATCCTGCACTTCATGCTCGCTTACGACCACCCATTCATGGACGGCAATGGTCGAACTGCTCGCGCACTCTTTTATTGGTCTCTGCTCAACCAAGGTTACTGGCTGGCCGAATATATCTCCATATCGCGGATCTTAAGGTCCGCGCCATCCGAGTATGCGCGCGCTTACCTCTATACCGAGACGGACGACGGTGATGTCACATATTTCATTATCCATCAATTGCATGTCATGTGTCGGGCCCTTGATGATCTCGTGAAATATCTATCGGCAAAGGCTCGTGAAGTACGGGAGATTGAAGAAACGATCCGCAGCACACCATTTCTCCAAGACGGCCTCAATCATCGGCAGATCGCCTTGCTGGGACATGCCCTGCGCCACCCCAATGCGACTTACCGCATCCAAGGACACAGGCAGTCACATAACATCACTTACGAGACGGCTCGCACGGACCTGACTTCGCTCTTTGATCTCGGCCTTCTGACCCAAGAACGCGTGTCCCGTACATTCGTATTTAGGGCGCCTAGCGATCTGTTGGCGCAGATCAAGACCCTCGGTCGGCGCCAAACGGGACGAGGCCCGGCATGTCGTCCGTCCCGGGCTCCGAAGTCACCAACATAACGAGAAATACGCCCAAGGTCCTTTTTGTCAACCTGAGCCCCTCATGACGGTCGCTATAGGTACCAAGGCGCACACGACAAAGATGTATCGGCGATAAGAGAGGATCGAGCCGTGGCGATACTTGGAACCGCCCTCACCTCGCAGACGGAAAGCGATGCACTCAGAGTCGGCAGACCCATGTCGGCACCCCAGTGAAAAACTCGGTTATACTGACCCCGCGACCCTCCATTGGCCGCCGTGGGCAGTGCGTGCGGGGGGATCCGGCGTATGGGCAATGTCGCGCCTGAGCGCCGTAGGAATCTCCGCCCTTCCCGCGCAAGCGGTGGCCGCAGGCCAAGGGCGGGGAGGATGTCAACCCTGGATGTTTCGGATCACGTCCATGCGCTGGTGCAGGATGCGCACGACGAGGATGTCCTCGGGGCGGATCGTGTAGAAGATGATGTGGCTTTCGTAGGGGAAACGCCGGTAGCCCGGCCGTATATCCTCGGCCGCGCTGCCCATTTCGGGGTTGCCACCGAGCAGCTCCAGACAATGTGTCAGCGACGCGTAATACGTTTCCGCTTGGTGTACACCAAACTCGACCAGGGAATGCTCAAGGATATCCTCGATATCCCGCGCCGCGGCCTTGGAGAGGCTAACCGCCAAGACCGTGCCGCGCCTTGACGTCCCGCCAAATCTCCTCGATTCCGCGCTCGGACACGCCGCTCTTTTCCCCCGCGATGAGCGCCTTGATCAGGGTTTCGCGCTGGTCCCGATAGTCCTGGTCGCGACGAATGAGGTCACGGATGTAATCGCTTGTATTGCTGTAATGACCAGTCTTGACCTGAGCTTCCACCCAGTCCTTCATAGGGTCGGGCAGGGACACGTTCATGGTTGCCATCGCATGCATACCTCCTGGCCAAATCATGGCAGACTATGCCAATCTTTGTCAAACACCACACTCCTTGCACCGACTGCGACCTCGACGATAGGCAGCCCCATCCAAGCGCTTTGACGCGTGCGTCCGCCCCGAAGGCGCGAGCTGCGAAGACCCTGGCGGCGACGCAGAGCCTAACCTCGAGAGAAGACCTGGGCCTCATCACGGTCGCGGACTTTGGGCGAGTGGATTTGCGCATCGCACGGGTCGTCAACGCCGAATATCTCGGAGGGGCCGACAAACACCTCAATCGGTCCCTGGATCTCGGCGAAGGCCGGATACGCACGGTCTTCTCTGGTATTCGTCACACCTACCCGCCTGAGCCCTTGGTGGATCGTCTCGTGGTCTGCGTCGCCAAGCTGACACCCCGCAAGATGCGCTTTGGCGTCTCTGGGGGCATGACGCTAGCAGCGAGTGACGGTACGGGCCTTTTTCTCGCCAATATGGATGCCGAGGCACAGCCCGGCATGAAGATTCGTTAACGCCAGAGGGCCGCCGCACAGACGCGGCGGGGCCCGCGGGAAGCGCCCTCTCGCTCCGGAAAGAGCCAGCCGATCCCGAGAGGGATTCGAAGTCGCGACCGAGGGACCTTAGCGGTCATTCATTCAGGAGTGCATCGGGCCGCATCAATCGATGCTTGCCATGAAGTCTTCGATTCCGCGTGTTGAGCCGCCCCCGGAATGCTATTGTTGGGCGGACTCGATCGATGATCACCGCCTCAAAAGCGCACCCCCTGAACGCCGCCAGGGACGAGGACGCCCTCCCCATGTCATGGGCTGGCCGCGCACAGCGAACGGCGCATGGTCCCGCTTATCGCGTCTCATGGCGCTCGGTGCAGAACCATGCGCGCCATAAATGCGGCGGATTTGTTGGGGCGCGCGCCGTCCGACTCAATATCGAGAGGCTTGGCCTGTGATTAGAGGCTACTTGTACTCCCTCCTGGCAGTGATGCTCTGGTCCGGGAATTTTGTCATCGCGAACGAGGCGAGTTCTGCCATCTCCCCTATTGAGCTGGCCTTCTATCGATGGCTCATAGCCTTCGTAGTCTTGCTACCCTTCGCGAGCAAGGCGTTTATCAAAGCCCGTCATACCATCAAGGACAAGAGCAGCGGCATAAGGCTCCTCATGGCCTCTCTTATGGGCGTGTCGGCCTTAAATACGCTCATATACATGGCGGGGAAATCCACTCCCTCCGTGGATCTGTCGCTCATATCGGTGACGTCCCCGGCATTCATTGTGGAGATCCACTGGTTGGTGCTCAGGAAGCGCGTAAGGCCTGTGACATGGCTTGGTGTTGGCATGGCCATGGCGGGCTGTGTCTGGCTCATCGGAGTCGGGAGTCTGTCGTCTCTGGCGGGTCCCGGAGTACTCGAGGGGGAGTTGCTGATGGTTGCAGCATCCATCACTTTTGCGATCTATACCGTCGTGCAGCGCGTTCCGGAGGGGATGGCCGACGCGGAATATCTGCTACTCATGATATTTGCCGGCTTGTTGGGACTATTGCCCTTCTATCTGTTGCATGGGGCTTTATGGGGATGGTCACCGATGACTCTAGGGACGGGCTTGTATGCCCTGTATTTGGGTGTGTTTGCGTCCTTGGTGGCGTTTTATCTCTGGAATAAGTCGGTGAGGATCATGGGCGCCACGCGAACGGGGGTGTCATACTATGCACTTCCATGCTTTGTGTACCTTATAGACTATGCCATGGGCCGAAGGGGCGTAAGCGGAGCCGTGCTCGGAAGTTTTGTTCTTATCTTGGGTGGAGCGCTCATCATCCATAAAAGCAGCAAACCCATGTCGGCACCCCAGTGAAAAACTCGGTTATACTGACCCCGCGACCCTCCATTGGCCGCCGTGGGCAGTGCGTGTGCGCGGGGGGTCCGGCGTATGGGCACGGTGGCACGTGAAACCATTCCGGCCGGCCATTACCTTTCAATCCACCTTCAGGAAAGAGTATCCATGGGTCATTGGTTCCTTGCCATGCTTGCGCATCTCATTCATGCGGCCACTCCGGTTATGCACCGCTACGGACTCTGGGGCTTGGTCGTAATCTTGTTCGTGGAGAATCTGGGCGTCATATTCGCGCCAGGGGAGGCGGTGGTGGTCACCGCGGGATTTCTTGCCGCCAAGGGCGCCTTCGGCATCGGCGCAGTGCTGCCGCTCGCCCTGATCGCCTGCGTGTCAGGGGGCTATGTCGCGTATGGGCTCGGGGCGCGTTATGGACACAAGGGGCTGTTGCGATACGGCAAGTATGTAGGCGTGAAACCGTCCATGGTCGATCGGGTCCATGAGCTCTTCCGCAGCTATGGGGCGGTGGTCGTTGTGGTCGGCCGCTACATCGTGCCCCTCCGCCAGCTCCAGGGCTACATCGCCGGTAGCGCCGAGATGGGCTTTCGGCCCTTCGCCCTCTGGAGCGCGGTAGGCGGCGCCTTGTGGGTCGGTACGTGGGGCGGCGGGGCGTGGTGGCTCGCGCAGTCCATCCCTGGCTGAGGGCGGGCCGAGACCTGGGGGCGGAACCGAGAGCTCGTCGCAAACCCGCGAAAGACAGCTCGGTGCCGCCGCTAGGAGCGCACTCCATGGGCGAAGGCCCAGATGACGATCATCAGCATGACCACGATATAGAAACGCAGTCCCCAAAACACCCATTGCTGCCACGCCTTCAGGGCTCGCGGACCCACCTCCGGCAAGGCCTTATCCCAACCCTCTTCGCGCAATAGGCGCGCGAGCTCGGCCGCATCGACTTTTTCATCGTGCTTCATAGCGCACCCCCAAAGACATGAGGCAAGGTTACAGCGATACCGTAAAGAACATTGCACGCGATCAGCAATACCATGATACCGACCGCCACCTTGTTGCGTCGCGGGCTATTGACGAAGGCCCCCATGAGTTCGACATCGTTGACGAGCATCAGAAGAAACAACATGGCCGCCGGCATGAAGATGGTGGCGACCACCTGCACCGTAATATTCAGGAAGCCGAGTGGCACATGCGGCAACATGACGACACCGGCGGCGATCGCCGAACCCACCACCGCCGGCGCGTAGAAGGCCCAGGCCTTGCGCGGCGCGTCGTTCAAGGAGCGCGGGAGATTGAGCGCCTCGCCCACCGCCCATGCGGTGCTGGCCGTGATGACAATAGACGATATGAGGCCGGCCTCCATGAGGCCCAGCGCGAAGAGATCCATCGCCCACCCGCCCACATCGTTCTTGAGCGCCACGAGCACGCCATCGACGTTCAGATGCCGGGCGTTGGGGAGCGTATGCAGGTGCTGGCCGGTCAGGATGATGATGGCCATCGCCACGATCACCATACCCGTGACCCCCAACATGAGATCGCGCCGGCTGGCTTCGATGTCCTGCGGAAGCAGGCCCTTGTCGACGATACATGACTGCTGAAAGAACAACTGCCAGGGCGCTATGGTGGTGCCGATATTGGCCGACAGCAACACCAGAAAACCGGCCGACAACAGACCCCCGGGGACCATCCAGTTGGCGCCCACGAAGGCGCGCCCCACGGCCGACCAGTCAGGATGGGAAAACAGGGCCAGGGGCACGAAAACGAGATTGAGCGCGGCGATGAAAAGCGCGATGCGCTCCCAGGTCCAGTAACGCAGGAATACGAGCACGAAGGCGACGAAGACCAAGGTGGCGGGCACCGTGACCCAGTAGGACAGGCCAAAGACATCCCCGCCCACGCGCACGCCGATGAACTCGGTCATGAGCGTCAGGATATTGGCGATCACGAGATCGACGATCGAGAAGATGCCCCAAAAAGCCCCATATCGCTTCCAGATGAGCTCGGCATGGCCCCGCCGCGTGACCGCCCCCAAGCGGATGGTCATCTCTTGGACGAAATAGGCCATGAAACCGAGCGGGATCATGAGCGGCAGGAACACGCCAAGACCGAAGACCGCGCCGGTCTGGGAATAGGTGATCACGCCACCGGCATCGTTGTCGCCGAGCATCACGAGCAGGCCCGGACCGAGTAGCGCGAGCCAGAGCGCAATCCGGTTCGTCAGCGTCTTGGGGGCGTTTCGCAGGCGCGCGATGCGCAGCCGGTCCTGCACGCGCACGAGCAGGGCCTCAGGCACCGCCATCTCCTCGATCTCGGCGGCCGGCGGCCTGACCATGGCGCGCCGCTCCATCTGCCGCGCCTGCGCGGCCTTGGCCCGCAAAAGCGCAGCCCGTAACGCTTGAAGAACATGCACCTGCATGAGCGCGTCCCTACAGTGTCGTCGAAATCGGGTCGCACACGCCCGTAGGCGAGCGCATCCTCGTCTCTGGTTCCAGTTTGGGTGGGGCGGGACTACAAGAGGCTCCCGGACCCGCGATTTCGCCTCAAGGCGACCGCGATCCGGTGTTATGCGAAGCGGGGTCTGCCTTCAGGCCTTGGCTATGTGGCTACTACTACCCATTGGGTAGCGGACCCTCCAAATAAGCGGCATGCCGCGATTGCGGCTTTGTAGCAGCCCGTTCCGAGACTGTCAACGCCTCCGAGGGCCCTTTGCAAAAGAAACCACAATCGAGCTCCGCGACCTCTCCTAGCGTCGCGCGAAGACCCTCGGCCACACCCCCGAGCCTCCGGTCGTCCCGCCATTGCCGCCCCGGAGATGGTCGCCCCCTCATCCCGTACCGGTCCCCGTGGCGCGCGATCGCGCATCCAGACGAGACCAGGCGGTCACCGCTCATAGACCCCAAGCGTGCCGCGGGCGCCTTATTCGGCTGCCCACTGTTGGGTGGCGATCCCCTGACCGAGATCCTGATCCATCAAGCGTCTGCGCACCTCGAAGAGCCTTTCGAGCAGGGCGGGCTCGGTGCGCTCATACTCCTCGGCGTTCGGTACGCGCTTGACCACGACACCCAGAAGTTCTGTGATGGCGTTGCCGATCGAGTTCTGGCTTATGGTGACGATCAGCTTGCCCGTGTCATTGCGATAAATGAGCTGCTTGAACGCCGGCTGCCAGCGAATGGCGGCGGCGTAGCGCGCATCCCGTATGCAGTGGTCGCGCACCATCTTCGCCGTCCTCAGGAAGTCGTTATTGAAGAGCAGCTTGTCCTCCACGAGACCTGGGAAATAGATGTCGCGCGGTATCGGCGCATTGCGCGTCGATACCTGCCCGAAGAAGGTCCGGTAGAAGTCTATGAAGCCCTTCAGAATGGTGTCGTACTCCTTCCAGAACCTGACCTTCTTTAATGATTCGGCGCCCCCCTGGACCTCCCAACTCGGCAGGCCCTGCGGGTAGCCTGTCAGTGCAATCTTGCAGGAACCGTGCTCGCAGGTTTTCAGGATCTCGAGATCGAGGCCCGCGAAGAAATCGAGATACACCTTGCGCATGTGGGCCTGAAAGAGCGAATTCTGGCCGCCATCGGTCAGGTTCGGGTTCTCGGGATCCGCCATCGGCGCATCCCGCAGCTGCGCCTTGTCGAAGACGATGAAGTGATTATGCAACATACGGATGCTAGGCACGCCTGGAGAAGTCAGCGGCCAAGTAGCGTCCAGGCTCGCTTCGCCCGACAGCACCAGGGCCTGATCCGGATCGGGATAGTGCTCGAGCATGTAGGCGATAATGACCTCATTCATGCGGTTCCAGATATTCTTCACATGATCGGGCACCTGGGTGCGCCGCGCGGGACGACCGAGGGGATCGAGTACGCTTTGCGAGGTATTGTAGATGATGGATGTGTCGAACTCGTTGCTATGCCCCAGGGCCTTACGATAGAGGAGCAGGCCTTCCGGGTTGCAAAGCAGGCCATTGTTGTTGGTGAGGTCCTTGAGGTTTTCCGTGCTGTTGAAAAATTCATTGGGCTTCATTCCCTCCGGCACATCGAGCGGAATCGGACGAAAGGCATTGGTGATCTCTCTGGGACCCACCTGCATCGTTTGGCACCTCCTGGCTGCGAGAAGACTCCGCGCGCGCTACCGCCGCTCGCGGCACTGCTTGCCCGCGGACGTCAAGAGCGTGCGCGTAGACGACCCTTAGTATAAGACCCGGGCGCCGCAATGACACGCCCAGTCGCCTCAAACGACCGTGCGCTCTCAGGGCTGCAAGAACGAAGAACATAGGCTATTGGGCGAATTTATTGCCACATGGAAAAGGCTTGGGGGTAGAACCTCAAAGCTTCCATGGCGCCCCTGCCCTACAGCGCGGCGAACGGCCCGATCCGTGCGGCCGCCGCAGACATGACTCACATCTATCGCAGCCGTCGATCTCCTCGTGTAGCATAAGCGCATGACCACTACCATGACCCTCTGGCCTGCCTGTCCTTGGCCTTCCATCGCCTGGTAAGCTCGCTTGCGCACCCCTAAAGCCTTAGTGCCCTTACTCGAAGACGGACTCATCGACCACGTCATTCAGCCCTTGCGTAGCGGCAAGGAGGCCGACCTCTTCATCGTCGCGACCTCCCAAGGTGTACGCTGTGCCAAGGTGTACAAGGAGGCGCGCAGCCGCGGCTTTCGGCAAGCCGTGCTCTATCAGGAGGGGCGCGCCGTACGCAACAGCCGACGCGACCGTGCCATGGCCAATAAATCGCGTTTCGGACGCCACGAACGGGAGGAAGTCTGGCAGAACGCCGAGGTCAGCGCCCTCTTCACGCTCGCCGACGCGGGCGTGCGCGTACCCAAGCCCTATCTCTGCATAGACGGTGTACTGCTCATGGAGCTCATCGTCGATGACGCAGGGGATCCCGCGCCACGACTTTCGGACCTGGTCTTCACCGAGGACGAGGCGATCACCATCCACGCGACCCTCATGCGCGACGTCGCGCGCATGTTGTGCGCCGACATCGTTCACGGCGACCTCTCTGAATACAACGTCCTTCTGGATCGCGCGGGTCCTGTCATCATCGACCTGCCGCAACATCTGAGCGCGGTCGCGAACAATAGCGCCGCGGCCTTCTTCGTGCGCGACATCGACCACCTCGCGATCTTCTTCGGGCGCTTTGCCCCCAAGCTCGCGACAAGCGACTATGGACGCGAGATGTGGGCCCTCTATCAGGCGCGCGCCCTCGGGCCGGAAACGCCCTTGACGGGGACTTACCACCCCGAAACGACCGCACCCGACATCGCCGCGGTCCTGCGTGAAATCGACGCGGCCCGCCGGGAGGAGGAGCAGCGCCGGGCGCGACTGGCCATGCAAGCCGAGACCGGCTCGGTCGATTAAAGACATCAAGCCGCCCCAAACGCGCTCGGGCGGGACGGTAATGCTGATCGCCGTGACGATCGCGCCCCGCCCGGCAAGCCCCGCCTTTTGGTCCGCCTTCGCCGCCCCCTCCCGACGCGCATCGGCGTGTCCTTCCGGCAGAGATGCGTAAAACGCTCGGCCACCGTGCAGATCGGCTAATCGGGGGGTTCAGGGCCGGGGTTTTGCTGGGCGAGCGTCGCCTGGT
>JAKAXK010000142.1 GCA_021827145.1 Pseudomonadota bacterium
CATCGCCCTTTCACGGCGGTAACAGGGGTTCGAATCCCCTTGGGGACGCCAACAATATCAATGAGTTACTAGCCATCCTACCGGCCACAAACCCGAATACGCCATAACCATGCCATAACGTGTGTATGGCAAGTGTGGGTATGGCATGGCGACATTCCGCAAGCGCCCGGGCCCGGGCGGCCGGACCGCCTGACAGGCACAGATCATTCGCAGGGGTCACGAGTCCCAATATCGGACCTTTGACACTAAAGCCGAGGCGGAGGCTTGGGCGCGCCAGGTTGAAGGGGAGATGGACCGTGGGGTGTTCGTCTCGCGGGCCGAGGCCGAAAGCACGACCCCGGTCCAATTACTGGACCGATACCAGCGCGAGATTACCCCCCAAAAACGCGGCGCGCGGATGGAGCAATCCCACCTGAAAATCATCAGCGAGGACCCTGTGGCCCGCTGTACCGTCGCCCATATCGCCGGCAAGGAACTGACGGCGTACAAGAATCGACGCCTCAAGGCGGTATCCGCCTCAACCCTGAATCGGGAACTCAATATCCTGTCCCACGTGTTTACGGTGGCCGCCCAGGAATGGCACATCCATCTACCGTGGGGTAACCCCGTGCGGCTCGTGAGCCGTCCACGCGTCGATGATAAGCGGGCGCGCCGCCTCGTCGGCGACGAGCAAGCCCGCCTCCTGGTGGCCGCGCGCAGCTATAGCAATGGCGGGATCGCCCTTGCCATCACGTGGGCGATAGAGACCGCCATGCGTCGCGGGGAGATCGCGGCGATGCGATGGGAACACTTGGATCGCAAAGCCAAGGTCTTACTGGTCCCAGAGATCAAGAGCGGCACGCCGCGACGCGTACCGCTGTCCACGACCGCCATAGCGGTTCTGGAGGGCTTGCCGAGGCGCGTTGATGGCCGTGTTTTTGGTGTCCATTTGGCGTCTATGAGCCGCGCCTTTGCCGCAACCTGCATCACCGGCCTGACCTTCCATGACTTGCGCCATGAGACGACCAGCGCGGCTCTTTGAGAAAGGGTTGGCCTTGACGGAGGTGGCGGCGATTACCGGGCACAAGACCTGGCAGATGCTCAAACGCTACACCCATCTTCGCGCCGAAGACCTTGTCAAGAAGCTCGATTGAGCCGGGCGACGCCGTGCCTTACCGCCGAAAATCCCGTGTTACCACCAGACGACGCAGGACTCCGTAGGTCTTGAGGTCTGTTACCTGCTGCACGGTGTACATGGGGTTCAGGGGACGCAAAAAAGTCCGGCCCGCATCGCAGATCAGGCGCTTGAATGTGATCCCCCCGGTATCGGCCAGCGCCAGCACGTAATCCCCCGAGGCCGGTCCGACCGTTGCGCCAGGAAGAACGTAGCAAGGGCGCGGAGTCTGCGGGAGGCGCAAGTCCAGGCGGGCGGCCGTGAATAACTCTCGTTTCGTGGGGCAGGCCACCGACAAGGACATCGACACGCCGCATTGTGGGCCGTATGGCCCGTCCAGTTATTGTGGGCGAGTCTCTTCTCGCCCGCAGGACGGCTGCGGCATCCCGGAGCGGAGCGTAGGATAATAGTTGCGTTAAGATCGAGGGCGCGAGGGCGCGCTTGGACGTCCCGTCGCGCATACTGAGGGCCAGCGCACGCTTGAGAGAGAAAGCCGGCGCACAATATAGGACCGGTGCGTCAGCCTATTCCTTCGGAGATGTGGGCGCATGGCGCCTGGAGTCGAGACTTATAGAATGTTCATTCATGTGTCGTAAATACGACATATGTGTGACGGAAAACAATCAAAGACCACAAGTTGCGTATTCCGACCCAATCCTGCCACTGATTCCGATCCAAAGCTGCCACCTGTTCTGATGTAATCCTGCCACCCATTCCGATCCAAAGCTGCCACCCTGGGTGGCGGCCGATCCGGGCACTAAGCGACGTGGTTTAACTCTCCGGTATCGTGCATCCCCTAGCTCATCAAAAAAGGCGATGCGACGATGGCGGCAACGAGGTTAACCATGCGCAAGATACGTGAAGTGCTTCGTCTGAAATGGGAGTGTCAATACTCGGATCGCAAAGTCGCACGAAGTTGCGGTCTCTCGCGGCCCGCGGTCGCCGAATATGTGTGCCGAGCGCAAGCAGCGGGCCTCTCCTGGCCGCTACCAGACGATGAGGATGAAGCGGCCCTGGAGGCTCGGTTATTCCCCGTAAGACCTGTGGCGCCTTCCTCCCGGCCGCTGCCTGATTGGTCCGTCGTTCATCAGGAGCTCGCCCGCAAGGGCGTCACCCTCATGCTCCTTTGGGAGGAACACAAAGAGGCACACCCAGAGGGTCTCCAATACAGCCAATTCTGTAAGCGCTATCGGGCCCATGCCCGGAGTCTTGATCTCCCGATGCGTCAGGTCCACCGGGCGGGTGAGAAGTGCTTCGTCGATTATGCCGGGCACACGGTCCCGGTCATCGACCGGCGGACCGGCGAGATCCGCACGGCGCAGATCTTTGTCGCCGTGCTCGGCGCCAGCAACTATACCTACTGCGAGGCGACCTGGACTCAGGGTCTGTCCGACTGGATCGCGTCCCATGTGCGCATGCTGGAGCACTTTCAATCGGTTCCGGAAATCTTAGTTCCAGACAATCTCCGCAGCGGGGTCACCAGCAGCCATCGCTATGAACCCCTGATCAACGCCACTTATGCCGACATGGCGGTTCATTACGGCGTCGCCGTCCTCCCGGCGCGCGTCTATCGCCCGCGGGATAAAGCCAAAGCGGAGGTCGGGGTGCAAATCGTCGAGCGCTGGGTGCTCGCCCGCCTGCGCCACCAAACGTTCTTCAGCTTGGCGGAGCTGAACCGGGAGATCGATAGTCTGCGCGCGCGGTTGAATGCCCGGGCGTTTCGGAAACTCCCCGGCACCCGGCAGGCGCTCTTTAGGACCCTCGATCGACCGGCCATGAAGGCCCTACCCGAAAGTCGCTATGTGTTTGCCGAATGGCGGCGCGCCCGGGTCCATATCGATTACCATATCGAGGTCGACGGTCACTATTATTCCGTACCCTACCGGCTCGTCGGTCAACAGCTCGAGGTCCATCTCACCGCCCAGACCGTAGAGGCCCTGCACGGGGGGAGCCGTATCGCCTCGCATGTCCGCTCCCCGATGAAAGGGCGGCACACGACCGTCACCTCGCATATGCCAAAGGCCCATCGCGAATACGCTGAATGGACGCCGCAACGCCTGATTGCGTGGGCTACCCATACAGGATCTGCCACCGCCCAGTTGATCACCCACGTCATGGAAAGCCGGGCGCATCCCCAGCAGGGCTTTCGCTCGTGTCTGGGCATTATGCGTCTTAGCAAGATCTACGGCACGGAGCGCCTGGAGGCGGCGTGTACGCGCGCGACCGCACTCGGGACCTCCAGCTACCGTTCGCTGGAGTCGATGCTGCGCCAGGGACTGGAGCGGGAGCCCTTGCCGGCCCGCAGCGAACAAAGTGACCCGATCACACACACCAATGTGCGTGGTCCTGGCTATTACCAGTAACTGGCACACTTCCCCACAACCCAACGGAGATCACCCGCTATGTTGAATCATCCCACGATCGAGAAACTGCACGCGCTGCGCTTGAGCGGCATGGCCCAGGCCTTTGCGACCCAATCCCAATCCCCGGAGATCGACACGTTAAGCTTCGATGAACGCTTAGGGTTGCTGCTGGATGAGGAGTCCACCTATCGCGACAGCAAGCGCCTCACGGCCCGTCTGCGCCTGGCCACTCTTCGGCAAAATGCCTGTCTGGAGGATATCAATTATCGCCATCCGCGCGGGCTTGACAAATCGATGATAACGAAACTCTCAGGGGGACAGTGGCTGCAGGAACACCTGAACTGTCTTATCACAGGACCCGCTGGTGTCGGCAAGAGCTTCATTGCCTGCGCGCTCGCCCACCAGGCGTGTCGCGCCGGTCTGTCGGTGCGCTATCTGCGTCTACCAAGACTGTTAAACGATCTCACGACAGCGCGGGGCGATGGACGCTATCGCAAGGTGCTTGCGGGGCTTGCGCGAACCGACCTCGTGGTTTTGGACGACTTCGGTCTTGCCGTCATGGGTGACGAGCAACGTCGCGATCTTCTGGAGATCCTGGAAGATCGTTATGAGCGCCGTTCGACGATCGTGACAAGCCAATTTGGCGTTGAGCACTGGCATGAGTGGATTAACGATCCCACGCTCGCGGATGCTATCCTAGATCGTCTCGTGCACCATGCCTACCGGCTGGCACTGACAGGCGATTCCATGCGGAAACTGAAGAGATCTAAGGAGACCGAAAACACCTAAACCCACACTCAAACCCAACCCCGCGTCGCTTCGCTCCGATGGGGTGGCAGCAATGGCCGGACTGAGCGGCAGCTTTGACAGCGGAATGGGTGGCAGCAATGGCCGGAATGCGCACAAGTCTCCTTAGCGTTGCAAGCCTTCTCGGTATCTGCATGCTTGGCTGGCTTGACAGCATATCCGCGATTACAGGATTATTGGGCCAGCGCAGTTTGCCTGAGTTGCCTGATTTCGGATTTGGCAACGTCAGAATAATACGAAAAATGGGAGAGCGCATCGCATGATGCGGGGCTAGGCGCGAACGTGGCAAGCCACTATCGAAAAATGGGAGGCAGGGTCTCCGCAAGCGGCGCGGGCGGGCATCGAAGGGCGGCGCGCGGGGAGAGGGCTTCCCCGTGACCGAACCCGCCCAAGGCCCCGTCCCTCGTTCCCTTCCGCCCACGGGGTTCTGGGCCTTGGCGCAATTGGCCGGGTTTCACCAGCGCCCGGTCGACCCCGCCCAGCTCGTGCGTGCCTTAGGCCTCGAAGGCCGTCCTGTCGACATCCCCGAGATCCTGCTTGCCAGCACCACCATTCCCCTGAAGGCCTCCGAGGCCACGTTGTCCTGGGCGGATCTCGCAACCCTGAAGCAACCGGCCATCGGCCTCCTCAAGGATGGGGAATTCGCCATCGTGGGGCGCCGCCAAGGAGAGAGGCTGCCTGTCACGCGCATGGGGGCCGGGCGTCCCGAGTGGTTCTCCGAGACGGAATGGACGGAGGCGGGCAGTGGGCGCTTTGTGCTGATCACCGAGCGGCTGCGCCTTGGGAACCCCAACCGCCCCTTTGGGTTGGGCTGGTTT
>JAKAXK010000143.1 GCA_021827145.1 Pseudomonadota bacterium
CGTCAGCCTCCGGCTTGGGGGAGGGTTAGTCGGACTCGCGCGCTTATTCGGGACAGATACGGTATTGGTAGGCAGCTTGAGAGGTTCCGAGTTGACATTGAGTGTCGATAGCTCCACGGCGGTATTCCATAAAATATCCGATGCGACCTACCAAGAGGATATTGCTCGTCTCAACGTCCTCGGTGACCATATCGCGCTGGTGCGACAATCCACAAAAGCCTTACAAAAGGCCGTACGGGCGGGCCATCTCATAACCGCGCGCCTGCAACAGTATATGGCGTGGGGCCAGACGAGGATAAACCGCGTTCCCGGCGTTCGCGCGTGGTACACCAATCGTATCGGGCATTACCGCATGTGCCTACACTATATCAAGCCATTGGCGGCGGCCAATATTCCTGTATGGAGGTGGCAAGAGTGCGTGTTCAGCATATCAACCGACAAATACTACCGCGACCAAGAGATCGCGAACCTCAGGGATCTGCAAAATGAGAACCGACAAGCGGTCGCGCGTCTTGACGTGAGGATTCGCCGTGCCCGCGTACGGTTCGCGCATGTCACGGAACTGCTGCGTTCATCCTGCCCTTACAGAGGAGCGGACTCTGAAAAATGCCTATCCGCTGTAAAGAAGCTGCAAGGGATGAGTGCGTATGGGTTTATCGATCCGACTACACTCTCAGAGTTCCGAGGCCTTGTGCCTAAAGTGAAAAGCGCGCTCGCCGACGACATTCTTGCAGGGTCCGCGGGAGAAGCGCGGCTCTCGGACCTCGCCCAAGAGGTGTCTCAGATTTATCGATCGGCGCTCACGCGGTAGAGTGGATGACGCACCCCCCTATGCCTTGGTTATAAATACCTACCCCTACTCGGAGGGGGGTGTGAGCAGGCGGCGCTTTGTCCGGCGCCTACATCACCTCCGCGTCGTCTTTTGCCTTGAAAAACCCGAGAAAATGTGACTGTGGACGCTGTTCGGTAGGCCACGGACGTGCGCAGGACTAAAAAAATCCGAGCGGAGACAAGGGGCCTCCGCCCGGTCGCGGCCCGGGTGTGTTTTTATGGTCTGGGTTGGTGGCTTAGGCCGCGCTGGGCGGCCCGGCGGTTGCCGGTGGCCGCGCGCGAGCCTGGCTGGGGATGTCCAGCAACTCGGCTGCGGGCCAGTCGTTGGCCGCCACGGCCCGGTCGATCGCGTTCTCGATGTTGTCGTGCGCTTGGTGGAGGTACGCGTCGGCGCGTCTGGCGACCGCACGGAAAACTTGCTCGATGTCATCCCCGCTCGCGCGGGCCGAGGCCTCCAGGGACCGTATGACCGACCGGACCCGGTCAACACCGACCACCAGCCCGAACCGGCGCTTGACCCATTCACGGATGCCGTTGATGGTCCGCTGCCCGGCGTCCTGGGCGGCGGCGATCACCTGCCGCGCGTCCATGGCCTTCCCTGGCCGGCTGGCACCCAAGGCGGGGTCGTCTGCTTCGTAGCTGTCTACTGTCATGCCATACGCTCCCAGCCCTTCTAGGGGCAGCCCCCCGTACATATGTATGGTGGTGGGCTTCGCTGGATCGCGGTTTGCGCCGCGGGCGCGCCCAATCGCCTGCACCGATTCGGCTGTGCTCAGGCCTAACAACCAAGCACGGATGCTAGGATCTGTCGGGAGCGGGTGCTTGGACTGAACGGCGTGGGTTCCCTCACAGCCCCACGCTGCGTCTTCCGTTTTTGCATCGTCTGGCCACTCTGGCCAACGGGCCGGGTCTGCCCCAACGGATAGCGCCGCCACCCGCGAGGCCTGGTATTGCTTTCGCCACGCGTGCATAGGTGGGAAAAATGATCCTACCATGACGATCTCATCGAAATTGGCCCATTCGTCATGCGATCTGTGGTGCGCTCCCCAGTGACCGATGGTCACGTCCTTGTTGTCAGGGTCGATGGCGGTGTGGGCTTTTTTGTGGACCAGAAGCGCCGCCTCCGGGTGTAGGGCACGCAAAGCCTTGTAACGCCGGACCTCACGCTCACGCCGGTCCTCGGTTGCAAACTCGGGGTTGAAAGGTGTCAGCCCCCAAGACCGCTGGGGTTTCCTGATAATCCTGACATGCTGCACCGCGATGGCGTCAATGACCTGTCCACCGTGCGCGGTGACCGCGTCCACCGTTACCTGGTCCGGGGTCGCATCGAAAAACGCGATCGGCCGCTTGCCAATCCGGTCTATGATGGGACGCACGCCGGCTACGGTGAGAACGCCGTCTTTGACGTACCCATCACCGAATTCAAGCGTTTTTCGAATCGCCCACGCGGCCCGCAGGGGTGTCAATTTGAGGGTACCGTCTCGGTTAAATTCCAGCCGTTCCCAGGCGGCCACGTCCTCGTCGCCAACTTCTAAAACCCTCTGGACGGCATCCAGCAGCGCGGGTGCCACCGTAATGCGCCCTTCCTTCCCGACCAACCGGCCCATCTCTGCACCCAGGGTCTTGAAGAGGTCGAGGGCCGCCCGTAGGGCGGTGATCTGTTCTCTGCGTTCGTCGTGGGCCTTCTTTATGGCCTCAAATTGCGAATCGCCAACCACCTGGGAGACGGCATCTGCGCGTGCCTGGGCGGTCTCCAATGCGCGCATGGTGTCACTTGTGCGACGCGCCCAGAGGTCGATGTCCGGCAATCCAACCTCCACCGGCACCGACATTTGCACATGCTCGTCCGCTACCACCAGGCGGCGACGCATCGGTTTGTCTCCCGACGCGTCGAGCCCGTCCTTGGCCCATCCGGCAAGTGTTTCAGAAAAAGAGGCAATGGGCGCGACCACGAATTGCGCTTGCATCGTGTCGCGTAAGTGTTGTTGCCAGACGCAGGTTTCGAGTTCGGCTAGTTTCTCGCCTGTGTAACCCATTTGCGCGAGATCGTCCCATTTCTCGGCCCACTTCAGTCCGTTCGGGCACCGATGACAGAACTCCGCTTGTGGGATGTGGTGCGCCTCCACAGCCTCCATGAGGGCCTGGTGGTTCGGGCAGTAGCCCGGGCACTCCGGGTCAGGAGAGCGACCATAGTAGTGCCACCAACCGGCCTCTTCGTAGGCCTTGGCCTGGTCATGGGCGGGGACCAGCGCGAGGACCGCGCCGCCGGCTTTGCGGATCTCGGCGTTGTTGATGAGCGCCTTGAGTTCGGTCGTCTTGCCCGTGCCGGTGGTGGGCCGGAAGAGCCAGGGCCGCGCGGTCGGTAACCGCCCTTTTTGTTTCTGTTCTTTGCGCTCGTCGATCTGTGCGAGCCAGGAAATGTAATCCTCGACCATCGCCTGCACCCCGTGTTTTAGGATAATCCGGGCCTGCTCCACGGGAACGGCCGCGCAGGGCAGGACGGGTTCGGAGGCTGGGCGCCAGGGCTGGATCGACCAGACCGTAGCGGCGGCCGACGCGACCGCGCTGACCTCCGGCGCCGATATCGGGCGCTCGCCAGCGACCAGGGCCGCGCGCACGGCATCAGGGCCTTCCCGCTCCAAGATGTCGGCCCAGTCCTGCCCCTCGGGTGGAACGGTCCAAACGATGGGGACCTTGAGGCCCCACGTCTGGATGATGTGGATCCCTTCCAGCGCCTTTTTGACGCCCATCTTGTCCACGTCGCCCGCCACAATGATGCGGGTCGCCCCGTCGCGCACGGCTCTCTGGATGACGGGTCGGGGAGGCTGTGATATGCCCGCCGTATCGAACAGGGCGACGACGCGCTCGCCGGTAGCCGCCGCAACTGCCGCGGCGGTTATTTGGCCCTCACATACATATAAGGTGTCCCGGCGTCCAGGGAAGCGGACGTAGCCAGAGTGCATGGCGCGCGGGTCCGCGCCGCCCATCGGGACGATGTGTCTGCCTTGCATGCGCTTGTTTTTGTGACCCCGGCCCCATTCCCTCTGCGCGCCTACAAGGTTACCTGACCGTGGATCGCGGATGGGCCATAAAATGCATGGCGCACGCCGCTTAGTGTTGGGGTTGTAGGACGATTTGCTGGTCGTCGGCAACACCCGGACGCCAGCGGCAATCGCCACTTCAAGGACTCCAGGGCCACGGCTTCGGAGATAGGCGCGCGCCCAATCATGACCGGGGGCGATGCTGTCTGCGGCCAACGGCGCTGGGGAATGGCTCCAGGAGTTGTGGGCGTCCTGGACGCGCTCCGTAAGCTCTTTGGCCTTTTTCTCCTGCCGCGCCGCCTTGGCCTTGGCGATGCGCGCGGACGCCTCGGGGTCGGGCTGGCCTGTGGCGCCGCGCCGCCCCTTCCGGAGATGGTCGGGGAACAGGTCGCCGAGGGTGAGACCGACGGCGCCCACGATGTCGCGCGCACTGCAGCCGATGTGGCATTTGACTAACAGAACGCCATCATCGCCCTCTTTAATAGATAGCGACGGGTTGCGGTCGTCGTGCGCAGGGCATAGGGCTTGCCATTCGCTGCCCGATTGGCGGACCTTGTCGAGACGCGCAAGGAGATTTTCGAGAGGGGCGCTCATAGGGCACCCCCAACAGACGCCGGGAGACTAAGAGGTCGCGGAGGTTCGGGGTCGCCGCCCCCGCCGTCGCCGTCATCCCCGCCTGAATCGGCGGTAGCGCGGTGCACGCTCGCTGGGGCACGGCGGGCGCGGGCTCGGGTCTGGCGCCGTACGCGCGGGGCGGTGCGTGCGCGGGCTCGGTATCGGGCCTCAGCCGCCTGCTTGTCGTCAAGGGCATCCCACTCCCCCCACCCGCGCCCTTCTGGTGTTTGTTCTAGGCCGGCCTGATACCCCGGGTCCTCCCCGACAAGATCAGGAGGAATTCCGCTGCCCAGATCCCAAAGATCAACTGGTGGGGTTGTAAATCCGCTATTTTGATGTATGCTTTTTTTCATGCCGTGCGCCTCGTGATCGCATGGTGATTTTAGGGAAGGCCGCGTTTAGGAGCGCGGCCTTTCTTTTTGGGCTGCAAGGATCGTAGATCGATTTTTCACCATCCGCAAGGCCGTTTTTATACTTCCAGTCTTATACACTCGAATACACTCCTATGCACTCCAATGCATCCCAACGATGCCGAACGCCGTCATACAACTGCTTATGCCGCCTCCTGAAAAAGTGGCAGCTGGCCAGGGCACGCCGGGCGCACTCGCACCCGA
>JAKAXK010000144.1 GCA_021827145.1 Pseudomonadota bacterium
CGCAGCAGTCGTACCAAGTGGAGTAGTCGATCACCTGCGCACCCAGAGACTCGGCAATGGCGGTACCGATCGCCGTCCGGTTGCCGTTCAAGGTTTCCGGGTCATAAACGGCGTCCTCATGGACCATCTTGTAGTAATGGCAGGCCACGTGCATGGTCACACGGATATTGGACATGTCGATTGTCTGCAACTCCGAGGCAATGCGATTGCGCATGACGTGCACCCACTCGGAGTAATGGACGATCTCCTCGGGGATCACAAGCTTACCGTCGACGAGGCGCCCCAACTTTCCAAGAATCTTGGTGACCTTCTCGCGCAGCTCCGACGACTCGATCAGATACTTGCGAATCTCCTTGTAATTTCCGAAGGATGTTCCGCAATGGACCAGCGGGAAGAAGTGGCCGAGTTCGAAGCCATGCTGCTTGCCGGACACGTAGGCCTGGTGAAAATTCCGCAGAAACACGGCCGCCAGGGACTCCACGTTGCCGATGCCCGATCCGTGATAATTCCAGGCCGTGCACGAAGTTTGGTCAGTCTCGTCCAGGTAGTCCTTGCCGGGGACAAAGCCGAACTTGTTCATGAACCAGAGAAGCGAGGTGGGGTACCCGGGTATATTACCGCATTGGCCGCACGATTTATGGTGCCAGAGCTGCTTTGTCGGGATCTTTTTGTCCCACCCAAAGAGGGTCTTTACCATCTTGGGCTCGTGCTCGTCATTGATACGATGCACGATGATCTGGCCGTCCTTCTCCAGCTCCCACATGTGGTCGCGGATGTCGTCCATGCGATCGGCCAAATCGAGCGTGCGCCGATCAACCTGCTTGCGCACCCACTCGGTGGCCTTGGCGGCGTCCGCCCCCGAAAGATTTGTCTGCTGAAAAAAGGATCCGTGGCCGGCAACGCCCTGGCCATCGGTGTTGTGAAAACCAGGCTTCATTGTGCCTGCACCTGCGCCCGTTGCTTGCGCGTTGTGATTGCCGGGGCTCTGATCTGTCGGTTTCATAGGCTATCTCCTCACGGCTCTACATACGTCACGCTTTAGACCATAATCGAGGGCCGACCGAGCTCAGTCGTCCTTCTGGTCCTCTTGGGCTTCCAGCCAATCGCTGTAGTCCTCGCGCTTTTCGTCGATGAAGTCCTCGATCACGTCAAAGAGGTTTTCATCGACGATCTGCAGCGCGTCCATCACGCCCGTCATCTCCCAGATGGTGTACATTTCCACCGAAGTTTTGAGAGAGACTTCCCAGGCGGTATCCGTGGTCTGGAGCGTGCGCACTGGTATCGCCTTGCGCAATATCTTGAGGTCGCCCTCGACCTTCTGAATATTCGGGCCCCAGTCCGGGAAGTGGTCGGGCTGGATCATGTCGGGGGACAACTGGTTCCCGGTCGTAATCAGCTTCAGCATGACCCGCCCGAAAGGTCGCAGGACATCCTTGGCCGACTGCATACCATGTTTAATCGAGACTTCGCGCATGATGGCGATGAGGCCGCCGGGCGAATTCTTGAACGGGCAACGCGCCGCGCAAGTCATGCACTGGGCGCAGGCCCAAATCTTTTCCTGCATGGCATCGTAAATTTGCTCGACGTTTTCCGTCCAGAGAAGCTGGACGATCTCGCGAGGACTGAAGTCGTAGAAGTGCGCGGCGGGGCAAGTCGCGGTGCAGATACCGCAATTGAGACAACCGTTCAATTCGTGATCGTAACGAAAATCATTACGAATATCTTCGTAAATCTCTTGCATCTCAGCGTAAGTCGCCATTACTTGCTCCTTCGACGCTTCGGAATATTAGTAATTACTAATAATTTACTCGACAAACCCACCGAAATCCACTCCGGGGACCAATGATCGGATACCTGATACAGACCTACATGAACAGACAGATATCCGACTCGCCCGCGAACTCGAAGAACGTGGCGGCCCCGCCCATCTCGATGCCCGGTATGAAATCGCTGGGGTTGAACCCGAAGAGATCCACCGTCATCTGGCAGCCTATCATCTTGACATCGGCCTCAGCGCACAGGTTCCGCAGGTCCTCGAGGCTTGCAACACCCTTGGACTTCATCTTCTGCTTCATCATGACCGTCATCATGCTCTGCATACCCGGCAGGGCCTGCAGGAGTACCGGCATGGGCATGGGCATGGGCATGCCCGGATTGCCGAGCGAGGTGACCTTGAGGTGATCAAGACTCTTGCGGAGGAGCTGCAGACCGTAGAAGGTGAAAAATATCTGAACTTCGTAACCGAGGGCCGCTGCGGTGGAGGCCAGAATGAAGGGCGGGTAACCCCAATCCAGTGTGCCTTTCGTGGCGATAATGGCGAGTTTCTTCGTGGTCATTGGGCTTCTCCTGTTGGCTGTTGCCAACTATGCCTTTTTCCGGAGGACAAAGGTGAATTCGCCGTTCGCCTCACCCGATTCGACAAGCTCATTGCCAGTCTGTTTGGCAAAGGCCTGGAAATCTTTGATAGCGCCCGGGTCGGTAGCTACCACCCTCAGGGTCTGGCCGCCCGTCAAGTCATTCAATGCCTTCTTGGTGCGCAATATGGGTAGCGGACAGTTCAGGCCGCGGGCATCCAATTCCTTATCACAAGTCGTCATGTTTCCTCCACGTTATCTACATGAATAATCTCGGTTTCGCGACGACCCGGACGATGCCATCCCGCGGCCCGCACCCATCCATGACCCGTACTCCCTACCGTAACCGCACCTGCCGCGCCACGGACCATCGGTCCGCGCGGCCGTACGTCTGCGCCTGCCGCCCCCTACAGAAGCTTTCGCTTAGCTCGGGGACACGACCGGCAAACCGTTTCGTACCCACGCCATGATACCGCCGCGCAGGTTATAAAGCTTATTGTGGCCTTGTTGCCGCAAATACTGGCACGCCTGCGACGACCTTCCACCGGATTGGCAATAAAAGACCACCGCCTGCTCTTTGTCAAGCGTATTAGCGCTCACTGGGAGAAGATGCAAGGGGATGGATCGCGCGCCCGGTATGGCCCCACGCGCCACCTCGGCGGGGGTCCGGACATCGACGAGGATGAGCTGGTCGTCGCTGTCTTGCAAGAGCTTCTGAAGGTCCATGGGATCCAGGTCCTGGAATGCGACCATATTCGGACAAACCTCACTTATGTAACAAACTCGTGAAATACTGATGTAGGCCGGGAGCTTGCACGGTTTTGACGCGCTATGCAAGCGTCGCGGCAGCGGATTCGGCGTTGCTCGACCCAAGGGCCCGTGCTAGAGTCCCGCGCACGTCCTGAACCGGAGGCATAAGACCTTGAAAAAAGATGATTTCAAGCCCGACACCCGCTACACAGTGGCATGGCGAGACTATGAGGGAAAGATCCGGCCGGCCAACCTCTATGTGTACCGGCTCTACGACAACTTTATGATCGCGCGCAAGACGGACCACAGCGGCTTCCTGTACAAAATCGGCTATGACCAGATACTGAAGATCGTCAAGGAAGTCGCGGTCAGCAAAGAGTTGCAGTTCCGCATACCGGACGCCGTCTTGAAGGAGTCGTCTTGGACGGATTGCACTGTCATGGAGCGCTACTCCAGCTCGCCGGCGCTGGGGAAGTAAACAGGCGAGTTCTGATGGGCAAACGGCTTGGGTTTGCGCTGCTAGCCCTGATCTCCTCGAATCCGGTGGCGGCCGACCTTGGCCGTCTGCCGAGTCTCGGTCACCCGTCGGCGGTCGTGATGTCGCGCGCCCAACAGGCGGCCTTCGGGCGCGCTTTCCTCCTACATGCCCGCAAGACCTACCGATTTGTCAAAGACCAGGACGCCTTGGCCTTCGTTCGCGCCCTGGGTCGGCGGCTGGTAGCGGCGAGCTTTGATCCGCAGATCGACTTCCACTTCTACATCATCAAGAACCCGGTCGTAAACGCGTTTTCCGTTCCTGGGGGCTACGTCTTCATCAATACCGGGGTCATTATGGCCACCCGCAACGAGGACGAGCTCGCGGCCGTCATTTCACACGAAATTTCGCACGACACCCAGCGGCACATCCCACGGCTCATCGCTATGTCCCACAAACTCTCCTGGGCGGCGCTCGCCGGCATTCTGGCCGGCGCACTACTCATGGGCACCTCGCAATTCGAGGGGGGTGCGGCGGCGATGTCCCTGAGCTCGGCGGGACTTGCCAGTGAGACCCTTAAGCATGAGCGCGGTTACGAATCGGAAGCGGATCATTTTGGGCTGCGCACCATGGTCCGAGCGGGCTTCAATCCCCATGCCATGGCGGCGTTTTTCCGGCGACTCAAAACCTACGATCGATTTATGAGCGTCAATATCCCGGAATCGTGGCGCAATCATCCCGCGACCGATATCCGTATCGCGGAGGCCGAAAACCTGGCGGCGCGCTACCCCAACCCCCCGATTCACGATCGTCCCGCGTTCGACCGCTTCCAGGCCGCGCTGATCGCCGAACAGGGCAGCCCCTACACAGCTGCCGGACGAGTTGCCCAGACCTTGAAGGGCCGACATGACCAGTCCGCCGTGCTTTACGGAATGGCCCTGGCGGATATGCGCCTCGGACGATTCACTAAGGCCCGACGGATCCTCGGGGCACTGATCCAGGCCTCTCCACAGAGCATTGCCTACCGCACGGCGCTTGCTGGTCTCTGGCGGGAAACGGGCCACTTGCGGGCCGCCGTTGGCGTCCTCGACGAAGCACGCGCCCTCCGCCCCCGGAGCCTGTGGATCGGGAGACTCACGGCCCGCGCACTGCTTGCCGCCGGCCAGACCAATCGCGCCCACAGGCTTGTCAAGCGGCTCCTGGACCGCGACCCCTACCGTGCCAGCCTCTACCGCGCGCTCGCCCACATCTATGGACGGCGCCACGACTATCTCCATGCCCATGAGGCCTTGGCCGAGGCCCTGTTCCTGGAGGGCAACAGCAAGGGCGCCACCCAGGAACTGAAGCTTGCCGCCCCTTTTGCCAAGAGACCCGCCGCCCGCGGGCGCCTCCAGACCCTGAAGGTCGCTTTCAAGGAAGGCTGGAGCGTCCCACCCGCGTTTCCCTAAGGCGCGAGAGCTTCACCTCAAGACCACGACGGGCCGCGCGGCGCCAATATTCCCTTGACGAGATCGGAA
>JAKAXK010000027.1 GCA_021827145.1 Pseudomonadota bacterium
ATCTGAGCTGTCTTCGCGCAACCAGACGGACGTGAATCTCCCCTATATCACGGCGGACGCGAGCGGACCTAAGCATCTGAACGTGAAGATCACGCGCGCTAAGCTCGAGAGCCTGGTGGAGGATCTGATCCGGCGCACCGTCGAGCCCTGCAAGATCGCCTTGAAGGATGCGGGTCTGAAGGTTACCGAGGTCGATGATGTCATCCTCGTGGGCGGTCAGACGCGCATGCCCAAGGTTCAGGAGGCGGTGCGGGACTTTTTCGGGAAGGACCCGCGCAAGGACGTGAACCCCGACGAGGCGGTGGCGATCGGTGCGGCAGTGCAGGGTGGTGTGTTGGGCGGCGACGTGAAAGACGTCCTGTTGCTGGACGTGACGCCCCTGTCTCTCGGTATCGAGACCATGGGTGGCGTAATGACCAAGCTCATCCAGAAGAACACCACTATACCGACTAAGGCCGCGCAGGTGTTCTCGACCGCCGAGGACAGTCAGACCGCGGTGACGGTGCATGTCCTGCAGGGCGAACGCGAGATGGCGGCCGGCAACAAGTCGCTCGGCCGTTTCGACCTCACCGACATCCCGCCGGCGCCGCGTGGCGTGCCGCAGGTGGAGGTGACCTTCGATATCGACGCCAACGGTATCCTGCATGTGTCGGCGCGCGACAAGGCGACCGGCAAGGAGAATCGCATCGTCATCAAGTCGAGCTCCGGTTTGAGCGAGGCCGAGATTCAGCGCATGGTGCAGGATGCCGAGGCGCATGCCGAGGAGGACCGCAAGGCCCACGAGTTGGTGGATGCCCGCAATCAGGCCGAGGCGCTCATCCATGGCACGCGCAAGTCCTTGAAGGATCTGGGCGATAAGGTGGCGGCCGGCGACAAGAGCGCGGCCGAGACGGCGATCAGTGACCTGGAGACGGCCTTGAAGGGCGACGATAAGGCGGAGATCGCGTCCAAGACCGAGGCCTTGGCGCAGGCGAGCCACAAGCTGACCGAGCAGATGTATGCGCAAGCCCAAGCGGGCGCTACACCGGGTGCCGAGGGGCAGCAAGGCGGGGCGCAGCAGGGCTCGGACAATGTGGTTGACGCGGAATTCGAAGAGGTCAACGAGAACCGTCGCGAGAAGTAAGCAGGAGAGATACAGGGGGCACGGGCTGGGACTTCGGTTGACGCCCGTGCCTTTTTTCTTTTAAGGTCGGGATTTTACAGTGCAGGCTTATGACAACGCGACGCGATTACTATGAGATCCTCGGTGTGGCCCGCGGGGCCGAAGACACCGAGATCAAAAAGGCCTACCGCCGCATGGCGATGAAGTACCACCCGGACCGCAACCCTGACGACAAGAACACGGAGACGCTGTTCAAGGAGTGTCAGGAGGCCTATGACATCCTCAGCGACCCGCAGAAGCGGGCTGCCTATGATCAGTTCGGGCATGCCGGGGTGCAGGGCGGCGCGGGTCCGGGCGCCGGCCCCTTCGGCGCCGGCGCGGGCTTCGCCGATATCTTCGACAACGTCTTTGGGGATATCTTCGGCGGGGGCGGCGCCCGTCGCGCGAATCAGGTTTATCGCGGCGCCGACGTGCGTTTTACCCTGGATCTCTCTCTGGAAGACGCGGTGTTTGGGACCGAGGCCCGTATCCGTGTCCCGACCCTGGCGACCTGTGATCTCTGTAAGGGGACCGGGGCGCGTGCAGGGAGCGTCCCTGCGAGCTGTCCTACCTGTGGCGGCCATGGTCAGGTGCGCATGCAACAGGGCTTTTTTTCGATACAGCAGACCTGCCCTAATTGCCGAGGCAGCGGGCGGGTCATCACGCAGCCCTGTGTCGAATGCCGCGGCGATGGCCGCGCGCGACGCGCCAAGACGCTGTCGGTCACGATCCCGGCAGGGGTCGATGAGGGCGATCAGATCCGGGTGAGCGGACAGGGGGATGCTGGGGAAAACGGCGGGCCGCCCGGGGATCTCTATGTCCAGGTCAAGCTGAGGCCCCACCCCTTGTTCCGCCGCGAGCAGGATGACCTGTATTGCAAGGTGCCGGTGCGTTTCGGTACGGTGGTTCTTGGGGGCGAGATCGAGATACCGAGCCTCGATGGGCGTATGACGCTCAAGATCCCCCCGGAGACGCAGACCGACAAGGTGTTCCGGGTGCGGGGCAAGGGCGTAAAGAATGTGCGTACCGGTCATGTCGGCGATCTCTTTTGCCAAATTACGGTCGAGACGCCGGTGAAGCTTACGCGCGCGCAGCGCGAGATGCTCGAGGCCTTCGAGGCCTCGGTGCGCGAGGGCGGTGATCGGCATAGCCCGGTCGAGCACTCGTGGCTCGATAAGCTGCGCGGCTTCTTCGAACCCAAGGCGCGGAGCTCCGGGGAATAAAACCGGACGGCGGCCGTCCTTGAGAATGACCGTCAGGAGGGTTCGCCATGGGAGAGAAACGCAAATTCGATCCGGTTCGTCGCCGGATCATCGCCGCCGCTGGCGGTGTGGCCGCGGCGATGGGATCCGGGACCGCGCTTGCCGATTCGGCGGATAGCCTGAATCTGACCTTTCCGGGCCAGAAGGCCAAACACCGCATCGTCTACCAACTGAATCAGGCGGATCACGGCTATCAGCAACACATCATGTCCTCGATCCAGGCCATGCTGCGCCGTTATGGGAGCTCGATCCATATCGTGGTAACCTGCTTTGCCGAAGGCATCAGCGTCGTTCTGAAAAAACCCGTACGCCCGGTCGCCAAGGACATCCGTGCCGCGGTGGCGAGCCTGCACGACTACGGCGTGGACTTTCATGGGTGCGGCAACACCCTGCGGACGCTTAAACTGACGAAAACGGCCTTGTTGCCGCTTGCCACCTACGTCCCCATGGGGGCCGCGGACCTGATGGAGCTTCAGCATAAGGGGTACGCCTATATCGCGTGGTAGCAGCGGTCGGCGGGCTGAGTCCCTGGCGGCGCCGGGAATGCAACCAGCGAGGGGGAAGTCATGAGGATAGCCGTGGCCGGGGCCACCGGTCGGATGGGGCGTGCCGTGCTCACGGCGCTGCGTGATCAGACCGATCTCGAGCTCTCGGGCGCGCTTGCCCGTACGGGTGACGCCGCCTGCGGGCAGGACGCCGCGGTGTTGGTGGGCGGGGCCCCGTTCGGCGTGCCCGTGACGGACGTCGCCGAGGAGGTCATCGCTGGCTGCGACATCTTGATCGACTTTACCCGGCCCGAGGCAAGCGATGCCTACGCGGCGGTCTGCGCTCGTCTCGGGAAGGGGGCGGTGATCGGTACGACGGGATGCTCGCCCGCGATGCTCGAGCGGCTGCGCACGGCGGCGCAGTCGGGGCGCTTCGTTGTGGCTGCCAATATGAGCGTCGGTGTGACCCTGGCCTTGCATCTCCTGGAGATCGCCGCCCGCGTACTCCCGGACGCCGATATCGAGATTCTGGAGGCCCATCATCGACACAAGGTGGACGCGCCCTCGGGGACCGCATTGCGTCTGGGCGAAGTGGCCGCTGGCGCCCGCGGCCAGCGATTGGCCGACGTGGCCGTCTACGAACGACATCGGCAGCGGGCGCCGCGCGCGGCCGGCGCCATAGGCTTCGCCACGCTCCGCGCAGGCGAGATCGTAGGCGAGCACCGGGTCTATCTGGCGTCCCCCACCGAACGCCTCGAGATCGCGCATATCGCCGACAACCGCCAGGTGTTTGCCGAGGGCGCCTTGCGTGCGGCCCGTTTTTTGATGACTAGCCCCGCCGGGCTTTACGACATGCAGGATGTGCTCGGCCTGCGTTGATTTCGGGCGGCCATCTCGTTACAATCCCCTGACAAATCCTTGTGAATAACTCGTTTTCCGGGCGGGAGCAGCGAAGAGCGGCTCCCGCTTTTGTATGTAAACCCTGAGGCGGGAGGTACCGTGGTGCAACCGGCATTGCTTGCTCTCGCCGACGGCACTGTGTTCGTCGGTGAGTCGATCGGGGCCGCCGGGGCTGTCCAGGGCGAGCTCGTCTTCAACACCGCCATGACCGGCTACCAGGAGATCCTCTCGGACCCTTCCTACGCCAGTCAGATCGTCACGCTTACCTATCCCCATATCGGCAATACGGGCGTCAATGCGCAAGACATGGAGTCCTCGCGGGCCCATGCCGCGGGGCTGGTCGTGCGGGACGCCCCGAGCCACTTTAGTAATTTTCGGAGTAACGAGGGGCTCGGGGCCTTTCTGCTGCGCCATGGGGTGGTGGCGATCGCGGGGGTCGACACACGCGCGCTTACTCGGCGGCTACGCGAGCACGGCGCCCAGAATGCAGCCCTGGTGGCGGGTGACCTGGCCCAAGACCGTGCGGCGGCTATCGCGCTGGCGCGCTCCTTTCCGGGGCTCGACGGTCTCGATCTCGCCCGCGTGGTATCGACTGCGAAGCCCTATACTTGGGACGAGGGGCTTTGGGAGACGGCACCGCGGCCGCCACAGTACCATGTCGTGGCCTACGATTACGGGATCAAGCGCAACATCCTACGCAGTCTGGTCGAGGTTGGGTGTCGGGTGACGGTGGTACCGGCCCAGACCCCGGCCGCGGACGTGCTGGCCATGAAGCCCGATGGCGTGTTCCTCTCCAATGGGCCCGGTGATCCGAAGGCCTGCGATTACGCCATCGAGGCGGCACGGGCGTTCATAGAATCGGGCGTACCGGTCTTTGGGATCTGTCTTGGTCACCAGTTGCTCGGGCTTGCCGGGGGTGGGCGCACGGTGAAGATGAAGTTCGGTCATCATGGCGCCAATCACCCAGTCCTCGATGTGGAATCGGGGCGCGTCTTCATCACAAGCCAGAACCACGGTTTCGCGGTCGACGAGGAAAGTCTGCCCCCGGGCCTGCGCGTGACCCACCGCTCGCTCTTTGATGGCTCGGTTCAGGGGCTGGCGTTCGTCGATCGGCCGGTATTCTCTTTTCAGGGGCACCCCGAGGCGAGCCCGGGACCGCATGATGTGTCACCCCTGTTTTCGCAGTTCGCGACGCTGATGGGTGCGGCGCGCGACGGGATTGCGAGGTCCTGATGCCCAAGCGCGACGATATCAAGAGCGTTCTCATCATAGGCGCTGGGCCGATCGTAATCGGCCAGGGCTGCGAGTTCGATTATTCCGGCACGCAGGCCTGCCGAGCCCTCAAGGAAGAGGGGTTGCGCGTCATTCTCGTGAATTCGAATCCGGCCACGATCATGACCGATCCCGATCTCGCCGATGCTACCTATGTGGAGCCGATCAATTGGCGGATTCTGGAGCGCATCATCGCCAAGGAGCGTCCAGACGCCTTGCTCCCGACCATGGGTGGTCAAACGGCACTCAATTGCGCCCTCGACCTGGATCGCGAAGGGGTCTTGGAGCGTTACGGCGTACGCATGATCGGGGCCTCGAAGGCTGCGATCGACAAGGCCGAGGACCGCGAACTCTTCAAGAAGGCCATGGAGTCGATCGGGCTCGGCGTAGCCAAGGGCGCCATAGCACACAGCCTGGAGGAGGCCCTTCAGGTGCATGCCCTGGTGGGGTTCCCTGCGATCATTCGGCCGTCGTTCACGCTCGGCGGCACCGGCGGAGGCATCGCCTACAATCGCGAGGAGTTCATGCAGTTGTGTGAGCGCGGACTGGATGCCTCTCCAACTCGCGAACTCCTCATCGAGGAATCCATTATCGGCTGGAAGGAATACGAGATGGAGGTGGTGCGCGACCGCCTCGACAACTGCATCATCGTCTGCGCCATCGAGAATATTGATCCGATGGGCGTGCATACGGGCGATTCCATCACTGTCGCCCCCGCCCAGACCCTGACGGACAAAGAGTACCAAAGGATGCGGGACGCCAGCATCGCCGTGTTGCGCGAGATCGGCGTGGAGACCGGCGGGTCGAACGTCCAGTTCGCGATCAATCCGCAGACCGGGCAAATGATTGTGATCGAGATGAATCCGCGCGTGTCCCGGTCGTCGGCGCTCGCCTCCAAGGCGACCGGCTTCCCGATCGCCAAGGTGGCCGCCAAACTCGCCATCGGCTACACCCTGGATGAGTTGCGCAACGACATCACCGGCGGCGTGACGCCAGCATCCTTCGAGCCTAGCATAGATTATGTAGTCACGAAGATCCCGCGCTTTACCTTCGAGAAGTTTCCCAAGGCCGATCCGGCCTTGACTACCCAAATGAAGTCGGTCGGCGAGGTCATGGCGATCGGGCGCACCTTTCAGGAATCCTTGCAGAAGGCCATGCGCAGCCTCGAGATCGGTAGCTATGGGTTCGAGCCGCGGCTGGACCGTGGCGGTGATCCGAAGGCCGCGCGCGATCGCCTGGTCCAGGAATTGAAGGTCCCCGGCGCGGAGCGGCTCTGGTACGTGGCGGACGCCTTGCGCGCGGGTTTCACCCCGGATGAGGTGTATGAACTGACGCGCATCGATCCCTGGTTCGTCGCGCAGATCGCCGAGATCGTCGCCGCTGAGGCGGAGATCGAGGAACAGGGCGTAGCGGGGGCGCTGGACACGGCTGATGCCGCGCAGGTCCGGGGCTGGAAGCGGCGTGGGTTTTCCGATCGACGGATTGCGGTGCTTCTTTGCAGCGATGAGACCTCGGTGCGCGCGTTTCGCAACGCCCACGCCATCCATCCTGTCTACAAGCGTGTCGATTCCTGCGCCGCCGAATTCGGATCGGCGACGGCCTATATGTATTCGACCTACGAGGAGGAGTGCGAGGCCCTTCCGGAAGATCGCGACAAGGTCATCGTGCTCGGTAGCGGGCCCAACCGTATCGGCCAGGGAATCGAGTTCGATTACTGCTGCGTCCACGCCTCCATGGCTTTGCGTGAGAATGGCTATCAGACCATCATGGTCAACTGTAATCCCGAGACCGTATCTACGGATTACGATGTCTCCGACAGGCTCTATTTCGAGCCCCTGACGCTTGAGGATGTGCTTGAGATCGCGCGTATCGAGCAGCCGACGGGCGTGATCGTGCAGTATGGGGGACAGACGCCCCTGAAGCTTGCGCGCGGGCTGGCCGCCAATGGCGTGCCCATCGTCGGGACGAGCCCCGCCTGTATCGATTTGGCTGAGGATCGGGAACGCTTCCAGCACTTGATCACGGGTCTGGGCTTGTTACAGCCGCCCAATCGCATTGCGCACAATGCCGTCGATGCGGTGATATTGGCGGAGGAGACCGGCTATCCGCTCGTCGTGCGGCCCTCCTATGTGCTGGGGGGTCGCGCCATGGAGATCTGTCATAACAGGGACGACCTGGAAGTCTATATGCGGATCGCGGTGCGCGTGTCCGAGGACAGCCCGATTCTCCTTGATCGCTTCTTAAGTGATGCGGTCGAAGTGGATGTCGATGCGGTCTGTGACGGTGAGCGGGTGGTGATCGCCGGGATCATGGAACATATCGAGGAGGCGGGCGTTCATTCCGGCGACTCGGCTTGCTCGCTGCCGCCCTTTAGTCTGTCCGAGGCGCTGCAGGACGAGTTGCGTCGGCAGACCGTCGCCTTGGCGAAGGCCTTGGATGTGGTGGGTCTCATGAACGTGCAGTTTGCGATCAAGGACCAGGACGTCTATGTGCTCGAGGTGAACCCGCGTGCGTCTCGTACGATACCGTATGTTTCGAAGGCGACAGCGCGCCCGCTCGCCAAGATCGCGGCGCGCGTGATGATGGGGCATTCCCTTGAGAGTCAGGGGGTGGTCTCCGAGGTGGTGCCCGCCTACTGTTCGGTGAAGGAAGCCGTGTTCCCTTTCATAAAGTTCCCGGGGGTCGATACCGTCCTCGGGCCCGAGATGAAATCGACGGGTGAAGTGATGGGGATCGGCAGGAGCTTCGGGGAGGCCTTTGCAAAATCGCAGATTGCGGCTGGTGCCGCCATTCCGGGCGGGGGTCGGCTCTTTATCAGCGTGCGCGATCGCGACCGCGGACCGGCCGTGGCTATCGCCCGCTACTTCGCCGATCACGGATTCGAGCTTCTGGCCACACGGGGAACGGCGGCGGCGCTCGAGGCGGCGGGGCTCAAGGTGCGGGCCGTCAACAAGGTCTCCGAGGGTCGTCCGCATGTGGTGGATATGATCAAAAATGACGAGATCGATATCATTGTCAACACCGTTGCCGATAAACAGAGTATGGCGGACTCTTACCAGATTCGTCGCGAGGCCTTGCAGCATAAAGTGACGAACTATACGACGCTCGCCGCGGCGCGGGCGGCATGCGAGGCGCATGGCAACATGCACGAGTTCGAGGTACGGTGTTTGCAGGATTTGCATAAGGAGATTGCGCATGACTAAAGTTCCTCTCACGGTAAGCGGCGCCGAGAAGCTGAAGCAGGAGCTGCATCGCCTGAAGACCGTGGAGCGGCCGCGTATCATTCAAGCGATCGCGGAGGCTCGGGCGCACGGCGACTTGTCGGAAAACGCCGAATATCATGCGGCCAAGGAACAGCAGAGTTTTATTGAAGGACGGATCAGCGAGGTTGAGGCCAAGCTCGGCAACGCCCAGGTCATCGACCCTTTGACGGTCAATGCGGGCGGGCGGATTGTGTTTGGCGCGACCGTCGATCTATTCGAGGAGGACGGGCAGCGCGAGGTGACCTACCAGATAGTCGGCGATGACGAGGCCGATATTCAACAGGGGAAGATCTCGATCAGTTCCCCTATCGCGCGCGCCTTGATCGGCAAGGAGGACGGCGATGTCGTGGAGGTCCTGGTTCCAGACGGGACCCGCCAGTATGAAGTCCTGGGCATCCGCTACGTCTGAGCGGCGGTCGTTCGCGCCTAGCGTGGCGCGTGTGGCCGCGGTGTTTTGGATGGGCAGTCTCTGGACCACGGCGGCCGTGGTCGCGCTCTTGTTCTGGCGGCTCCCGCAGGCGGTGGCGGGCGGGCTTGCGGGCGATCTGTTCGCCGCCGGGCAGGGCCTCGGCCTCATCCTGGGTGGGGTGGTGGCACAGGCGGTGTCTCCTGGCCCTTATCGGCGTCTGGCCCGGATCGCTTGGGCGCTCGATGGCGTGTTTGCGCTTCTCATCCTCCCGACCATGGCCTATTTGCGGGGTGCGCCTGGTTTTGGCCCCCAAAGCCCCACCTGGAGCCTCTTCATGGCCTTGCACACCGTTTCTACCACCATCTACCTGATTGAAGGTGTTCTCGGTCTCGTGGTTGTGGCCCGCGCCCTTTAGGTCAAAGAGCGAAGACCATGGCCCGCAACCGGTGGATGGATGAGCATTTCGCTGATCCCTATGTGAAGCGCGCTCAGGCGGAGGGTTATCGCTCGCGCGCGGCCTACAAGCTCATGGAGATCGATGCCCGCGATCATCTTATACGTCCCGACAGCGTCATCGCGGATCTGGGCTCGGCCCCGGGGGGCTTCTCCCAGTATGCGGCGCGTAGGCTGGGGCCGGCCGGCCGTCTGGTGGCGGTCGATGTTTTGGCCATGGATCCCTTACCGGGTGTTACATTTATTCAAGGTGACTTCACCGAGCCTGAATGCTACGCCCAGGTCCAAATGGCCCTGGGGGACCGTGTGGATCTTGTAATTTCCGATATGGCCCCCAATATGAGTGGTGTGGGGGTGTCGGATCAGGCCCGGGCCGTTGGGCTTGCCGAGATCGCCTTGGATTTTGCCGCCTCGTGCTTGACCCGGGACGGGAGTTGTCTTATTAAAGTCTTTCAGGGTGCCGGATTTACGGAGCTGTTGGCCGATATGCGGCGCTGTTTCCAACGGGTGGCCACGCGCAAACCGCCGGCGTCGCGCCCCCGTAGCCCCGAGGTCTACCTCCTCGGTACCGGGTTACGGCCTGTTGTGTCGGGACCGGAGTCGTAGGAGAATGGCGGCAGTCGCGTCTTTTGGGACGCACGAGGTCACACCTTGAATAATCTCGCAAAAAATCTGCTGTTGTGGCTCATTATCGCCATCGTTCTGATGTCGGTCTTCAACAGCTTCGGTAACCACCACCCGGCGGTTCACTCTATCCCGTTTTCGCGGTTCATTAATCACGTGAAGCAAGGCCAGGTGGGCCGCGTCGTCATCAAGGGTCACCAGATCACGGGTATCACCAAGACCGGTCAGCGCTTTCAGACCTATACGCCAACCGACTCCGGCTTGATCGACCAGCTGCTGAATAATGGCGTGAGCATTGATGCCAAGCCGCCGGCGCAGCAGTCCCTGCTCCTGCAGATATTCATCAACTGGTTCCCCTTGCTGCTATTCGTCGGGGTGTGGATCTTCTTCATGCGCCAGATGCAGGGGGGCGGCGGCGGTCGCAGCGCAATGAGCTTCGGGAAGAGTAAGGCGCGGATGTTGACCGAGGACACCAATAAAGTCACGTTCGAAGACGTCGCGGGCGTCGAAGAGGCTAAGGAAGAGGTCAAGGAGTTGGTCGAGTTTTTGCGTGACCCGACCAAATTCCAGAAGCTCGGCGGACGAATCCCGCGGGGCGTACTGATGACCGGTAGTCCGGGCACCGGTAAGACGCTGCTTGCCAAGGCGATCGCCGGCGAAGCGAAGGTTCCCTTCTTCTCGATCTCGGGTTCGGATTTCGTTGAGATGTTCGTGGGTGTCGGTGCCTCACGTGTCCGCGACATGTTCGACCAGGCCAAGAAGCATGCGCCGTGCATCATCTTCATCGACGAGATCGATGCGGTGGGCCGTCAGCGCGGCGCGGGCCTCGGTGGCGGACACGACGAGCGCGAGCAGACTTTGAACCAGCTGCTCGTGGAGATGGATGGGTTTGAGGGCAGTGAGGGGGTGATCGTGATCGCCGCCACCAACCGGCCCGATGTCCTGGATCCGGCCCTTCTACGGCCAGGCCGCTTTGATCGACAGGTCTTCGTGCCGCTCCCCGACATCCGGGGCCGCGAACAGATCATCCGTATCCATATGCGCAAGGTGCCGGTGTCGGATGATGTGGTCCCAAGCATTCTCGCCCGCGGTACGCCCGGCTTCTCCGGCGCCGATCTGGCCAACCTCGTCAACGAGGCGGCCTTGTTCGCGGCACGAGCCAACAAGCGGCTCGTGGAGATGCAGGACTTCGAGTTGGCCAAGGACAAGATCGTCATGGGCGCCGAACGCCGGTCCATCGTGATGCCCGAGAGGGAGCGGATCAATACCGCGTACCACGAATCGGGCCACGCCGTGGTCGCACGCTTATTGCCCAATACCGATCCTGTGCACAAGGTGACCATCATCCCGCGCGGCCGCGCGCTGGGCGTGACCATGCAGCTGCCGACCGAGGATCGCTATAGCCACGACCGCGAATACCTTCTGTCGACGGTGGCGGTGCTCATGGCGGGCCGGATAGCGGAGGAGGTCTTCATGCATCAGATGACCACCGGGGCGGCCAATGATTTCGAGCGCGCCACCGAGCTTGCCCGCAACATGGTGAGCCGCTGGGGCATGAGCGATCGGCTGGGTACGCGTGTGTATGGCGAGAACCAAAGCGAGGTCTTCCTTGGGCGTGACGTGACGACGCACAAAAACTTGAGTGATGCCACGGCCCAACTCGTGGACGCTGAGATTCGCCGGATCATCGACGAGCAATACACGCGCGCGCGGCGCGTGATCGAGGCCAATAAGGACAAGGTGGAGATGATGGCCGGCATGCTCCTCGAATGGGAGACGCTCGACACCGATCAGATCAACGACATCATGGAAGGCCGCAAGCCGCGCCCACCGTACGGCTACAATGATCCAACCCCGGGCGGCGACAGTAGCGAACCCAAGACCGCCGATCGGGCGCTCGTGAAGCCCCGCATGGATACCCCGGCCGGGGAATCCCGGTAGCGTCACGATGGGTGAGGCGCTTAAGGCTGCGGCATCCTGGCTGCGGCCGGATGGCCGAGTCGCCATAATGGGCATCTTGAATGTGACCCCCGATTCGTTTTCGGACGGGGGTCTTTTTTTGGCCCGCGATCAGGCACTCAAACATGTCGAAGCCCTGGTCGCGGCGGGGGCCGATATCATCGATATTGGCGGCGAGTCGACCCGTCCGGGGGCGACCTATGTGAGTCCCGAAGAGGAGTGTGAGCGCGTCATCCCGATCCTGGAGGCGCTCAGCGGCCGGCTGCCGGTGGCGCTGTCGGTGGACACCTCGGACCCTTTGGTCATGACCGAGGCGGTTGCGGCGGGGGCCTCCTTGATCAACGATGTTCGTGCCCTGACAAGACCTGGAGCCTTGGCCGTGGCGGCCGAGCTTCGCGTACCGGTTTGTCTGATGCATGAGCCGGGGGGATCGACCATGATGGGGGCGCGTAGTGGTGTGGGCGATATCGTGGGTGAGGTGAAATCCTATCTTGCCCAACGCCTGGAAGCGGCGCGTTTGGCCGGCATTCCCGGTGATCGCATTATTGTCGATCCGGGTTTTGGCTTTGGCAAGGATCTGGCTGAGAACCGCAGTCTATTGCGCCAACTGCCGGAGATCGTGGCACTGGCCCCGGTTCTGGTCGGCGTATCCCGCAAGCGTATGACGGGCGAGCCCTGGGGCTTGCCCGTGAGTGGGCGGGTTCAGACCAGTATCGCGCTCGCGTTGGCTGCGATCCAGGGTGGTGCGAGCGTGGTGCGCGTGCACGATGTGCGCGAGACGCGGGAGGCCGTGCGCGCCTGGGAATGGATATACGAACCTAAGGAGCGGGTAGCGTGAAACGTCAGTATTTTGGTACGGACGGTATGCGGGGACGGGTTGGCGAGGAGCCGATTACGCCGGAGACCGTCATGAAGCTGGGTTGGGCGGCCGGCCGGGTGCTTTTGGCGAAGGGCGACGACCGCGGCAGCGTATTGATCGGAAAGGACACGCGGATCTCGGGTTATTTGCTCGAGTCCGCTCTCGAGGCGGGTCTGTCGGCGGCCGGGGCGGATATACGCCTGATAGGGCCCATGCCTACTCCCGGCATTGCTTATCTGACGCGCACCGCGCGCGCCCAGGCGGGGATCGTCATCAGCGCCTCCCATAACCCCTATGAAGACAACGGCATCAAGTTCTTTTCGTCGCTCGGCACCAAGTTGCCCGACGAAGTGGAATGCGCCATCGAGGCCATGATGCGCAAACCCATGCGCACGGTCGCGTCGGCCGAGCTCGGCAAGGTGCGCCGTTTTCCGGACGCCGCCGGTCGCTACATCGAGTTTTGTAAGAGCACATTCCCTTATCGTCTTGGGCTCGAGGGCCTGAAGATCGTGGTCGACTGCGCCCACGGTGCGGCCTACCAGATCGCTCCCCATGTCTTCGGCGAACTCGGGGCAGAGGTCGTAGCGATCGGCAATGCCCCGGATGGATTCAACATCAACCGCGCTTGCGGATCGACTTGTCCGGAGACCTTGCGGCAGGCGGTCCTGGCCGAGGATGCTGACCTCGGCATCGCCCTGGATGGGGATGGTGATCGCGTGATCTTGATCGATCAGCAGGGCTGCACGATCGATGGCGACCGCATCCTGTACATCATCGCCGCACACAGGAAGCGCGCGGGTGTCCCGGTGCCGGGCGTGGCCGGTACCCTCATGAGCAATGTGGGTCTCGAGCAGGCCCTAAAGCGCCTCGAGATCCAGTTCGGGCGCGCCGCCGTGGGCGACCGCTATGTGATGGCGCTCTTGGCGGAGCAGGGCTGGGATCTGGGTGGTGAGGCCTCAGGGCACGTGATCTGTCTGGATAAGAGTACGACAGGTGACGGCGTGATCGCCGCCTTGCAGGTATTGGCCGCCATGCGCGAGTCCCAACGCAGTCTCGCGGAACTGGCCGAGGGAATGTACGTCTACCCGCAGACGCTCGTAAATGTGACTTTGAATCGCGGGGTCTCGGCACGCGAGGTGGTGCGGGCGCCCGAGGTGGTTGCCATCCTCCGCGAGGTTGAGCGGCGTCTAGGGAGCGCCGGTCGGGTGGTCCTGCGACCCTCCGGGACCGAGCCCGTCGTGCGCGTCATGGTCGAGGCGGCTGAGGCACAGACGGTGGCCGACCTCACCGGACAACTCGCCGCGGCCGTCGCCAAAGCCGCCGCCGGCGCCGCAGTCGCCTGACATAGAGATAGCGCGCGCGAGCAGGAATGAGAGTCGGATTTTTCCGGGCCCGAAAATTGCTTTCCACCGGGCTTGCCGGTAACATCTGCGCGCGTTTCAGAGGAATATGGGGGGGCCATGCGGCAGCCGCTGGTGATGGGTAACTGGAAGATGAATGGCCGCCGCTCCATGGTCGAGAGCTTGCTGAAGGTGGTGATGGCCGACATCGGCGAGCTGTCGGGTGTCGAGGTGGCCGTGTGCCCCCCTTACCCCTACGTCGGTCTGGTCATGGATAGGCTCGCCGCGCACAGTACCGTTGTCTGTGGAGCGCAAGATGTGAGCGCCTATGCGGATGGGGCCTACACGGGCGAGGTATCTGCCGAGATGGCGCGCGATGTGGGCTGCCGATTTGCTATCATAGGCCACTCGGAGCGTCGCACCCTGTTTGGGGAGACTGACGCGGTGGTGGCGCAGAAGTTTGCACGCTCCCTCGCGGCCGATCTGACGCCGGTCCTTTGTGTGGGCGAGACGTCCGCCGAGCGCGATGCGGGACGCACGCAGGAAGTGGTTCTGCGGCAGCTTTCCGCCGTCTTCAAGGAATGCGGGAGCGGTGCTTTTGAACGTGCCGTGGTGGCCTACGAGCCGGTGTGGGCGATCGGTACGGGACGCGCGGCGAGTCCCGAAGAGGCGCAGGCGGTCCACCGGTTCATTCGGGACGTGATCACACGGCAGAACGCACCGGCAGCGGGGCGTCTGCGCATCTTGTACGGCGGCAGCGTCAAGGCGCAGAATGCGCGCGAGCTGTTCGGGCAGGATGACATAGACGGCGGCTTGATAGGGGGCGCGTCACTTGTGGGCGCCGACTTCGTCAGTATTTGCCGCGCGGCAGGCATCGGGTAAGAAGGGCGTCATGACGGTTTTTTTGGTGGTCTTACAGGTTTTGGTTGCCCTCGCGCTCATCGGGATCGTGCTCCTGCAGCACGGCAAGGGGGCCGACATGGGCGCCTCTTTCGGTGGCGGGTCATCGCAGACCTTATTTGGGGCACGCGGTTCGGCGACTTTTCTGAGCCGCGTGACTGCCGTGCTCGCGACCTTGTTTTTTATAACGAGTTTAGGGCTCGCCTACTTTTCGGCACACCCGCATTCTTTGCGGAGCGTGACCGAGATCGTGAAGCCTGCGGCCCCGGCCGCACCGGTACCGCAAAAGCAGCCAGTAGCTCCGGCCGCACCAGTACCGCAATCCCCGTCCACGGTCCCGGGCGTACCGGGCCACCAAGCCCAGTAGTGCAGAACCTGGGATTGAGGGCGGGATAGAGTCGAGTTCGCCGAAGTGGTGGAATTGGTAGACACGCCGTCTTGAGGGGGCGGTGGCGCAAGCTGTGCGGGTTCGAGTCCCGCCTTCGGCACCAGATTTTCCTCCAGCCAGCCTCCCTCAAGGGTGGCTAACCGCTTGAAATAGAATAAAACTATAGGGCGCGCCGTCGCTTGACTTGCGCGCGCAGGGGTGTCTAGACTAACCAACCCGGCGGCAGTCAGCCACGCCCGAGGTCCATCTCGAGGAAAGCGGATGTTACAAAATTATCTGCCTATTCTGATATTCATAGGCGTCGGCGTCGTGGTCGGCGTCCTGCCGATGGTCCTAGGCCGGCTCCTTGCTCCTCACCGTCCTGATGCCGCCAAGCTTTCACCCTACGAATGCGGCTTCGAGGCGTTCGAGGATTCGCGCATGAAATTCGATGTGCGTTACTACCTTGTTGCCATCCTATTTATCGTATTCGATCTCGAAATCGCGTTTTTGTTCCCTTGGGCCGTGGCCCTGAAGCAGATCGGGCGCCCGGGGTTTTTGGCCATGGTCATATTCCTGGGAATTCTGGTCGTGGGATTTGTCTATGAGTGGATGAAGGGGGCGCTCGAGTGGGAGTAGAAGGCATTCTCGACAAGGGGTGGGTCGTTACATCCGCGGACAAGGTGATCAACTGGACGCGGACTGGGTCGTTGTGGCCCATGACCTTTGGGCTCGCCTGTTGCGCGGTGGAGATGATGCATGCCGGCGCTGCGCGTTATGACCTGGACCGCTTTGGCGTGGTGTTTCGGCCGAGTCCGCGGCAGTCGGATGTGATGATCGTGGCGGGCACCTTGGTCAATAAGATGGCCCCGGCCCTGCGCAAGGTCTATGACCAGATGGCGGAGCCGCGCTGGGTCATTTCCATGGGGTCGTGCGCTAATGGTGGCGGTTACTATCATTATTCATATGCCGTTGTACGTGGTTGCGACCGGATCGTGCCGGTGGATGTCTATGTGCCCGGCTGTCCCCCTACGGCTGAAGCCCTGCTCTACGGGATCATCCAGCTTCAAAACAAAATTCGACGCACGAACACGATCGCGCGTTGAATCCGACATAGGATTCCCTTAAGCCATGACCACGCAAGAGGCCTTCCTCGACTACGCCCAAAAATCCTTCGGGGACGCGCTCGCCTCCGTCCGGGTGGAGCACGGCGAGGTCACGTTTGTGGTGCCGCGCGCTCGTTGGCTTGCGATCTGCCAGACCTTGCGCGATGAGCCCGCATTTCATTTTGAGCAGCTTATCGATCTTTGCGGCGTGGATTATCTGACTTATGGGGAAAGGGAACGACGCGAGCCGCGGTTCGCGGTCGTGGCGCACCTCCTGTCGCTCACGCATAACCGGCGCTTGCGGGTTCGGGCTTTTCTCGATGACGAGCAGCCGTCGATCGCCTCCTTGACGGAGGTCTGGAGCTCAGCCGATTGGTATGAGCGCGAGGCCTTCGATCTATTTGGGTTTATCTTCGAAGGGCATAAGGATCTGCGGCGCTTGTTGACGGACTACGGCTTCGTGGGCCACCCGTTCCGAAAGGATTTTCCAATCTCCGGCCGTGTGGAGATGCGTTATGACCCCGACAAGCGGCGCGTTGTGTACGAACCTGTCAGTATAGAACCACGTGTGCTCGTCCCACGCGTGATCCGAGAGGAGGGCTACGGTGGCAGAGATTCGTAATTACACCATGAACTTCGGGCCGCAGCATCCCTCGGCCCACGGCGTACTCCGGCTCGTCCTCGAACTCGATGGCGAGGTCGTCGAGCGCGCGGATCCACATATCGGGCTTTTGCATCGCGCGACCGAGAAGCTTGCCGAAACCAAGCCCTACAACCAGTCCATCCCTTACATGGACCGCCTCGATTATGTCTCCATGATGGCCAATGAGCACGCCTACGTCATGGCTTTGGAGAAGCTCCTGGGTGTCGAGGTGCCGGTCCGCGCGCAGTACATCCGCGTGATGTTCGATGAGCTGACGCGGATATTGAACCACCTGCTGTGGCTTGGGGCGCACGCGCTCGATATTGGCGCGATGACGGTGTTTCTGTACGCCTTCCGCGAGCGCGAGGACCTGATGGACGCCTACGAGGCGGTGTCGGGCGCGCGCATGCACGCCACGTATTATCGGGTGGGCGGGGTCTATCGGGATCTGCCGGACAGCATGCCTCGCTACAGTGTGTCGCGTTGGCACGACGAGAAAGACGTGGCGCGCATGAACGCCAATCGCGAGGGCAGCCTTCTCGACTTCCTTGGCGATTTTTGTCGACGGTTTCCGGGTTATGTGGATGACTACGAGACCTTGCTCACCGATAACCGCATCTGGAAGCAGAGGACCGTGGGCATAGGAGTCGTGAGTCCCGAACGCGCCCTGCAGCTCGGCTTCACGGGCCCCATGCTGAGGGGATCCGGTGTTGAGTGGGACTTGCGCAAGAAGCAACCCTACGAGGTGTACGACCAGGTCGATTTTGATATACCGGTCGGGGTCCACGGGGATTGCTATGATCGCTACCTCGTGCGTGTCGAGGAGATGCGCCAGTCCAACCGGATCGTGGCCCAATGTATCGATTGGTTGCGCAGGAATCCGGGCCCCGTGATCGTGAATGACCATAAGATCGTGCCCCCCTCGCGCGAGGAGATGAAGGCCGACATGGAGGCCTTGATCCATCACTTCAAACTGTTTACCGAAGGCTACTCGGTGCCGGCGGGTGAGGCCTATGCGGCGGTCGAGCACCCCAAGGGCGAGTTTGGCATCTACCTTGTGTCGGACGGCGCCAACAAGCCGTTCCGCGTGAAGATCAGGGCCCCGGGTTTTGCGCATCTCGCGGCCTTGGACGAAATGACCCGCGGCCATATGATCGCCGATGTCGTGGCCATTATCGGTACCCAGGACATCGTTTTCGGCGAAGTTGACAGGTGAGCGCATGTTGACGAAGGAATCGCTCGAACAGATCGACCGGGAGATCGCCAAATATCCGCCGGAGCACAAGCAGTCGGCGGTGATGGCCGCCCTGCATATCGCCCAGGACGAGCATGGGTGGTTGAGCGTGTCGCTCATGGACTATATCGCCGAGTTGCTCGGGATGCGGCCCATTCAGGTCTACGAGGTGGCAAGTTTCTATACCATGTATGATCTGGAGCCGGTGGGGCGCCATAAAGTGAGTGTCTGCACGAATATCTCCTGTCTCTTGCGCGGCAGCGACGATATCGTCGCGCATTTGAAGAAGCGGCTCGGGATTGGATTCGATGAAACGACGCCCGATGGGCGCTTTACGCTGAAAGAGGTCGAGTGCCTCGCAGCCTGCGGGGGCGCACCCATGTTTCAGATCGGCAAGACCTACTACGAGAATCTGACGCCCGACCGCATCGATGAGATTCTGGCGGGCTTGGAGTAAGCATGGCGAACGAGGTCTGTTTTCGGAACCTGCATCACGATCGTTCGTGGACGCTCGGCGTCTACGAAAGCGATGGTGGTTATCAAGCATGGCGGCGCATCCTGAGTGAAAGGACGCCGCCGGATGAGATCGTGAACGAGATCAAGAAGTCGGTGTTGCGCGGCCGTGGCGGCGCGGGCTTCCCGACCGGCCTTAAGTGGAGCTTCATGCCGCGTAATGCGCCGGGTCAGAAATACATCGTCTGCAACTCTGACGAGGGCGAGCCCGGAACCTTCAAGGACCGCGACATCCTGCGTTTCAACCCTCATGCCTTGATCGAAGGTATGGCGATTGCAGGCTATACCATCGGCGCGACCATGGGCTACAACTACGTCCGTGGCGAGTTCTACGAACCGATCGCGCGCTTCGAAGAGGCCCTCGTCGAGGCCCGCGCCGCAGGTTATCTCGGCAAGAACATCCTGGGCTCGGGCATTGATTTCGAGCTGCACGTCCATAGAGGGGGCGGGGCCTATATTTGCGGTGAAGAGACCGCGCTCCTGGAGTCGCTCGAGGGTAAGAAAGGTCAGCCGCGCTTCAAGCCACCGTTCCCTGCGAGCTATGGTCTCTATGGGCGCCCGACGACGATCAATAACACCGAGACCCTGGCCTCGATCCCGGCGATCATGCGCCACGGCGGCCAATGGTTCCTGGAGATTGGCAAGCCCAATAACGGCGGCCCGAAGATCTTTTCCGTATCCGGGCATGTGAACCGGCCCGGAAACTACGAGGTCCCCCTGGGAACGCCTTTTGCCAAGCTGCTCGAAATGGCGGGCGGCGTGTGGCGGGGGCGTAAGTTGAAGGCGGTGATCCCCGGCGGTTCCTCGGTGCCGGTCGTGCGCGGCGAGATCATGATGGATCTGACGATGGACTACGATGCCTTGTCCAAGGCGGGCAGCATGTTGGGCGCGGGCTCGGTGATCGTCATGGATGATACGACCTGCATGGTGCGCGCTCTCGAACGCATCTCGCATTTCTATTATGAGGAGTCGTGCGGCCAATGTACGCCCTGTCGTGAAGGCACGGGGTGGCTTGCGCGGGTGCTGCACCGCATAGAGCAGGGCGAGGGGCGGATGCAGGACCTGGATCTCTTGACGGATATGGCAAAGAAGATAGAGGGACGGACCATCTGTGCCTTGGGGGATGCGGCGGCGCTGCCGGTCATAAGCTTCATCAAGAATTTCCGGGAAGAATTTGAGGCCCATATTGAGCGCGGCTGCTGTCCGACGGCGGCGGCAGCGTGAGGAGCGGAGGGGCGACGATGCTGCATATCGAGATCGATGGCAAACAGCTCGCGGTGGAAGAGGGCGCCATGGTGATCGAGGCCGCCGAGGCGGCGGGGATCTATATCCCGCGGTTCTGCTACCACAAGCACCTCTCGGTCGCCGCCAATTGCCGCATGTGTCTCGTGGACGTGGAGCGCGTTGCCAAGCCGGTGCCGGCCTGCGCCACGCCCGTGACCGAAGGCATGAAGGTCTCGACACGCTCGGAGAAGACCCAGACGGCGCAGAAGGGCGTGATGGAGTTCCTGCTCATAAACCACCCCCTCGATTGCCCGATCTGCGATCAGGGCGGGGAATGCGATCTGCAGGATCTGGCGGTGGGATATGGGCGCGACATTTCGCGCTTCACCGAGGCCAAGCGCATCGTCAAGGATCAAGACATAGGGCCCTTGATATCGACGGAAATGACCCGCTGCATTCATTGCACGCGCTGTGTGCGTTTTGGTCAGGAGATCGGCGGCATCATGGAGTTGGGCGCGACCGGTCGTGGCGAGCATATGCGCATCGGTACCTACGTCGAGGCCACGGTGGAGTCGGAGCTCTCTGGCAATATGATCGATCTTTGCCCGGTAGGCGCACTGACCTCCAAGCCGTTTCGCTACACGGCCCGCTCCTGGGAGCTGATCGCCAAGCCCTCGGTGAGCCCGCACGATTGTGTAGGCACCAATATCCTGGTCGAGACGCGCCGCAATAAGGTGATGCGCGTGTTGCCACGCGAGCACGAGGCATTAAACGAGACCTGGATCTCGGACCGTGACCGCTTCAGCTACACGGCGCTGGATGCCGAGACACGGCTTTTGGTCCCGCTCGTCAGGGAGGGTGACAGCTGGCGCGAGGTCGATTGGGATGTGGCACTCGAGACGGCCGCCCAGGGGCTGCGGGACGTGATAGCGCAGGACGGCCCGTCGGCGCTCGCGGGTCTGGCATCCGCGCAGGCGACGGTGGAGGAAGGCTATCTCCTGCAAGGTCTTGTGCGCGGCCTTGGGTCCGACAATGTCGACCACAGGTTGCGTGAGGGGGATTTCCGCGACGATGCCGGCGCCCCCGCCTATCCCGCGCTCGGGGTCGAGATCGCCGAACTCGAGCGCCTGGATGCCGTGATCCTCATTGGCAGCAATATCCGCAAGGAACAGCCCCTGCTGGCCCATAGGCTGCGCAAGGCCTTTCTCGATGGCGCCAAGATCGCGGCCATCAACCCCATGGATTTTGCCTTCACCTTCGATCTCGCGGGCAAGACCATAGTGGCCCCGAGCAAGCTCCCGGAGGCGGTCGGACGACTACTGGTCGCGGTGGCGGCCTGTACCGGGTCCGCTTTGCCACCCGACGTTGCGTCGTGGACCAAGGGCTTATCCGCGAGCGAGACCGAGATCCAGACGGCCGCGTGGCTGTGTGTGGCCGAACGCCCGGCAATTTTGCTCGGGGCGCTCGCCGATTCCCATCCGCAGGCGGCCGTGCTGCGGTCTCTCGCCGCCTGTTTGGGGGAGATGACGGGGGCCACAGTGGGTCGCTTGCCGCCCGGCAATTCCGCGGGTTTGTGGCTCGCGGGTGTGGTCCCGCATCGCGAGGCTCTGGGTAGCGCGCGCGTGAACGGCGGACGTCCGGCGCGGGCCCTGTGGGATGGCAGCCAGAAGGGCTTCCTGCTGGTGGACGCCGAGCCCGGCATCGATAGTGTGGACGGCGGTCGCGCGCTTTCGGCCTTACGCGCGGCCCGCTTCGTGGTGGCCTTGTCGGCCTTTCGGTCCGAGGCCCTGGATTATGCGCATGTCCTTCTGCCCATGGCGCCGTTTACCGAGACCGATGGATCCTGCGTGAACGGTGAGGGGCGCTGGCAGGCGTTCGAGGCGGCAGTGACTGCGCGCGGCGAGGCGCGTCCCGGCTGGAAAATCCTGCGAGTCCTGGCCGAGAAGTGTGGCGTGCCGGGGCTTGCCTACGATACCGTCGCCGCCATTCGCGAGGCGATCGGCGATGTGTCGGCGGTCTCTCTCCCGTACCAGCCCATGGCGCTTGCCGGTCGCGAGTCGCCCGAGCCAGGGCTGGAGCGCATCGCGGAGGTGGGCTTATATGACTCCGACAGTCTCGTGCGTCGTTCCGAGGTCCTGCACCGGACAGCCGATCGGGGGCAGCCGATTCTGGGCCTGAACGAGGCACAGGCCCTGCGGCTCGAGCTCTCTGCGGGGACTATGGTGCGGGTCCAGATGGGGGACGCGGACGCGGTCCTCGAAGTTGCGATCGATAACCGAGTCCCGGAGGGGGCCGCCTTTATCGCGGCCGCCATAGAGGAGACCGCGCGCTTGCCGTGGTCCGGGACCTTGAGCGTGAGGCGGATCTGACGCATGAGCGAGCTAACGGCGCTGTGGGGCAATTTGCCGGTCTGGTCGCAGCTCCTGCTGTGGGACTTGGTCAAGATCGTGGCGATCGTCGGCCCGCTCATGTTGAGCGTGGCCTATCTGACCTTCGCTGAGCGCAAGGTCATAGGGTATATGCAGGTACGGATCGGTCCGAACCGGGTGGGTCCGCGGGGCTGGCTGCAGCCCATCGCCGACGGCGTGAAGCTCCTTCTCAAAGAGATCATCGTGCCCTCGGGGGCCAACAAGGCCTTGTTCATCGGGGCGCCGGTTTTGGCACTTCTGCCGGCGCTTGTGGCTTGGGCAGTCGTGCCATTTACCAGCACCCTGGTGCTCGCCAATGTCAACGCGGGCCTCTTGTTCGTGCTCGCGGTGACCTCCATGGGGGTGTACGGCGTGGTCATCGCCGGCTGGGCCTCGAACTCCAAGTACGCCTTCCTGGGCAGTCTGCGCTCGGCGGCCCAGATCGTGGCCTATGAGATTGCCATGGGTTTTGCGCTCGTGGGTGTGCTCATGTCGGTCGGCACCTTGAACCTCCGCCAGATTGCGCTGGACCAAGCCGGCGGGTTCTGGCATTGGCTCTTTTTGCCGCTCTTCCCCTTGTTCCTTGTCTATTTCATTTCGGGTGTCGCGGAGACCAATCGTGCGCCCTTCGACGTTGCCGAGGGTGAGTCCGAGATCGTGGCCGGATTCCACGTGGAATACTCAGGGATGACGTTCGCGCTCTTTTTCCTGGCCGAATATGCGAATATGATCCTGCTTTCGGCCTTGACCGCGATCCTGTTTCTGGGTGGCTGGTTTCCGCCTTTCGACTTCGCGCCCTTTACCTGGGTGCCGCCGCTCGTTTGGTTCCTGCTCAAGGTCTCGGTGATTCTGTTCCTGTACCTGTGGCTGCGCGCGACTTTCCCGCGCTATCGCTATGACCAGATCATGCGGCTTGGATGGAAGGTGCTGATCCCGGTGACCCTGGTCTGGATCGGGGTCATGGGCTTGGTGATTTTTTTCACGCCGTGGGCTTTCTTGTTTTACCGTTAGCGGGGGGTTCCTGATGAAAGCGATACGGAAATACCTGCATAGCTTTCTGCTCATCGAGCTTCTGCAAGGACTCGCGCTCACGGGCAAGCATTTCTTCGCGCGCAAGATCACGGTGCAGTATCCGGATGAGCGTACGCCGCAGTCGCCGCGCTTTCGGGGTTTGCACGCTTTGCGGCGTTACCCCAATGGTGAGGAGCGATGCATCGCCTGCAAACTGTGCGAGGCGGTCTGCCCGGCGCTTGCCATCACGATCGAGTCCGAGCAGCGTGACGACGGGACGCGGCGCACGACGCGCTATGACATAGATCTGACGAAGTGCATATTCTGCGGGTTTTGCGAGGAGTCGTGTCCCGTGGATTCGATCGTGGAGACGCGCATCTTCGATTACCATGGCGAAAAGCGGGGCGATCTCGTTTACACGAAGTCGATGCTGCTTGCCATAGGCGACAAATACGAAAAAGAGATCGCGGCCGATCGCGCCGCCGATGCGCGATACCGATAGGGGCGGGGGGCCATGACGTTCGAAGACGCGGTCTTTACTTTTTTTGCGGCGGTACTGCTGGGCTCGGCCGCCATGGTCGTAACCATCCGTAACCCCGTGAAGTCAGCGCTGTTCCTGGTGTTGGCCTTTGTCAGCGCCGCCTGCCTTTGGATGCTCTTGAAGGCGGAATTTCTCGCCATCGTGCTCGTGCTCGTCTATGTCGGGGCGGTCATGGTGCTGTTCTTGTTCGTGGTGATGATGATCGACGTCAACCTCGCGGTCTTAAGGCAGGGGTTCGCCGATTACCTCCCGGTGGGCGGGCTCGTGGCGGTCCTCATGGTTGCGGAGATCGCGCTGGCTGTGGGGCCCAAACAATTCGCTGCGGGCCGCCTCGCGCATGCCGCTGCCCATGTCGCGCATCCCCATTACAGTAATACACGCGCACTCGGTATCCTGTTGTACACGACATACGTGTATCCGTTCGAGATCGCTGCCGTCATTCTTCTGGTCGCTATCATCGCCGCCATTGCGCTCACCATGCGCCGGCGGCCGGACACAAAATACCAGGACCCGGCCCGCCAGGTCGAGGTGCGGGCCCAGGATCGGATGCGAATCGTTAAGATGCGGACGGAGCCGAAGGCTTGACGCCGCACATTCCAATAAATAAGGGGAGAGGTCTGTGGTTTCACTGTCGCAGTATCTGATCTTGGCGGCGGCGCTGTTTGCGATCGGCGTCGTCGGTATATTCCTGAACCGCAAGAACCTCGTGGTGTTGTTGATGGCGATCGAGCTCATTCTGCTCGCGGTCAATTTGAATTTCGTGGCCTTCTCGCACTACCTTTGGGGTATGTCGGGACAGGTTTTTGTCTTCTTCATCCTGACGGTCGCCGCCGCCGAGTCGGCCATCGGTCTCGCCATCCTCATCGTCTTGTTCCGTAATCGTCGCACGATCAATGTCGACGATTTCGATACCTTGAAGGGCTAGCGCCATGGTCTCCGCGCTTTCGCTGTATGGGGCGATCCCCTTGGTGTGTCTCGCGGGCGCCCTGATCGCCGGGATCTTCGGCCGGGTCTTAGGGCCCACCTGGTCGCATCGCGTCACTATCCTCGGAGTGGCGGTGGCCTTCGCCTTGTCGGCGGGATACGCCTTGCCCCAGGTGATGTCCGGGCACGACCTTGACGCCACCGTCTATACCTGGGGCTACGCCGGGCACCTTCCGCTGGTCGTGGGCTTCCTGATCGACCCGCTCACCGTTCTTATGATGGTGGTGGTCACCTTCGTCTCGCTCATGGTCCATATCTACACCATTGGCTATATGCGCGGTGACCCGGGTTATCAGCGTTTCTTCAGTTATATCTCGCTTTTCACGTTTGCCATGCTGATGCTGGTTATGGCCAACAACTTCATGCAGCTCTTCTTTGGTTGGGAAGGGGTGGGTCTCGTTTCTTACCTCTTGATCGGCTTTTGGTATACGCGGGAGTCGGCAATCTTCGCGAGCCTCAAGGCCTTTCTCGTCAATCGGCTGGGGGACTTCGGCTTTATTCTCGGTATTGCCGCGATCTACACAGTGTTCCATAGCCTCGACTACGCCACGGTGTTTTCGCACGCCCCCGCCGCTATCCACGCCAAGCTGTGGCTCGGCAGCCACGATTCCTGGAGTATGCTGACCGTGATCTGTGTGCTCCTGTTCATCGGCGCCATGGGCAAGTCGGCGCAGATGCCGCTCCATGTCTGGCTGCCCGACTCCATGGAGGGCCCCACGCCGATATCGGCGCTCATACACGCCGCCACCATGGTCACGGCCGGCATCTTCATGGTGGCGCGGATGTCGCCGCTTTTCGAGTTGTCCCCCGTGGCCCGTGATGTGGTGCTGCTGGTGGGGGCGTCGACCGCTTTTTTCATGGCCTTGCTTGGCATGGTGCAGACCGACATTAAGCGTGTCATCGCCTATTCCACGCTTTCGCAGCTTGGTTATATGACGGCGGCGCTCGGCGCGTCGGCCTACGCGGCCGCTATTTTCCATCTCGTGACGCATGCGTTTTTCAAGGCCTTGTTGTTCCTCGCCGCCGGTTCGGTCATTATCGCGCTGCATCACGAACAGGATCTGCGCAAGATGGGTGGTCTGCGGCGGTATATGCCCATTACCTTCGCCGCCACCTGGATCGGTTCTCTGGCGCTGGCCGGTATACCGCCCTTTGCGGGCTTCTTCTCCAAGGACGTGATCATCGATGCGGTGGCCCGCTCTTCGCTGCCCGGCGCGAACTACGCGTTCGTGGCGGTACTTGCAGGCGTGTTTGTGACGGCGTTCTATACTTTTCGCATGCTGTTTATGGCGTTTTATGGGGAGCCGCGCATGGATGCCCGTGCCCGTCACCATCTGCGCGAGTCGCCATGGGTCGTGACGGTGCCGCTCATCATGCTGGCCATTCCCTCGGTCCTGGCTGGCCTCGCGCTCATGAGGCCGCTACTCTTCGGCCATTTTTTCGAGGGCGCCATCTATGTACGGTCGGTGAATAACCCCTTGGCGCGCATGGCCCCTCATTATCACGGGGTGTGGGCCTTCATCGAGACGGCCTTTGTTTCGGCGCCCCTGTACCTGGCCTTGGCGGGTATCGCGGCCGCCTGGTACATGTATATCTACAGGCCGGAACTGCCCGAGCGGATGGCGCGGGGCCTGCATACGGTCTATGCCATTCTGTGCGCCAAGTACGGTTTCGATGAGCTCTATGAGCAAGGCGCGGCGCGCGGCGCGCGCGCCTTGGGCCGCTTCCTTTGGCGCGTAGGCGACGTGCAGATCATCGATGGCGCCCTGGTGAACGGCACGGCGCGTCTTATTGGACGGCTCGCGGCCTGGGGGCGGCGCCTCCAATCCGGTTATATCTATCATTACGCGTTTGCGGTCATTCTGGGCCTCTTCGTGTTAATGACGTTCT
>JAKAXK010000145.1 GCA_021827145.1 Pseudomonadota bacterium
ACCCTACATGTCGTGGCCAAGACGCTTCAACCCGTCGCATCGGATTCGGTGCTCATGCTCATGCCGACGACGACCTTTGCCGATTGCCCGACGCTCGATCTTCTCTGCATTCCGGGCGGATTCGGCGTCGATCAGGCGATGGAGGATGAAGAGACCATGGCATTCGTACGCCGGCAGAGCGCGGCGGCGAAATATGTCACGTCCGTCTGTACGGGAGCGTTCATCCTCGGCGCCGCGGGCCTTCTGCGGGGCAGAAAGGCGACGACGCATTGGGCCTATCACCATCTGCTGCCACGCGTGGGCGCAATCCCCGTGAAAGAACGCGTTGTTCGTGACGGCAACCGATTCACGGGTGGCGGCGTCACGGCGGGTATCGATTTTGCGCTCACCTTGATGGCAGAGATCGCCGGGCCCGACATCGCGCAGGCCGTGCAACTCTCCCTCGAATACGATCCGCATCCCCCGTTCAATTCCGGCTCGCCGCGCGTGGCACAGCAGGCTGTCAAGGAGGTGGTGGATGAGCGTTATGCCGCGCGCCTCGGCGCTTTTGAGGCCGTACTCTCGCGGGTGCGCCAAGATCCGGGCGCATGAGCGCGCGATCATCATTCCGGCGGGCAAGTTCCATGCGATCTGGCGAGCATCGTGTCGCACGTCGGTCAATTCCCCATTCACCTACCCGCGCCGGACAATGAGCCAATTTGGGGTGCTCGAACGCGGTTCAGGAATGAAGCGTTGACGTCCCTGACTCGTTGACGCGACAGGAATGTGCGCCCGCCTACGAGTGAATTAGACGGCTCATGCTACGGCAGCGTGTGCCCGGGAGTACGTGTTCAATCTCCTGCACCGCTATCCGTCGGTCGAAACGTGATGCCCATCGCCAACGACAGCTTTGTGGCGCCATAGCAAGTGCGTACAATCGGCCAGCAAGAGACACTCAGCGTCCCGGTCAGCCTTCCGGGAACCCGTCATTCGATGGGTCGGCGCGCCCGCTCATATCGGCGAGGGCTATTTAGACCCCAGCGGGGACCTTCTCCGCCATCCTGCCCGGCGGTAGCGCCGGAACCGAATCGTCCACCGTCGCCTGATCAAGGCCGACCAGTAAGACCCGCTTCCTACGTTACTACCTCTCCAGAGATAAGCTCGCTTCCGCACGAGGAACTAGCGTGTCGGCGGCAGCGCGGCAATAGTCATCCCGTGTTTGCGGAAGATCTCGACCATCGTGGCCGTGTCTGGTGGCCCGCTGGTGGCGGCATTGACGAGCGCGCTCGCTTCCCGGAAGTAGCCCGGTCCCATGATGGCTGGAGTCACGCTCGACAGCTGCTTCGCATCTTCGGTACCGAAATTGTCAAACCTGTGGACGGCGCCGCGCGGGATACATACGGCTTGCCCGGGTCCGACGGCGATCGCCTTGCCATCGATCGTCCAGGTGAGTGTACCCACGATCCCGAGGACCATATCGGCGAGACGCTGACCTTTTACCGTCTCCCCTGGGCCCACCACAAGCACCTGAAGAGCACGAACATGCTGGAGCGCTTAAATGAAGAGATCAAGCGCCGCACCCGGGTGGTGCGGATCTTCCCCAATACCGAGTCCTGCCTGCGCCTCATCCGGGCCCTCTGCGTCGAGACCCATGAAGCGTGGCTTGAGAACAATCGCTACCTCAACATGGACCTGCTTCAGGAGCAGCGCCGCGAACGGCTGCGGGCGGCCTGATGAAACCCTCCCTCATACCAGGAAGGAATTTGCACAACTTGACGGACACAACCGATGGGAGCTTTCCGCCATACTTCCCAGCAAGGCCGCCATCAGCAGATCCATGTCGACAAAAAAGAACATCCGAGCTGGGTCGGTCGACCAAGCGGCGGTCGCGGCCACCCGGGAGCTTGGGTTTGCGGAATGTCGCCATGCCTGCCCCCTTTTTTGCCATACGCGTTATGGCAGGGTTATGGCATATCCAGGTTTGCGGCTCGCAGGGACTACTGTAGGTGCTTAATTTAATGGTGCGCCCGGAGAGATTCGAACTCCCGACCCCCTGGTTCGTAGCCAGGTACTCTATCCAACTGAGCTACGGGCGCGTTGTGTGGGAACTACCCATGAGGGGACGATTATCGTCCGCACTGCCCTTCCCCGTCCTTCGGGGTGTCTGGAAGCGTCTCGCTCAGGCCTGATGCCCCCGAGCGCCTCCTTTTTACCGACCGCCTGCGGATCGGCAAGGCGCCGCATTATAAAGCGTCGCCATGCTTTGCGCCAGCCTCCAACCCAGGCTTCGGTCGCGCATCGCCTACGCGTGACGGCGAGCGAATCATACTTGCCGCCTCGGACGACCCACATTCGTTCCGAATGATGGCGGAGAGAGAGGGATTCGAACCCTCGATGGAGTTTTTGACCCCATACTCCCTTAGCAGGGGAGCGCCTTCGACCGGCTCGGCCATCTCTCCTTGAGAGCGCACAGCATACCGTGTGCGGACGTTTCAGGAAAGTCTATAGAGAGGATCAGTCCTTATGCGTCTCCTCCTCCACCACCACAATCTCGCGCTCCTTCTGGATGCGCTCGTAGATCTCCTCGCGGTGGACGGGGACATCCTTCGGGGCGTTGACCCCAATGCGGACCTGATTGCCCTTGATACCCAGCACCGTGACCTGCACCTGGTCGCCGATATTGAGCGTTTCTCCGATACGTCTCGTCAGAATCAGCATATCGCCGCTCTCCTTAAAGCCTGCCTGGAGCCTTCCTGGTATCCGGCTCCCCGTAAGGGCCTCTACGGGCCCACTCCCCTGTGACTGTTCGTCCCTGAGACGACGCCCGCCGACTCATCCTCTTGCAGCTTCTATGCCAATGGCACCGCGGCGACCGTATCGGCGTCGAGGCCGAAGGCGCTGTGGAGCGCGCGGACCGCCAGTTCCAGATATTTCTCATCGATCACGACCGATATCTTGATCTCAGATGTCGATATCATCTGGATATTGATGCCTTCTTCACCTAAAACACGGAACATGGTGCTTGCGATCCCGGCGTGCGACCGCATGCCCACACCCACCACCGAGATCTTGGCGATACGCTCATCGCCCCACACCTCGCGCGCCTTCAAGGCTGCCGCGGTCGCCTCCAGGATCTGCCGCGCCTGACGATAATCGGCATGCGGGACCGTAAACGTGAAGTCCGTGGTCTTGTCAGCCCCCACGTTCTGGATGATCATGTCTACGTTGATATTGGCGTGCGCCACGTCACCCACGATGCGATAGGCCACGCCCGGCTCGTCGGGAACACCCTTGATGGTCAGCTTGGCCTCGTCCCGGCTAAACGCGATCCCCGATATCAGCGCCTGCTCCATATTCGATTCCTCATAGGTGATCAATGTTCCGGGGCCGTCGTCAAACGACGACAAGACCCGCAGGGGCACGCGATACTTGCCCGCGAACTCCACCGAACGGATCTGCAGGACCTTGGCGCCGAGACTGGCGAGTTCGAGCATCTCCTCGACCGTTATACGCTCCAACCGCCGCGCCTGGGGACAGACGCGCGGGTCGGTCGTATATACGCCATCCACATCCGTGTAGATCTGACACTCATCCGCCTTCAGGGCCGCGGCCATGGCGACCGCCGTGGTATCCGAGCCACCGCGTCCCAGGGTCGTGATATTGCCCTCTTCGTCCACACCTTGGAATCCGGCGATCACGACCACGCGCCCCGAAGCGAGGTCCTGGCGCACGCGTGCGTCGTCAATGGCGGTGATGCGGGCCTTGCCGTGGGCATTGTCCGTGCGAATATGGACCTGGGCGCCGGTATAGGACCGCGCCGGGCAGCCGATCTGCTCCAAGGCCATGCTGAGCAGCGCAATGGTGACCTGCTCGCCCGTGGCGAGCAGCACATCGACCTCGCGGGGTGGGGCGTCGGAATGGATGGCACGGGCCAGCCCCAGTAGGCGGTTGGTCTCGCCGCTCATGGCCGACACTACCACCACCATGTCATGGCCGCGGGCGCGCTCGGCCGCGACGCGCTTGGCCACCGTCTGGATACGTTCCACGGTCCCGACGGAGGTGCCGCCGTACTTCTGCACAAGCAATGACATAGATTGGGGATCTTGACGTTTTGAAAGACGCGCAGATTACCGCGCCCTTCCTTGGCTGTAAACGAAAAACCCCCTCTTTTTATACGAGCTTGGACCGCAGATAGGCGCGCCCCGCCTCCAGGGCCTGTTCGAGCGCCCCATTGTCGGTGCCACCCGCCTGGGCCAACTCCGGCCGCCCGCCGCCCTTGCCACCCAGGACCCGTGCCGCCTCGTTCACGAGTTCGACCGCGCTTATGCGCGCGGTCACGTCGGGCGTAACGCCCGCGATCAAGGTTACGCGTCCGTCCGCGACCGAGGCCAGCAGCACGGCCGCGTGGCGCAACTGACCCTTCAAGCGATCCATCGCCTCGCGCAGGCCCTTTACGTCCACGTCCAGGCGGCCCACCAGGGTCTTCACTCCCCCTTGATCCACGGCCTCAGTGGCCAGATCACGGCTCGCGGCCAGCCCGGCCTTGGCGCGCGCCGCGCCCAGCTCCTTTTCCAGGGCCTCGGCGCGGGCCTTCATGCGCAAGGCGCGATCCACCAGTTCCTCACGGCTCGCCCCAAGGGCCTCCGCGGCATCATTCAAGCGCGTCTCCAGGGAACGCACATAGTCGAGGGCGGCCTGCCCGGTCACGGCCTCGATGCGCCGCACGCCCGACCCCACCGCCGACTCCGTCAATATCTTGAAGAGCCCGATGTCGCCCGTGCGCGTCACATGCGTGCCGCCGCAGAGCTCCGTGGAATAGGCCCCCATGGCCACCACCCGCACGCGGTCACCGTACTTTTCCCCGAACAAGGCCATGGCCCCACTGTTCACGGCCTCATTGAGCGCCATCTGCGAGACCGAGACCTCGCTATTGGCGCGGATCGCCTCGTTCACCGACAACTCGATGCTGGCAAGCTCCGCCGCCGTGAGCGCCTGCCCGTGGCTGAAGTCAAAGCGCAGGCGCTCGGGCCCCACGAGCGAGCCGCGCTGCGTCACATGGGTCCCCAGAATACGTCGCAATG
>JAKAXK010000146.1 GCA_021827145.1 Pseudomonadota bacterium
CCGATCTCGAGACGGCCTTGATCCCGGAGCAAAACGGCGAGGTTATTGAGGCTCGTGGCGGTATCGGAATGCTCCGGCCCCAGCACCTTTTGACGAATCGCCAGCGCCTGTCGATAGAGCGGCTCGGCCTTGCGATACAGCGCTCGTTTTTCCTGAAGAAAGCACGCGAAATTGTTCATCTGGGTGGCGAGCTTTTCCGGGCCTTGATCGGCGAAGAGCACGTCCAGCCAGTGGGGTAACCATTGCCCCACGGGGTCTGTCCAGACCATCTCCAGGGGGGATTCCTGATGGGTCTCATAATCGGCCCACAGGACTTCCGCCAGATGCTTGCGCGCGGTAGCGGGGTCCACCCGATAGTCTCCGGCCGCTTCGCTGAGGAGCCACTCGGTCAGGGTTTTATGAAACAGGAGCAGGCCATTGTCCTTACGGATAAGAAAGCTCGCAAGCTTGTCGCGATGGCGTTGCCAGGTCTCCAGGTCCTGGGCCAGGACTTCTCGGGCGAGGCCCTCCGGCAACGGGCCCAAAGCCGCCAACAGGAGCCGCAGCAAGGGTTTGACCTCTTGGTCATAGACCGCTTGCGGGAACCGTTGGCGGAATTGGGCCGCATACAGGGCGCCTAGGCCTTGCGGCGTCTGGGACACACCCTCTCGATCCAAGACCCCCGCGTCATAGGCCTCGAAGATCAAGCGCAGGTAGAGCATCATGCCTTCACTGCGCGCCAGGAGGGTCTCGGTGAGGGCCTTTGCCGACTCGGGGCCAGCTGCGCAAAGCGCGGGTCGCGCCAAGAGGGCCTGCGCGATGTAGTGCTCCAGGTCTGCGCGGTTGCGCGCATCCGCGGCATCCAGCGGGAACGGCTTAAAGCGCGCCAAACGATGCACAATGGCCGGGTCCGGTCGGCTGGTCACCACAAACGACAACCAGTCCGGCAAGGCGGCGAGATCGGTTACCAGCAGATCGGTCAGGGGATTATTCCCCTCGCTGTCGGTGGCTTCATCCAGGGCGTCGATGACGACGACCAGTTTGTGGTCCCGTGGAATGAGTCCCGCAAGCGGCTGCTTCAATAGGCGATGGAAAAGATCCGCGGGTGTCAGTTTGGCTAAGTTCTCGCGCGCGGCCCCTTGCGCACTGTCGGGGGCTGTGGCGGTGAGCGCGAGCGCCTGTAAGAGGCGCGTGCGATAATCCGGCAAGCGCGCGGCCAATTGTAAGGCGATCGTCTGTAGGGCGCGCCGCGGGTCGCGCCGCTCGATACTGTCAGAGCGGCAAAACCAGGCGGATACGATCGCGGAGGGATAATTGTTGGTAAGTACGGCGGCGAGCGCCGTTTTACCGATACCCGCCCCCCCCTGGATCCAGAACAAGCGCGACTGGGGTTGGTTCTCTAGCCAGTCTTTGTAGGCCTCAAACACCCATTGGCGTCCGGTAAAGGACGGTATATGGCGGGTGATCTCACTCGTAAACGAGAGGGGCCGCAAAACGTTCTCCAGGACCTGGATCTCCCCGCCAAAATGGCCCGCCTGGCTTTCCACTAGGTCGACGATCTCGATTAGCCGTGCTTCGTACCAGCGATCCCAGTTGATATCGGGCACCGTGCCCGCAAGGATCGCGCGCCAACGGCTTAAATCCTGCCACTGGATGTGACTGATGGTGACCGGCGGAGACACCTGATCCAGCGGCTCCATGAGGATGGGGTACACGGTGAAGAATCGATCGAGGGCCATGGCCACTTCGTTGCGGCAGACACCCGGATCGCGGGTGGCGTGCTTACTCAAGAAGGCGATCGCCAATTGCGACTGAGCGATGCCTGCCGTAATCTGGCCGCGCCAATCGTCCCAGGTGCCGATTTCTTTGTAGTCGATCCAGACCTCATGGCCGCGTTTCTCGAGATCCCCCTTGAAGCGGTCGACGAGCTCCCGGTTGCCGTCGTGTCCGTAACTAAAGAAGATACGCTTGGGGTCACCGGTCTTTTGGGAAAGATCGATCCGCCCCATGCCCGCGGCATGCGGGGTCGGAAAGCGGTGTTCGCAATCCTGGCATTCCCATTCCGATGCCTTCTTTTTGAAAGTCGTGTTGGATGACCCACAATCGGGGCAAGTAGGGCGATCGTCCACGCGGGTATCAGCAGAAGTGTCCATCAAAACGCTCCTAAAAAGGGGGTGTCGTTGGGTCGATACGGCGTTATTGGCAACCGCCACACCCCCCATCGGTGCGGCGTCCGGCCTTGATCACCCCGAAGGGGCCTTGGCGTCATGGTTTTTATGGAGAATCGCCCAATTGGCGTGCTCAATCAAGACTTCTATGCCCAGTTCGCGGATCAGGGTCTGTTTCTCGGAAAGCGGATAGTCTCCCGCAAGCTTGTGCGAGGCCCTCGCAAAGAGCCCGTGGGCCCGCTCATGCTCGCGGATGTCGTCTTCGTAGGCGGCGAACTCCAGATAACCCGAGAGCAGACCGGCTACGGCCGGAAAGAGCCCGATCAAGAAATCCAGGACGCGGGGCAAGACCGAATACTGGGGCATCCAATCGACGATACGAATCGGCAAGGTCACTAACACCAGGATGACGCCCGCTGCAAAAAACACGACACTCGCCCGGGAGAGCGGGCGAACGACCGCCCCGCGCCGCTTCACGCTGCCTGCATAGTAGTCCCTCTGGTCTTGGACCCAGCATGTGTCGACTCGTTGGATATCCGCGGTCTTGGCGTCGGCGTGATAGGCGAGACTGGCGCCCCGCAGGGCCTGTCGAATCCATCCTAGGCCTTCGCTATAGCGGCGCAGATAGCGCTGCGACACCAGATCCGGCAATCCGGCACGAAACCACGCCCGCTGCACCCGGAGGCCCTCGGCCAAGGCCCGATCGTCGACGGCCTCGGCAGTTTTTTGATGATGACGCATGCGCCAGACCTGCCAGCCGATGCCCGTAAGGAGCAGGAGATACACCAAAAGCCACACCCAGTTGGGGAGCCACGCCCAGATTGGCTGCCCCTCGACGTACAGCTCATGACTCACGATCATGCCCCCGGCCATCCAGAAGATGTATTGGAAATGCGTCCGTAGGTCTTGGATCTCGGACTTGGCCAATGCGTCCGCGATCGTATATTTCCGGGTGAGCTTCGCCGATTCCTGTTCCACCACCGTGGGTTGACTTGAGGAATCTGAGCATTCTGAGGAATTGGGGGAATCGGGGGATGACTTTTTCATTAAGCCTCGGGCGCGGCGATTGTAGTCATTCAGGCGATGAAGCGATTCATAATCAGGACCGCCTGCGGGTATCCACACAGCGGACACGCCCTCCGGTACCGGCGGCGCCCCCTGGCGGCGCACCCGTACATGACAGACCCCGCTGGGTTCGGGTTCATCGAGCAGGCTTGTGGGGGCGACGGACTGCATGAGTAGACGATCGTCTTCCGACCATCCCTGGGCATCGAGATGGCCGTGCACGCGGTAATGGACGATCTGCGCCGTTCCCCCCGTCCCGCGCGCCTCCTGTCCATCCCAGAGGGCAAAGAGGATGTGTGAGCGCTGCGCGAGATAAATCCCGGCTAAGGCGTATTGCCAGTCCCGCTGCGCAGGAGGCGTAGCGCCCGGGGCCATCATGATGTCCGAAGGGGCGACTCCGGGCGCCCAAGGAATCGGAAAGACCGCCTCGGCCTCGCGACAGAGGGCACGGAACGCATCGACACTGTCCGGAAAGTCTTTTTCGTATTCCTCCGCGCTGAAGGGTAGCGGAACATACAAGGGGATGTGGGCATCCAGAACGGCGCGGGCAAAGAGTCGGTCGGCCCCTTCCGCGAGGGCTGAGAGGGCGACAAGCGGCGTGGACGGATACATATCCCGAATATTCTTAATCGCGCGGTCCAAAACGGTGCGGATCTGTTCCGGATCCTGAATATCGCGGTGCCCTGTGACGCCCATTACGATGGGCAGCAGGGCGTGGGTGATATCGTGAGCATCTGTCATAAAACGGGCATGGCCTCATGAGTCCAAATAGGGAGCGACGTTCTCAACCTGCGGCTCGCGGCCGTGTTGGGTCACAACCATCGCGTGTGGGGCGCTAAGGGTCTTGCGCACTCTCGACGGCAACGCCCCCTTAACTCTTATCGCCATCACACTCCTGGGCCGCCTGGTCTTGAGCGGAGACCGCTTCCATCCCCCATGGCAAGCTGCCTGCGGTCTTTAGCGTGGGGCTTCTCACCGGCTGGCTGCATGGTGCCTGTTACTGGCGAGGGACAGGAAACGCCTAGCCTGTCAGTGCCCCTCGGCCTCGGCCTTCTCCAACAACCGCAACACGCGAGGGTTGGCATGCTCGGGATCGCCTATCAGCGGAATCCCAAAGAGCCGGGACGCGTTCCAGGCGACTGCTGCCGACCGCGAGAGACCGGCTTTGCAGTGCACCACGCCATGGAAGGACGCGGGGTCTGCCTGATAGCGACGCCAGAACGCCAGAATGGTCTGCGCGTGCAAGAGATCGGGGAGGACCTGGGTGTAGGGACCGACCGTCATCGTGAGATCGCCGCCGGAGGGATTCTTGTCGGGCCACGGCAACAAACGGCTGGATCCAGGGTATTCCTCCGCGAGATCGCCAAAACAGATTCGCAGGACATCCTGGTACAAGGGGCCCGGCTCCATAAGAGAGATCGGGTCGCCCACGCCTCGAATCGAGATCAGGACAGCCGGCCCTTCGGGACGATAACTCTCGACTGCCGCGCGCGATAAAAAGGTCATGTCTAAAAGCATGAGGACCATTCTAGGTGAAACATAGACCACAGAAAAGGACGGGTATCGCCAACCGGTAGCTATCCGGCTCGCACATGGCTTGCCACCCAGGCGGCCCGGCCACGGCGCTCCCAGGAAGCCGCCCAACAGACAACCCGCCGCAGTCCTGCGGTTTGGGTCATGCCGGCAAGGTCCGGATAAAAATGGATGCCGTACAACGACAGGGAGGCTTTCCGCACGTAGGGCATTCGTACCCCCGGGCCAGACTGTCTGCGCGCCAATAATCGGGAAGATCGCCTATGTTCCGGAATTGGTTATGGGTAAGCGGGCCT
>JAKAXK010000147.1 GCA_021827145.1 Pseudomonadota bacterium
GGAATACCAGGCGCTTATCGCCGTGCTGGAGGAAGCGGCCCATCGGGACGTGCACCATCTCATCGTGCAAGGCGATAGTCAGCTCGTGATCAACCAAGTGGATGGCACGTGGGGCGTCAAGGCGCCGGGGTTGTGGGCCTTGTGCGAACGCGCGCAGGTTTTGGTGCGCCGCATCGGCCGCGTGCGCCTGTCGTGGATCCCGCGCGAACAGAACCGTGAGGCCGACGCCCTCAGCAAGCAGGCGCTTGGCTTCGCGTGCGCGCCTCCCGTCGACCAGGATTGCTGGACCAATCAGACAACGATCGCCAAAACCGTGGGGCTCTCGGCTATCGCGCTCGGGAAATTGATCGATGCCGCGGGCTTACGGGCGGATGGGAAACCCACACAGGACGCCCTGGATACCGGGGCGGCCCGGGTGACGCATAATGGCTTTGGGATGCAGGTGGCATGGCACAAGACCCAATTGCTTCTCGTGTTGCGAGAGCGTGGGCAGCTTCCGATCAAACCGTAGTCGCCCTATACTTTTGGGGTGTCGCCCTCATCAGAAATCCAGATGTTTGCCACAATGGCCGACGATGATCTTCCTCTCGTGAGCCAGCCATTCAAAATGCACACGCAGGGTTTCGGCCACGCTATCTTTCACACCGTGCTTTAAGTGCTTCTCCATTAGAAAGTCACGCCCATGGTAGCTAAAAGTGCGCCGACGCTTGCCGTCGTTGCTCAAGGTACTGGCTTCATTAGCTGCATAAGCGTTTTGCCCAAACACGGCCTTAGCCTGTTGATCGCTTTTTCCGTCAGCAAGTTGCTGCCAATATTCAGTCGCAAGCTTTTGCAACAGATCGAATGCCTTCGCCCCCTGACGGAATCCTCCACGATCAGATTCCTTTGCGGAACCCTTGGCGGTCTCCAGAAAAACGAGCCGATCCGAGTAAAGCGTGGCAATAAGATCCACAGTTTGCTGGAGACTTGGACGTCCATTGCGAATGGCAGCAACAGAGTCGCGTAAGGGCGCCAAGAACTCCGCAAGGTACACCCCTTCATCTTCACTCGATTGTACCCCACTCAACGCATGTTTGAGGTTGGTGATATCTGCCTGAAGCGCTCGAACTTCTTGTTCCTTTTCTTCGTAATTGGAACGAATGCGTGCAAGCTCTTTGTCTTTGGACTGCAGTTCCTTATCGGAAAACTCCAGCAGAGCGACGTATTCCTTAATCTCCTCTAATTGATCACTCGCTTTGGCCCGTTCGATCATCTGCGCCAGCTGGGCACGAAGTGCGGCCTGCCTAACTTTCTCCGGCGAAATATGCCGCCATGAAAATGGTAGATTAGTGCGATGCGTTATCGTGGATAAGACCTCGGACTCGATCGAATGGCCGCTTTCTAGAAGGTCGGCAATCTCATCAGGGCGCAACAGTACCGTTTCATAGAAAAGCCCGCGATCACCTTGGCGACCAGGAAATAAAATGTTGAGCGCCCCGCCAAAGGCCATGAAGCGGCGCCCAACAAGCTCTTCAATGGCAAACGTGTCTTCTTCGGCCGGCACGCGAACGACGTCTGCCAACCCAACCAATATTGACCGCAAACGCTCAGCGGCGACCGGGTATTCGTTATCGCGATTGGCGCTCAGGATCACAATCGGATAGCTCCGCTCGTCGCGCTCCACCTCACGCAAAAAAGCTGATGCACTTTCCAGCGTCAGTTGTTTGACCTTCAAGCCTGGAGTTTGCCCGAGAGGGTTGCATGACTGGATGAGTTGCTCGACCAGTTTGGGACGAGTCACCTGAATGGAAGCGGTAACCCGTGCGCTGATCTCGTCGGTCCTCAGCAGCAAAGAGCACTCTATAGACTGCCCTTCGGCTCCCTGGTGTAGACCAATTTCAGTAATCCAGCGTCTGCCCGCAATTTTTTCATCTCGATGGCTAAGCTGCGCACAGAACCAGAAAGGATAGGTCTTTCCTTTGTCGTGAGACCAGGTGGCGCGTGAGCTCAATGTACTGCCGTCCTTGAGCTTCAGCTCTCGGATTCCCTCGGCAAGCCGCGAGGCATCGACATAACTTTTTGCACGCTGCCCCACCCATTTGGCCACGAACTCCATGATCTGGTCCAGGCCCTGCGCAGGCTCAAACAGAAAATGGTTGACGTACACGAGCATGATCTATTGCTCCTCCCGCAGGCTCAGGAGGGACCTCACCTCCTTGAACATCTTGTCTGTTCGCGCCACAATGGCGGCCTCGTTCCAATCGCCTCGGCTGACCAAATCCGCATTCAGGTACAGGCCATTGCGATAGCCGATGAAGTCCCCCTGATCGTTCTTGCGATCCCGCTTCTTCAAAAATTCCATCGTGCCGAGCTTGGAGTTGTAGCCACTTAGGGTCAGGTTGCCGAGTTGGTGGGCACAGCGCTCGCGAATGGCTGCAGCTGAACCTTTCTCATCACCTTCGAGCATCGCCACCCACCCCTGCCCCAAGTTCTCGGTCTTCGGCAGGATGTGTTCGACGGTAAAGACGGGGCGGTCATTGGCGTCATGTGCCCACAGGTCCCGCCTGTTTTCGCGTGTTTGGTGCGCCTCTTCCAGCTTGCACAGCATGAACCGCGTGGCGTCGTAATTCTCAACGTACACATCGCCCTTAAGTCGCGACTCGCAAACATCCTGCGGGGCCGCCCGTGCCAGCAACCAATCACCGGCCTGCTGGATGAAATCGTCAAGAGTTTTGATGTCACCGCCACGGATCTGCTTCAGCAAGTGGCTGACCAAATCCATGAACATCGGATCGAGTTCGCGGGTGGGCGGCATATCGGTGAGGTTGCGCCAGAAGAACCACTTGGTAAGTAAAGCGACCAAGCAGCTCACAGCATCGCCCTCACTCCATTTCTGGCTCTGCGCGACCTGACTGGCCCACAACAAGAACGCGTAAGCCGGCGCGGCCCCCAAGCGCTGCAGGTCCTGCAAGGCGTCTGCGGCGCTGTCTCCCCATTCACCTCGCGCCATACCGGAGTTGAGCAGAGCTGAGTAGGTTTTACCCTTAGCTTGCAGGGCACCGAATAGCCAAACCGGGCGCTTGCGCAACAAGGTGTCGTAGATGGTGATCAGGTTCGAGCGTGTGGCGCGCGTGCAACCTTTGACCTCGACCCGCTTGAGGTACTTGAACATGTTGTACAGCTGGCGCAGAAAGCGCTCCTGCACCGCCGGGTCGGGCAACAGGTCGATGAGGTCTTTCCACTCGTCAAATGCCCGGTCAATGCCGTAATCAGGGCGCTTATCCAGTTCGGCCAGTAGGTTGTTCTTGATGATGTCGATGGCCGAAAGCGGCATCCCTCGGTTGTTGATCGTCTCGAACAGAGCGAAGGCATCCGAGTGGCTGGGCACCTCGATCTTGACCAAGATTGCCGCCTTCAGCTTATCCAGCAGCGCTAATACTTGCTCTATGCTCAGCGCCTGCAACCGCTCACGGAAATAGCCATAGGCTCTGGCAATTCGCCGGTTTCCATAGTAGCTCAGCCCCTTGGGCACCGCGACCAGCTTCGGGAAGAGATCACTCAGTACCTTCTGGAAATCGGCCTTGTTCTGCGCCTGCTCGCTCGGTTCAAAGCGCCACTGATTGGTCGACTTGATAAAGAGCCGGTTCTTGAGGTTCACCATCTCAACATTGAAGTCGTCATCCGGGTCCGAATGTGCCTTCAGCCGATCGTAAAGCGCGCAGAATAGCAGGCTGATTGTGGTGAAACGTTGCTGCCCGTCGATCAATTCCAAGCGCCCACCCGCCATCGAATCCCTTTGGTTATTCACGCATATGATCGAGCCTAGGAAATATCCCTTGGGCGAATCTTCAAGGTCGTTGAATAGCGCCTCCCAGTCCTTCGGCTTCCACACATACTCGCGCTGGTACTTCGGGATAAAGAACCGCTGCGCGGCGTCAGGGTTGAAGTAGTGGCTGACCGGGTAATCTTGAACACTGCTGATCATTCTTCGCTCCCAACTTTCTTCCTGCATGCCTTCTTCGGCTGGGCCCCCGGCGCGCACCCATTCATCCACATCGGATAACTGGAATTTCCATAGTCGTCCTACGCGGTGTGTGAGCGGGCCCTTGCGCTATGCGGCCAGTATTTGAACGCGCCCAATCATCAGCGGATGCCGCTCCCGATAGTTCCAGCGACTTTTTTACGCCCGTCGACCAAGATTATGGCCAGGCAGCATACAGCATGTCACGGCGGTCCTGCCCGACCCGGCTTAGCTCCGCACGCTGCCCCCACCCTTATACTGAGAAGGTCCTCGCTTTTAGAGGCGAAGGTCCGGGAGCAGGCGCCCAAGGCCCCGTTTCATGGGCCCGGGAAGAGGGCGCCGCGTATGCCCTGGTCGTGGACGCCAAAGACAAGAACGCCGCTTTATTGTATCGGCATTACGGATTTATCGCCTGCACGGATTCTCCCGCCACGCTTTATTTGTCGCTTGGGCGATAACGCCCTTGCTTGGCCCGTCGTTCCTGTATGGAACGTTCCCCAAATACCGACGCGGATTCCCACACATCCAACGCGAGCAGGGCGTCGGGGCATCGATTAGGCCCGCGAGGCTCCGGGGAGATTCGGTCGACGAATCGCGTCCCCGATGAATCCGCGGGTCGAACCGCCGCTCCTCAAGCACCCCGCTTGACTGCGCCTGCGGCCTTCAGGGCCCCCTTTAGGGCTTTGTTCGGCGTAAACGGCAGATCCAAAGCCGCCGCGAGATTCGCAAAGTCGTGCGCCGACAAGGTGACCCGGGTTTCCTGCTCCACAAGCATACGTGCCTTTCCCTTGGCGGCGGCCCGTACGAATCCCGCAGTCGTCGTCCCCATCAGTTCCGCCGCCTGCGCAAACAGTTCTTTCTCGTCTTCTTTGAGCTTCAGATCGAAACGCGCGTTCGGGGCCATATTTTTTCACCGATCGTCGTCCCGCACTATCATGCGGTTATCAACGCGGTATTTTACCATACGGGCGGAATTTGTCCTGACCAATCAAGGCGGCGCGGCGCGACGGCAAGCCACCCCTACACACACC
>JAKAXK010000148.1 GCA_021827145.1 Pseudomonadota bacterium
TTTTTAGAGAGGGGAAACGCGGGCCGTGGTTTGGGTGCCGGATCTATCCAGAGTGTCGGGAGACGCTGGAGGCGGGCGGCGCGGACGCGACCGACTAAAACCTTTCCCCGACAATACCCCGACTGGCCCCCGCATGGGGGCCTTTTTTTGTGTCTGACATTAATGGTGCATTTCAAGCCACTCCTTGAGAGCAGCATCTATACGAGTTTGCCATCCTGGCCCGGCGGCACGGAATTGCGCCACCACGTCCCGTGAGAGTCGCATGGTCACGCGCTCCTTGGTCGTGGTCGCCGGGGGCCGCCCCATTCTCTTCAGTTGGCGAAACTCGGTATCCGTTAGCTCGTAGGTATCGGGGTCCTCGGCCACTCCCGCCCGGATAGCGGACTCTTCCTTGGGAGTGGGGAGTTTAAACACCCGTCCAGATTTAGATTTGACTCGCATAGCGCTTGACCTCTTTGGCGTTGGCTTTTCTAAGGCTGATGATGCGGCGTTGGTCGCCGCGATCCGTGAAGACCACACAAAACACCCGGTCACCGAGAGGCGCATAGCCGATCATGCGCAGCTCGCTATAATCGCGGCGCGTGTCGGGCTGGGCCAGGAGATCACCCCATTCCAGGTCCGACGCCAGCGCCAAGGACACACCGTGCTTGGCGGTATTGGTAGCATCCTTAGCCGGATCAAATGTGATCTCCACGGGACTTATTGTATGCACAATAAGTAGCGAGCGCAAATGGCGACCACCATGGCCCTGGTACGTATGTCATATATACCAGGGTGGGGGCCATCAGGGCCGCCACCGCAAACCTTTCATATCGAAGCTCCTTTGGCCCCCGTTGTGGGGGCCCTCAGGAGTTATCAGCGGGGGCGGAAATTCCGACTTATAATTACTCGAACTGCACGCGACACAAGGGAAGCGCGACGCGATGAGCCTGACCGCATTTGTAAATCAGCGTGATGTTGCCAAAAAACTACGGCGACTCCAGGAGCCCGCGCGCAAGCGCCGGACCGTTGGTCGTGTGCGCAAAAAACGGATCACCCTGACCGATGGCCAACGGATACCTATAAGAGTCGAGCCGCGCACAAAAAACTACTCGCTTGTTGGTGCGGCGTTTGACTACCTTCTGCGGTTCGAACTCCAGCGCCGCGCGCCGCATTCCATCTCGCAGCCATGGGTGGCCCAATACGCAGTACAGGCCGTAGAGACGGGACTTGACCCAGCGAACCCAAGGACATGTTTGTTAGGCCCTCTTGGCAATCTTAACGGCGGTCCATGGGCCAATCTTGAGGCTCTTAAACGAGGGAACTGGGTTGTGAGTGAGGGCATTCCTCCCGCCGGGTTCCACGCGCGAAACTCCCTCCCCCTTCTACCGCAGGATCTTACAGACTGCCTTGAGGTCCAGCCGGGCATTATCAGGGAGGTCCCTATCTGGCCAGGGGACCCGCGCACGCGCCGGATTAGGCGAAGCGCGACGCCTTTTGAATCCGGTGGACACCCCTGGATTCGGAAGAGCGAGATTATCCGCCGTGTCCGCGCTGCCCTCACAGACGCAACGTGTGCCGTAGAGAGCTATTGTCGGGCGAACGGGCCTACTCCAAGCGAGCGGGCAGCGCTGGCGGCTCACGCTATCCGGCTGGCAAAACTGGATTTGGTATGTCGAATAGGGACGCTCATTCCGGATTTTGAAGAGGTCGAGCCGGGGGATGTCGAGGACTTGATCGACCTCCTGGCAATAACTCCCTTTGACAACCTCGTACACGACAAGATCATGCTCCTGAACCCCACTTTCGGAGAAGCCTCGCGCGCTATCGGCGGCGCCGATGCAGACTTAATCGTTGGTGACATGTTGGTAGACATCAAGACGACCAAGTTCGATGTGATTGAACCCGAACACCTGAACCAACTTTTTGGCTATTTCCTACTGGCCCGCCAGCACCGGGCCGCCGATCCCGCTTTCACTGTTATCAACAAGGTCGGGCTCTACTATTCGCGCTATGGTCACCTCCATTCCTTTGACGCGTCTTCCTGGACAGAGCATCCCGCATTCCCTGAGACGGAGCGCTGGTTTTTTGCGAAAATAGAGAAGCTAAACCGACGCTTTACACCGTAAGAGGGTACGCCTATGGATAAGCCATGTTGCCCATGTTGCGGAGCCCCTATCGACCTAGCCGCATTCCGTTTCCCAGATGCACCACAAAACCCGGGCGAGACGCGCAGCCCGACTGAAATACTGAATAGAGACCCGCGACTAGAAAGCAAGTCGTGGCTGGGCGAAGAAGGGGACCGCGCGATAGGCTACCCCACAGGCTATGCAGGGACGTTCAACCAATTCGTGCAACGAGCGCTCATGGCGCCGCCCTTTGGTCTCACAAATGATCCCGCTATCCCCGCAAACGTCCGCGCGATCTTCGATATAGCCGCGAATCTGGTTCTGTATAGCTGGTTCGTCCGCGAGTTCGCGGCCGTCGGGATCCTCATAGGCTATATCGCCCTGGAAGCCGCCTTACGAGACACAAGCAAGACCACCAAAATGCTCGGCAAGCTCATCAAGGACGAGCTGGATCAAGAGGTGCTAGCATACACCATCATGAGAGAAAGCGTGGTTAGCATTTTCGGAGGTGGTTCGGGAAGTCTTCAAGAGTACGATGATCTTTTACACCTACACCAGAACCGTCTTGAAGAATGGCAACGGCAAGTCGCCTGTGCGGCGGATCTGCGCAACGCGCTCGCACATGGCGACAAAGGGCTCTTGAGTATGGCCACCTGCGACGAGGCAGGCACGAGGCTTCAATTCATCGGGGAGATGATTAACCGGGTCTGCGGGGGCCGTTTTGTGAAACAAGCAAAGGCTTGATGATACACATGGCGGAACCGACGTTGCGTGCTACTCTCAGACCATGCCTATACCCGGGACCAACCAAAGACCATGAGCGATTGTCATACCCGTGCCTGGAGGGCAGTAGCAATAAGCACTGTAATCACCCTTCTTGTGGGCTGCGCCAAGACTCCAGTATCTGGTACGTTCGTGGACAGAATGGGCTCCACGAAGGTTGCCATGATCCATATCGTTGAGGCACCACCAGGGCACCTCACGGGCTCGATGGTCATGACGGCGCTCAACCGGGATGGTGCTACGGAAACGAAGAACTATAGCGTAAGTGGTAGTATTGACAGGTCCAACGTCAGCCTGCAGCTTGGGGGAGGGTTGGTTGGCCTCGCGCGTTTATTCGGGACAGATACGGTATTGGTAGGCAGCTTGAGAGGCACGGCGCTGACACTGGGCGTCGGTAGCTCTACGGCGATATTCCATGGAGTATCCAATACGGCCTACCAACAAGATCTTGCTCGCCTCAATGTCGTCGGCGACCATATCGCGTTGGTGCGACAATCCACAAAAGCATTGCAAGAGGCCGTAAAGGCAGGCCAGCACATAAGCGCGGGATTGCGCCAGTACATGACGTGGGGCCAAACGAGAATAAATCGGGTTCCCCGCGTCCGCGCTTGGTATGCCAATCGCATCAGGCATTACCGCATGTGCCTCAATTATATCAAGCCATTGGCGGCGGCCAATGTTCCTGTATGGAGGTGGCAAGAATGCGCGTTAAGCATCGCGACTGACAAATACTACCGCGACCAAGAGATCGCGAACCTCAGGGATCTGCAAAATCAGAATCGACAAGGGGTCGCGCGGCTGGATGTGGGGATTAGCCGGGCCCGCGTACAGTATGCGCACGCCACGAGCCTGCTGCGTTCATCCTGTCCCTACAGAGGGGCGGACTCTGGAAAATGCCTATCCGCTGTCAAGAAGCTGCAAGCGATGAGTCCGCATGAGTTTATCAACCCGGCCACACTTTCGAAGTTTCGGGGTCTTGTGCCTAAGGTGAAAGGCGCGCTCGACGCCGATATCCGCACAGGGTCCGCGGGAGAAGCGCGGCTCTCGGATATCGCCCAAGAGGTGGCTGAGACTTATCAGGCGGCATCTGCACGGTAGGGACTCTCGGGATAACGCCGCAGACTCCCTATCGACAATATGTAGCCACCCGGATACGCTTAGAGCGTGATTGAGGCCCAAAAAACGGATGCTTATGTCAGCTGGCTCGATGGCCTACGCGACGAGCGGGCCAGGGCGCGTGTTCTCACGCGTTGAGCGGTTGCTGGCCGGTAACGCAGGTGATGTCCGTCCGGTTGGCGAAGGCGTATCGGAGCTACGTATTGATTATGGTCCCGGTTACCGTGTGTATTTCGTGCGCCGGGGCCAGGCGCTCGTGATCCTGCTTGCGGGCGGTGACAAGGGGTCCCAGGACGCCGACATCCGCAAGGCCTTGGCGTTGGCCAGAAATCTCTCCCCTTAGAAATAGGAGGCTACTTATGTCCAAAACGCAGACGAGCCGTTACGATGTCGCAGAACACCTGCGCACGCCCAAAGAGATGGCCGCTTATCTCGAAGCCTGTTTTGATGAGGCTGACGGCGATGCCGCTTTTATCGCCAAGGCGCTTGGTGACATTGCCCGCGCCAAAGGGATGAGTCAGGTTGCGCGGGATGCGGGACTTTCTCGCGAAAGCCTCTACAAGGCGCTTTCGGGAGAACGCAGTCCGGATTTCAGCACCGTTCTCAAAGTACTGAACGCCCTCGGTATTTCACTACACGCGCATGCCTAAGGAAGGCGGGCCAGCCAGACGCTAGTTCAGCGATTGGCGCTGACACAGGATCGGTACTTAATGAATATCGAGAACATTATAGGAAGCGCCATTACAAGTATTATAGTGAGTCTACTTGTTGGCCCACGGTTGGCGTGGCTTCAGGAAGATAGGCGCTTAGATCGGCGTGCGCGTAGCCGAATGCGCACCGCCGCCCAACGTTTTGGTTTTGCTATGGAGAGAGAGCGAGCTTTACGGGCACTAGGACGCGGTAGCTTGACGCCAAATGGCTTTATCAGACTGTTCTGGCCGTTGGTTCGGGCGGCCCAAGATACCGATCTCAGC
>JAKAXK010000149.1 GCA_021827145.1 Pseudomonadota bacterium
CCGATCTGCCCGGGCGCGGCTGGTCGCCAATCCCGGCTGCTATCCGACCGCCGTGCAGTTAGGCTTCCTGCCGCTGGTCGAGAGCGGTCTGGTGGACCTGTCGTCACTCATGGCCTCGGCGGTGTCGGGCACGAGCGGCGCTGGGCGCGGTGCCCATGTCCCCATGCTGCTGGCCGAGGCCTCCGAGTCGGTGCGGGCCTATGCCGTGGGCGGTCATCGCCACCAGCCCGAGATCGCCCAGGGGCTTGCGCAGATGGCGGGCGCGCCGGTCGAGTTCGTGTTCGTGCCGCACCTGGTCCCCATGATCCGTGGTATTCATGCCACGCTCTACGCGCGGCTGAAGGATCCGTCGGTCGATGTCCAGGCGCTCTACGAGGCGCGCTATCGCGATGAGCCCTTCGTCGATGTTCTGCCGGCGGGCGGACACCCGGATACGCGCACGGTGCGTGGTACCAACCTCTGCCGTATCGCAGTCCATCGCCCCAAGGGCACGGACAAGGTCGTCATTTTGAGCGCCATCGACAACCTCACCAAGGGCGCGAGCGGGCAGGCGGTGCAGAACCTGAATCTCATGTGCGGTTTTGAGGAGACCGACGGTCTGGACGACATCGCGCTCTTCCCCTGACGTTGTCGCGCCCGCATCAGCCGCTATACTCCCCAGAGTTTCTGCGGAGGTGTCGTGGTTAAGCATACCGGTGATCTCGTTGTAAGACGGCGTGTCTCGCCTGCTGTGCGTTATGGATTGATCGCCGCCAGCGTCGTGGTGGCGATCCTGGGCGGAGCGGGGCTATTCTGGCGCGGCGAGTCAGTGGCCGGCTTCTATGCCGGCCGTGCCGCTCATGAGCAGGCCGTGGCCAAGAAGCAGATAGCCCATTTGCGGCAAAAGGTAAGGAAGCTTTCTGCGGAGCTTGCGATGAGTAAGCGTATGCTTCAATCCGGTGATGCCGCCTACTCATCCTTGTCGACGGCCTTGAAGAAAAGTGACGAGCAGCTCATGCATCTGCAGGAGCGGTTGGGGTTTTATAAGACCATCCTCGGCGCCTCGAAGCGCGCCAAGGGGGTCGCGATCCAGCGCTTCCGCATTCTTCACGAGGCGCACGGGTGGCACTATCGCCTGCTTTTGGTGCAGCCGTTTGCTTCCAATCGTTGGACCTACGCTCGCGTGCGCCTGACCGTTCAGGGCCACGCGTCTGGCCATTCGTCGGATACGCCCGTCGCGGGCCTTGTTGACACGTCGCGGGCCGTCCACTTTAAATACTACGCTGAGGTTCAAGGACGCTTAGTCCTGCCCGTGAACATTGTTCCGCAACGGGTCGTGGTGCAGCTGATGTCGGGCGGCCATGTCGTTACGCAGACCTACCCGTGGCCGGTTGCTGCGTCCCCGGCCCCCCGCAAGTGAGGATACGCACCATGTTAGAGAAAATGGGAAAGAAGTCGGCAGAGAAGCCGTGCAATACGATAGACACTTTGATCGGCGAACAGACCCAGATCACGGGCAATCTCGTGTTCTCGGGTGGTCTGCGCGTCGACGGCAAGGTCCATGGCGACATTACCGCGCAAGGCGAGGGCAGTACGCTAATCCTGAGCGAGCGCGGCGAGGTGGTCGGAAGCATCCGTGTCCCCCATCTCATTATCAATGGCACGATCAAGGGTAACGTCTATTCCTCGGAGTGCGTGGAGTTGCAGGCCAAGGCGGAGATCACGGGCGACATGACCTACAAGAGCCTGGAGATGGCGCTGGGCGCCACCGTGAATGGCGGGTTGATCCACGAGGCCGAGAAAGGGACGCCCAAACTGAAGGCCATAGGCGGTTCGGATCCCGTCATATCCTAGAGTGATTTGACCGCCAGGCGTCCGGGGGCGGATAATGCCCGCCAGGGAAATCGCGAGGATTTATGAACATGAATGAAGCCGTTGCCACCGAGATGCCGAGCCCTTTGAACTTTACCGACAGCGCGGCGCAGAAGGTCAAGGAGTTGATCGCCGAGGAGAAAAACCCGGCCTTGATGCTGCGGGTCTTCGTCTCAGGCGGAGGCTGCTCGGGTTTCCAGTACGGGTTTACCTTTGACGAGAATGCGAACGAGGATGATGCGCGCATCGATAAAGAGGGCGTGACCTTGCTTGTCGATCCCATGAGCTTCCAGTATCTGGCCGGGGCCGAGATCGATTATCAAGAGGGCCTGGACGGTGCGCAGTTCGTGATCAAGAACCCGCAAGCCAAAAGCACCTGTGGGTGCGGATCGTCCTTTTCGGTCTGACCCGCGTCCGGATCCGGACCATTCGGTTCCCGAAAGCCCCTCTTCGCGAGGGGCTTTCGCGTTTCAGGGCCCGTCACGCGGGATAGAGGGCGCCCAGTATCACCGGGTGGTGGGCACCTGTGACCGAGGGCAGATTGCCCGGGCGTCCGGCCAGGGCCTCGCGCGCGAGCCACGCGAAGGCGGCCGGCTCCACGAGCTGCGGGTCGAGCCCCAGGTGCGCGGTGGTGTGAACGGGGACCGCCAGACGCTCGGTGATCGCCGCCATGAGTACCGGGTTGGCGGTGCCGCCCCCGCAGACGAAGACCTCTTCGGGCTGCAGCGGTATTAGGGCCTCGGTAATCGTCTCGGCGGTCAGGCACACAAGTGTGGCTTGGACCGAGGCGACATCGAGGTCGCGGCCGAGGTGTTGGAGGCGTGTGGCGAGCCACTGTGGTGTGAAGTACTCGCGGCCGGTACTTTTGGGGGGCGGGGCCGCGAAGTAGGGGTCGTCTTTCAGGAGCGCAAGCAAGCCCGGATCCATGCGGCCGCGTGCGGCCAGCAGCCCGTCCGTGTCCTGGGGTTTGCCTGTGTGTTGGTGCGCCCAGGCGTCGAGCAAGGCATTGCCGGGGCCCGTATCGAAGCCCCGTACCGGATTCTTTGTGTGGGTGGCGGGAATCACCGTGATATTGGCGATGCCGCCGATGTTCACAATGGCGCGGGCTTGGCTTGCGTGACCGAATAACCATTGGTGGAAGGCCGGCACGAGCGGGGCGCCCTGACCGCCGGCCGCCATGTCCCGTCGCCGGAAGTCCGAGACGGTCGTGATGCCGGTGCGCTCAGCTATGCGCGCCGGATCGCCGATCTGTAAGGTGAAGGCGTGAGGCCCCGAGGGTCGATGCCGTACCGTTTGACCGTGCGAGCCGATGGCGGCCACTTCGGCGGGAGTGAGACCCGCGGCGCGTTGGACCTCGGTGCTGGCGGCGGCGAAGATTTCGGCGAGCTCCCCTTCGAGGGCGCCCATGCGGTCGATCTCGTTGGCGCCTGGCACCATGAGCGCGAGCAGGCGCTGTCTCAGGGATTCGGGGTAGGGGGCATAATGGTGCGCGGCGAGCAGGACCGAGGGCGCTTCCGTCGGGAAGCGGACGCATACCGCATCGACCCCATCCGCGCTTGTGCCCGACATGAGCCCAATGTAGTGGTGCGGCATGACGCTCCTCCTCCTGTCCGGTCTGGTCGCTATGGTACCCTTGGCGCTCCCGAAGGAGGTAGCTGTCGTGAAGGTAGCCCTAGAAAACGCCCTGTCCGTCATCCGCGCGGGTACCGCCGATATTGTCTCCGAGACGGAGTTGCGCGACCGGCTCGCGCTCGGTCGGCCGCTACGCATCAAGGCCGGTTTTGACCCGACCGCGCCGGATCTGCATCTGGGCCATACGGTGCTGCTGCGCAAACTGCGCCAATTCCAGGACCTCGGACACACGGTCTTGTTTCTGATTGGCGATTTTACCGGCCGCATCGGTGACCCCACGGGTAAGAACGCCACCCGCCCCCCGCTGTCCGCGGAGGATGTGGCGCGCAATGCCGAGAGCTATGAACGCCAGGTGTTCAAGATTCTGGACCCATCCCGGACCGAGGTTGTGTTCAACTCCCAATGGATGGAGGGCCTTGGCGCCTACGATTTCGTACGGCTGGCCTCGCATTACACGGTGGCGCGCCTTCTCGAGCGCGACGACTTCGCCAAACGCTATGCGGACCACCAGCCGATCGCCGTCCACGAGTTCCTCTACCCCTTGATACAGGGCTATGACTCGGTGGCGTTGCGCGCCGATGTCGAACTCGGCGGCACCGATCAGCGATTCAATCTGCTCGTGGGCCGCGAGTTACAGCGTGCCCACGGTCAAGTGCCTCAAGTGGTCATTACCTTGCCCATCCTGGAGGGTGTCGACGGCGTTCAGAAAATGTCTAAATCGCTGGGGAATGCCATCGGCGTTTCCGACGATGCCGACACCATGTTCGGCAAGATCATGTCGATCTCGGATGTGCTCATGTGGCGGTATTTCGATCTTTTATCTTTGCGGCCGCAAAATGAGCTAGACGACCTCCGCCGATCTGTGGATAATGCCGCCAACCCGAGGGACGTGAAGCTTGCGCTAGCCCATGAGCTGGTAGCGCGCTTCCATGACGTGGCCCAAGCCGATAGCAGCCAGGAGCGTTTCCTGACTGTTTTTAGCCGAAAGGCTTTACCGGAGACCATCGATGAGCGTATGCTTATCGTCCCTCCGGAAGGACTAGGGCTGGCGCAGACGCTTAAGGCTGTAGGCCTGGTCGAGTCAAGTTCCGAAGGTTTGAGACTCGCCCGCCAGGGTGGGGTCAAGGTAGACGGGGAACGTGCCGTCGAAACTTTGACTTTTAAGCCTGGCACGGTGAGGTTGGTACAGATCGGAAAGCGCCGTTTTTTACGATTACGATTTTGTGAAAAAGGCGCTTGACGGACCGAATCAACTGCGTATAATGCGCGTCTCTTCCAAGGGTGCCTTGGAAATGTTCTTTAAAAAATCGGATCAAGTAATTTGTGTGGGCGCTTTTGTCGAGCCGGGTCTTCAATGAAAGACCGATCGATAACTGCAAAGTTATCGATCAAAAGATTTGTCCCCTTAAG
>JAKAXK010000150.1 GCA_021827145.1 Pseudomonadota bacterium
GTATGATGCCACACGGAACGGGGCGTAGCGCAGCCTGGTAGCGCACCTGAATGGGGTTCAGGTGGTCGGAGGTTCAAATCCTCTCGCCCCGACCAATATAAACAAGCACTTACAGCGTCATCTACTCCGCTCAATACGGAATATGCCATAATCTCGCCATAGTGAGCCTTTTATGGGGTGGTCGTATGGCGACATTCCGCAAGCGTGCTGGTCCCGGCGGCCGGACAGTCTGGCAAGCCCAGATCATCAAGAAAGGCCACGCCAAGCAATATCGGACTTTTGATACGCGATCCGAGGCGCTTCGTTGGGCGACTGCCGTTGAACGCGATATGAACGCAGGAACCTTCGTCTCAAACTCTGAGGCCGAAGGTACAACCCTAACCGAGGCCCTCAACCGCTACGCCATTGAGGTTTCTGCCGCCAAGAAAACCGCGAACCGGGAGATCTATACAATTCGCTGGTGGCAAGCATCGTCGTTGGGTCCACGATCGCTCGCCTCGATCCGCGGTAAGGACATTGCGTCCGTGCTGGCCGCCAAGGAATTGGATGGCGCAGCGCCTCATACTATCCACCTGTATCTCGCCCTCCTGTCCCATCTTTTCACCGTCGCCCGTAAACGTTGGGGCATGGAAGGCTTGAGCAATCCCGCTGAATTGGTCCATAAGCCGAGGCTACCACAAGGACGTGACCGGCGCTTAGTGGACGATGAGCAAGCCCGCCTCCTGGCCGCAGCTCACACATACGGCGGTGAAATCGGCGCCATCATCACCTGGGCCATCGAGACCGCCATGCGGAGATCCGAGATTGCCGGCATGCGGTGGGAGCACCTGGATCGGAAAGCGCGGGTCTTGCTGCTCCCGGAAACCAAGAACGGGACACCAAGGCGCGTACCATTGTCCGTGGCCGCGCTGGCGGTCTTCGACGGGCTCCCTCGGCGCATCGACGATCGTGTGTGGGGCATACGTCCCGACTCAATCAGCCAGGCCTTTGAGCGAGTCTGTAAGGCGGCCGGTATCGAGGGCCTGACCTTCCACGACCTCCGTCACGAAGCGACCTCACGGCTCTTTGAGAAGGGGCTCAATCCCATGGAGGTGGCGGCCATTACGGGCCATAAGACCTTACAGATGCTTAAACGGTATACGCATCTGAGGGCGGAGGATTTGGTGAACAGGTTGGGGTAAGGGAACATCTTTACGCTGTCTCCAGGCCACCGTTTCGGTCCGCTATGGAAGGATCCCTCGCGAGGGGGAAATCGTTAGGGGTATCCTATGACCCGAACCTATGAAGCTCCACCAGAGTGGGCGCCGCCACCGAAAAAGGTGGCATCGCCGACCTATTTGGGGGAGGAAGATATGCCAGTTATACACACAGCGGTTGGTCGAGCTCTCAGTACGTGGGAGCATACGGAATCTGCGCTTATCAAGCTCTACCAACTGCTATGTGAAACAAAATCACTCGCGGCATGCCGAGCATATGGAACAGCCGAATCTGTATTCGCGCGTTTCCTCGCTCAGAAGTATGCAGCGGAAGAATTCTTCGAAAATCGAGACACTGACGACCTTCGCCTCGTCGTTTCTTTGTTGAAAACCTACAATGACGCAGCTACCTATCGAAATCAAATAGCTCATGGGATGGCAGTTCAACCGCACGGCTTCGGTTATTTTTTATGTCCCGCATCGTACGCCTCACGAAGACGAGACACCCCTTACCAAGCGCAGTTATGGGGTCTTGGGGCGAGCTATTTCTACCGGACGGCAGAGATCGACCATTGTCGGGACCATTTCGAGGACATATTAAAGGCCGCCATGTCTTTGGTCCTATACTTGAACGACAAATATCAGGTCCTAGACCCCCGCGATCTACACCCATGACGAATAACGCCATTACGAAATCTGGAGTCACAAACTCAATTCCAGTTCGCTGGGATTGTGACCGTAATAAGCACGAGCAGAGCGCAGCCTCTCTTTGTTTGTCATCGCCTTAAGTGGGCATTAGCGGTCACTCTCTGGTACTCTACCGACATGCCTTCAGACCCTGCCCTCATCCAATCCTCGCTGCCGGGCTTCTGCCCGCTTGCGGCCGCCGTAGAGTCCTTAGCTCTCAATGGGGATATTGAAAACCGTGGCGCCATTTTTACCCGCCGAGAGGTGGTGGACTTTATTCTCGATCTTGTCGGCTATACCCCCGATCGCCCGCTCTCCGGTTATCGCCTACTTGAACCCAGCTTCGGCCATGGGGACTTCCTGCTTCCTGCGATAGAGCGGCTTTTGGAGAGCTGGAGGCGTTCGGGCGATACGGCGCATCCGTTTGAGCGTCTCGGATCCTCCATCAGAGCCGTAGAGATCCACCACGAGACGTTCCGCCGCACTCGTACGGAAGTCCTCGCCCAGTTGGTGGGTGCCGGCATCACGGTCCGCGTTGCGGAGACTCTCGCCGACTCATGGCTTATCCCTGGTGATTTTCTCCTGAACGATTTACCAGATCCGTTTGACGTGGTGGTCGGCAACCCCCCTTACGTGCGCCAGGAATTGATCCCCGACGTCCTCATGGCCGAATACCGTCGCCGCTACCGCACGATCTATGATCGCGCGGACCTATACATTCCTTTTATCGAGCGATCTCTGAGAAGCTTGGCGCAGGGCGGTGTACTCGGTTTCATCTGTGCCGACCGCTGGATGAAGAATCGCTATGGGGGCCCGCTACGCGAGCTGGTGGCAGACGCATTTCATCTGCGGGCCTATGTCGATATGACCGGTACACCGGCCTTCCACTCCGAGGTGATGGCCTACCCCGCTATTACTATAATTGCGCGGGAAGATCCGGGTGTCACCCGGATCGCTCATCGCCCGGCTATGGAAGCCCCGGCCCTGGCCGCCCTCTCTGCGGCGCTCACGGCACAACACGTAGTGAGCGACCACCCAGTACGCGAAATCGCGGCCGTGGGCGTGGGGGCCGCGCCCTGGCTGCTTGACACGCCCACCCAGACCGCCCTTGTGCGCCGATTGGAACGATGTCTCCCCACCCTTGAGGAGGCGGGATGCAAGGTCGGCATCGGTGTGGCAACTGGCGCCGACCGGGCCTTCATTGCCCCCCTTGATACGCTCGATGTCGAGTCCGACCGCAAGCTACCGTTGGTCACGACTCGTGACATCCGAGGCGGCACCGTCGTTTGGCAGGGTCTCGGCATCATCAACCCATTTGCCGATCAGGGCGGCCTGGTTTGTCTCGATCATTACCCCCGCTTAAAGCGTTACCTCGAGCGTCATAAGGACCTCATCGCCCGACGGCATTGCGCCCAAAAGACCCCGGCCCACTGGTACCGCACGATCGATCGCATCACGCCCGCATTGGCCTGCACGCCCAAGCTCCTGATTCCCGATATCAAGGGCGACGCGCATATTGTGTATGAGGACGGGCACCTCTATCCGCACCACAATCTGTACTTTATTACGGCGGAAGACTGGGATCTGCGTGCACTGCAAGCGGTCCTCCTCTCCGGCATTGCGCGTCTTTTTATCGCCACCTACTCAACACGGATGCGGGGCGGCTATCTGCGCTTCCAAGCTCAATACCTCCGGCGGATTCGGATACCGCGTTGGCGGGACGTCCCCGACCCCATTCGCCAGCAGTTGTGCGGGGCGGCCGAGAAGCAAGATCGCGTGGCTTGTAACCAGGCGATTTTCGACCTGTACGGCCTCTCAGCCGCTGAACGCGCGGTACTCGAAAACGGTACCGCCTGATGGCGCTGGATCTTCAGGACTACGAGCGCAAGGCCCAGGACGCCATACGGGCCTTTTGGGATAACAGGGAAAAAGCGCGACAGAAGCAGGTCGAGGCCGGCAAAACCGATCAGGGCGAACGCGCCGGCGTCACCGCAGGCAAGAACATGGATGGGTTTGTCGGCTTGATGGTCGACCTTGTCCGGGCTAATGGACTCGCGCAGGCGCAGATCCACCGCGAGCGCGCTGTCGTGACCTTGCCGGGGTATTTCCGGCCCACGAAACTGTGGGATCTCCTGGTTATTCACGACGGTCAGCTGATCGCGGCCATCGAAATGAAGAGCCAAGTGGGCCCTTCGTTCGGCAATAACTTCAATAACCGCACCGAAGAAGCGATTGGGACTGCGCATGATTTTTGGACGGCCTATCGTGAAGGTGCCTTCGGTCAACAACCACGACCCTTTGTGGGTTGGATGATCGTAGTCGAAGACACCGCGAAATCACGCTCACCCGTCCGGGATAAATCGCCCCACTTCCCGGTCTTTGCCGAGTTTCAGGGGGCCTCCTACCTCAAGCGCTATGATCTACTCTGCCAACGCCTTGTTCAGGAACAGCTGTACACGACCGCAGCCTTGATTGCCTCACCCCGTTCGGCCGTTACGAGCGGTCTGTATAGCGGCCTCTCCGACATGACAAACCTAAGGACCTTCATCGCGGGGTTCGCCGGGCACATCGCCGCTACCGCGGCCCGCGTTTCCCAATCCTAGTTCCTGAGCCATCCGCAGTAGGCCTCTTATCAGGTAATACTCGGGCCACGGCAAATTGCCCTCCAAAGACTCCACTGCCTTCTCGAAGTAGGAAACTGCATTGCGCTCGTCCGTTGCCATGTTCGCCTGGCCGCCTTGTGTGATGGTTGGTACGGTACCACACAGAATCGGCCACTCAAGCCCGTGAAATGGCGGCGAGAATATCCCCTAGACATGGTGGTATTCTTGAGCGCGCCACCAAGCACCCAAGGCTACTGGGTTTATGTGTAACTCCCCGGTAAATAATCGGCCAACCCGTCTTGAGGCGGACGGCCTAGTGCGATAAGCCGGGCATGGCTACGACAAAGAGCGGGACGTTACGCGGTGAGTTGCTGGCGGAAGGACTTCTCCAGGGGATACAGCC
>JAKAXK010000151.1 GCA_021827145.1 Pseudomonadota bacterium
GCTCTTCCGCCGTACGCCTGCAGTCCGCATACCCCCCTTCCCCCTATATCCTATTCTTGGCGCAGCGCGACGGTGCGCCCGTGCACGTCTTTAGATAAGGCTCTTGATCGGCCTTCTTATAACAGTCGTTTTTAGGAGTTGCCTTCTTTAGCCGAGCCCTGACCCGCGCTTTTCGGCCGGAGCCGCGGTCTCGAGGCGACGCGTAAGACGCGCCCCCAAAGCCGGGACTTGCGCAAGAGATGCCAGGTGCGCATAGATCCATCCCAATTCCCCGCTCCGAAACCAAGACGTGACCTTGTCGTCATCGAGCGCCGCAAATTTCTGTTCATCAATCACTTGCAGGCCCTGGAGGATAAAAGGGGTGACGCCCGGGGTATTCACGGGTACGGCGATATCTTTGAGAAGTCCGGCCTCGCTCACATGCTGGACAAAGGCTTGGGTGCGGGTCATTTCCGCCTGAAATGCCTGCAGAAACCCTATCGTTTCTTTTAAGAAGCCGCTATCGCTGCCATCTTCTAAAAAAAGCGGCTCCCCCTCATCTTCGCTCCAACCGCCAAACGCGCGATCGATCCAAACCATAAAGGCCTCACCCTGAGCGGCCAATACGAACGGATAGCGCCGGACGAAGGCCGGCAGATAACTTCCGACCCACTGATCGTCAGGCCCTTCGACGAAGAGATTCTCATCGTTTCGCAAACCCACGAGCGCGGCCAACACAGGCGGCCCGCCGGCAACCTTCGCGAACACGGTCGGGTAATGAGCGGCCGCAGCCGGCAACTCGACCGCGGCAAGCGGCACCGAATTGACGTGGCGGGCAAAGCCAAACCCCTGACGGCGCAGATGAAGACGCTTGTGCTCTTCGCGATGCAGCGCCATCACCTGCTCGTAAAACAACAACGTTGCCACGCCCTACCCCCCCTTTTTTGTGAGCTTTTTGTATCCGCTTGTCTCGCAAATTGCGCCGTTCATCGGAACGCGAGGAAAAAATAAAGGGGTAAGCGGCCCCTTTGCACCCATGCGTATGCACAAAACGCGCAGCGCGTCTATGGCATTTGTCATAATTTGGCGCATTGTGTGTGCCTTTCGTCGAAAAAGTCAAGGCTTGAGCCCGTTACAGATCGAAAATCCGTCTCGCCCATATCGGTTCTTTTGCTAGGCTGAATCGGCGATAAGGATAAAATGTGAGGAAATTCAAGAAGAGTCCCTAACATGCTAGGCAAGACAAGACTCTGTTCCCGCGCCCCATCGCCCCGGAGTGTGCGATCCGTAGCGCTCCCGGGAACGAAGTTGGGTAAGCGCTCGGAAAAGGCGGGCTTCATGGTCGGCCCCGCGGGTCGCGTGGCCAAGCGTGCGGCGCGGACGCGGCCCCTTGCCGTACACGTGCCGATGAGCGCCCGGGACAGTAAGCCCAGACCAGGATCTCACTCCCGATCCCGAGCAGGAGCCCGTCGCGACGGCCGCCGACTCGCTGCGGTATGCCACTGACCACCTGAGCGAACGGGAGTCGGTCATTCACGAGCAGTCCACATTGCTACATGCCCTGCGCCACCGGCCCCTGGGCGGCATCACGATCGCTGCCTTGACCGCCGAGGTCGACGCGGCCCGAGCCGCCGGCGCCCTCATCGACGGCGGCGTCGGCAAGCTTGTGACGCGTGAGACTCTTGAGCGCGAAGCCTACAACCTCTCCACCGTGGCCGCCGGACGCGCCACCCTGCCCCCACTCACCGACGAGGCCGGGGCACTGGCGCGGATCACGGCCAGCGAGGAGGCGGCGCGCACCAAATTCAAATTGGACAAGTTTGAGTTCACCGCCGGCCAACGCCAAGCCGTAGTCGATGCCCTCACAGCCACCGATCAGTTTTGGGGCATCCGAGGCGCCGCAGGCGCGGGTAAGAGCACCGCGCTGGCGGCCTTATCGGACGAAGCCAAATCGAAAGGATTCCGCGTCATCGGCACCGGCCCGTCGCAAACTGCCGTGGACGGCACAGCCGACGCCACTCCCGACGATGCGCGCGTCTTGGCCTCGTTCGTGATGCGTGAGGAAGAAGACGAGGCGCCACGCCTCATCATCATCATCGATGAGGCCGGAATGGTGTCCTCGAGAGCCATGGAAGCCTTTTTACAGAATGTCAGGCCCGAGGACAAGGTAGTCTTCATCGGCGACCCCTTACAGCTGGCCGCCGTCGAGGCTGGGAGTCCCTTCGCGCAAATGATGCGCGAGAAGGTGATCGGCCACTCGGAGATCACGGAGATCAACCGGCAGAAAGACGAAAAGCTGTTGGCTGTGGCCCAAGCCTTCGCAGACGGTCGCAACAAGGAGGCAGTCGCGCTCGCCGAACCCTACATGTCGGCCGTCAAGATCACCGACGCCGACTATGAGGCGGCACAGGCCTCCAAGGCCGACGCTAAGGTGCTGGACGGGCCTATGCCAAAGGCGACACGCAGCATGTTGGACCTAGTTAAGAGCCTGCGAAAAGACGATAAAAACCTGCCGGCTCTGACCGGAATGGATTTTCCCACCGTTCGAGCGTGGCTTGATACACACGCGAGGATGCAACTCGGTTTCGAGACCAAGGTTTTGGCCCCGCAGCCCGTCCGCGTGCAGGCAATCGCCTGGGCGACGGCTCAAGCGTACCTCGAATTGTCGCAAGCCGAGCGCGACCGGACCTTAGTCTTGGCTGCCACCAACGAAATGAGGAGGGCCATCAACTCCAGAGTCAAGGCCGGTCTGCAAGGCGATCGGCAAGTGGCATCCGCAACCGTCGTGGCACTCGATAGATCGCAATGCACGAAGGCGCAACGGCGCGAGGCCATCAACCACAAAGTCGGGATGATCCTGCGCGTCCCCGCGGGTCGCGGACGTGCCAAGAAGATCGTGGACTGGACGATCACGGCCAGCGACCCGATGCGCAATATCGTGACGGCGCGCAACGCGGAAGGCGAGGAGAAGACCTTCAAGCCGCGCGACCTGAACCCTAAGGAGGTTGGTCTTTATACGCCTCGCAAACTCGACCTTGCGGTTGGCGACCGGGTGGTGTTTACAGAGAACAGACGGGCCGATGGATCTCGAAATAACGAAACCGGCACGGTGGTCTCCGTCGATCCAGAAAAAGTCCGAATCAAGGAAGACAATGGCAAGGAGGTAGAGCTTGCGGCGACGGACATGCATGCCGTGGACCACGGCTGGGCCGTGACAGTCCACAGGTCGCAAGGTAGAACCATTGACCGCGCGTTCGTCGCCGGTATGGCCTCCAAAATGGCCACCGCGGCGCTGGCGTATGTGGCCTGCACCCGCGAACGCCTGCACCTGAGGATCTTCACTGACAACATCAAAAAGCTTCAAGAGTCCTGGGCGCGTGTCGCCGAACGCGAAACGGCGCGGGACGCGACTCAGGAGGCCGCAAAGTCGCAGGAGACCGCGCTCCTCGACGCCGCCCGTGCGGAGGTGCGGGCGCAGGTCCAGGAACAACAGGAACAGGCCCAGCACGTGCCGGAGCCTGAACAGGAGCCGGAGGCTAAGCCCAAACCGGCCCGCGTAAAGGAACAGGGCTTCGAGATGGAGATGTGAGCTATCCAGCGTTTTGATTTTCCCGTTTCGGAAAATCAATTTCCGGTGAGCCCAAGTAAGTGAGGAGTCTTTTGAGGAGGTGCATCGATGAGTGACATGAGCGTCAAAAACCGGCACGACAACGAGTATGTTCGAGAGCTGTTCAAAGTCTGCGGGTGGCACTCCTGGGATCTGTTTCTGCAGGCGGTCACTATCGCCTGCAGTCGTGAGCGTGGCACGGTGGAGCGCATTCGCCAGCTGAACCAGGCCGACATCCGCATGGCCTGGGAGCACGACCAACAGCAAGGCTCGGTTAACTGAGGAGGCGACGGATATGGGAGTGAACGACCAAAACAATTACGGGATGAGGACGGAGCTGGCGGCCGTCACTGCCGGGCTGGCCGCCCTGGCCGGCTGGTGCGGCGGGGCTGAAGCGGTCTTGTGGTGGCTCACAGGGCGCGCATGGGGCGCCCCGATACTGTGGGAGATAGTAACCCGCTGGGGCCTCGTCCCTGCCCGGTGGGGGTGGTGGGGCTATGCCCCATCCGCCTGCGCTGCCCTGGCGGCCCTGGGCGCCGGGATCGGTGCCTGGAGGCTCCTGACTATCGAGAGTGAGCGCCATGTGCGTGGGTTCATTCTGCACCGCGATCCCAAAGTAATTGCCTGTGCGCTACGTCCTGGCAAGAGCGAGGCGGCCGGGGTGCATATCCACCCGCAAATCGCGATCAGCCAGCGACAAGAGTGTAACCATTTTATGATCGTGGGCGACACGGGCGCTGGGAAAACGACGGTCCTTTCGCCGATCGTGCAGGAGGCGATTGCGCGCGGCGACAAGGTTTTGTTGTTCGATTCAAAGGGAGATTTTACTCAAAAGGTGGCTGAGCCTTTCACGTTGCTGTCGCCTACTGACTCGCGGTCAAGCCGATGGATCCTGGGACGCGATATTCGCACAAAACTGGAGGCGCAGTCGTTGGCCGCGACTTTGGTACAGGAGCCTCCCGGCGGATCGAAGAGCGATCCGATGTGGGTTCAAGGTTCGCGGGCGTTGCTCGCTGGCCTCATAACGGATCTGCAAGCGCGGTATGGGGAGAAATGGGATTTTTCTCATCTCGCTTACAAGTCTGCTGCCGCATTGGCGGACTGGGAGAGACTGAAAGCGGTCATCGCCCGCGAGGCCCCGATGTGCACGATCCTGTTGGGTGGCGAAGACGCGGAATCGCCAAATAGGACCACAATGGGGTTTCTCATGAATATCGTTTCGAGTTTAAAGATCGGAA
>JAKAXK010000028.1 GCA_021827145.1 Pseudomonadota bacterium
GGTGCTCCTCCAGCTGCTCGCCTACCATGTCGCGGTCTCCAAGGGCGCGGACATCGATCAGCCCCGCAACCTCGCCAAATCGGTGACCGTGGAATGAGTGAAAGCCTAAATGGAAGCTTTCCTGTGGGATGCTAATAAAGTTGGTAACCAGAAAATAAAGTTGGTAACCTGCAAATAAAGATGGTAACTTTTCCGTATGTCCCAGACACGACAGTGTCGAAGGGGTACGGATTATGGCCAGCTCAAGCCTTGATGCCCGCTCCGAAAAGTGGATAAAAGAAGGCCGCGGAAGCGGTACGGGGAAAGACTACCGGCCGTGGCTGACGGTCAGGGACGTGCCTTCCACGGGCCGCTCTCATCGGGTCTGGGGATTTCAGACAGGGCGGACTCACCACTTGCTCTCCGACCTCGAGCTCGCCGCTTTCTTCCTATTCGACTGGAACCCCCATGTCACCGACATCCGGGAACAGTATCCCTTAAGGCTCGACGACACCCTTGAGATCGCCACCCAAGCGGGCATCCGCCATCCCGCCATGAAAGGGCAACCTCAGGTCATGTCGACCGATTTTCTGCTCGACACGAAAGACGAAAGTCGCCCCAAGATCGCCATCCAGGCCAAGACCTCCTCTGATCTTGCGAAACCACGAACCATCGAAAAACTGGAACTCGAGCGGCGCTACTGGGAAGGGAAAGGCATCCCTTGGTATCTCATAACAGAAAAGGAGATACCCAAAGCCGTCACCGGCAACATCGCATGGCTCTATCCGGCGCAGGCGGCTCGCGCGGAGCTTGAGGCGCTCGTCGAAGTCGCGCCTTTGTACGGAGAGTTCTTCTCCCAGAACCCGACATGGCCCGTTTCGCAGGCCGCCATGGCGCTGGACCAGGCCTACACGCTTGCCCCGGGCGAGTCATTGCAAAAGATTCGTTCGCTCATGGCGTTGAGGTACTTTCTTTTCGACATGACAAGGCCCTGGTCCGCCTTGACTGTCGGCGACCTTCAGGTGTCGCCGGACGCACGCTCGTTGAGGGATCGTTATGCTGCGAATCAATGACGTCGTTTCTTACCGCGATACCCGGTATCGCGTTTTGGACCCTACGGATGAAGGCTATGTCTGGATCAACATCGAGTCCGATAAAGCCTTTCCAGAGCCAGTGTCCGCGTCCGAAGTCGACGCTGCAATCCTCGACGAAGTCCTGAAGAAAGCCGATGATCCCCATGGGAGCCTCGCCTCTCAACTGCCGGAGCAAGGTTCGGTCTCGCAAGAGATCCGGGATAAGCGCTTCTCCATCATTCAGGGCCTGGTCGGTCATCCGGATATCTACAGCCGCAGTGGCAGATGGGCTCTTGTCAATCAGGTAATCGAAAAAACGGGAACCCCGAAGAAGACAATCTACGCCTATCTTCGCCAATACTGGCAACGCGGGTGCACGGCCAATGCGCTCCTTCCAGATTACGAGAATTCTGGCGGGCGCGGGAAAAAGCGCAGCGCGTCCGGGAAAAAACTGGGACGACCGCGAAGCATTGCGCCGGGCACGGGTGCGAGAATCGATGCCGAGGTAGAACGCCTGTTTCGTATTGCGCTTGATCGCCATTATCTGAACGAGAAACGGCATTCCCTCCCTTACGCCCACGGCCGTTTCGAAAAACTGTATGCGATTATTCATCCCGACGCGGCGAAGGAAGATTTCCCGACCCTCGGCCAGCTGCGCTACTTTTATGAGCGGGAGTATGTGCGAGCCGACCGCATTCGTCTAAGGGCCAACAAGATCGAATACCAGAAGGACATCCGGCCATTGCGAGGCACAGCAACCGCCGGCGCTCATGGACCGGGGGCCCGATACGAAATTGACGCCACCATCGCGGACATTTATCTACTGTCCGCCGACCGCCAACATATCATCGGTCGTCCGACTTTGTACGTCGTTGTCGACGTGTATAGCCGTCTCGTTGCGGGATATTACGTTGGTCTCGAGAATCCGTCGTATGTGACGGCCATGTTGGCTCTGGTCAACGCCATGACCGACAAAACCCAGCTATGCCAATCCTACGGTTACGCCATAAAGCCGGAGGAGTGGCCTTCCATCGGTCTGCCCGATGCGATTCTCGCCGATCGCGGTGAGTTGCTCGGGCACCAGGCTGAATACTTAGAACGGGCGTTTGGTGTCAGAATCGAAAATGCCCCGCCCTATCGAGGCGACGCCAAAGGCATTGTCGAGCGCTACTTTCGGACGCTTCAGGCCGACTTTAAGCCGTTCGCGCCCGGTGTGGTCACCGGCACGCTCGTCAAGAAGCGAGGCGGAAAAGATTATCGGCAGGACGCAACCCTAACACTGGAGGATTTCACGAAGATCATCATCGCCTCCCTTCTTCATCGCAACGGCAGTTCCGTGTTGACCAAGTACGATCGCGACCCCGGCATGCCGGACAGCATTCCGGCCACCCCCGTCGCCATTTGGCGGTGGGGTATACAGCATCGCAGTGGGCGCCTGAGAAGCGTCCCCGAGCCCGCGCTCAGGATGGGGTTGCTCCCGCGCGAAAAAGTCACCCTCTCGGACTACGGCCTCCGGTGCTTTGGCGCCTTTTATACTTGCGGGGAATTGGTCGCATCCGGTTGGCTGCACAGAACGGCGCAACAGCGGCCAGGCCCATTCTTGGCCGCCTACGACCCGGCCGCGGCTGATGTCATCTATGTCTTTCCGGACGCCACAAAACCGGATTATTGGGAGTGCTCGTTGACCGACCGTTCCCGGCAATACCGAGGCAAGTCGATGTGGGAGTTGTGGGAAAGCCAGAAGGAAAAACGAAAGACGACCGCGTCGGCCCGGGTGCGGGAACGGGAAAGCAAACGAAATCTCGAAGACCAAATTCAGGCTGTCATCAGTGAGGCAGAAAAACGGCGGCCACCTCGTCCTGACGCCCCAAAGGCCGATGCCATTGCCGGCATCCGCGAGCACCGTCAGCAGGCGCGCCATGAAGAACGGCGACAACGTCGAGCCGGGACGAAGCGCGCCGAACCCAAACGAAAGGCGGATGTCACCCATCTGCGCGAGCGGCCCGAAGACGGGGCATACCCCACCTTCATATCGGACCTGTTTAAAGAGGACGAATGACGCTCCCGAAAGGCACTGTACGTGCGGTCTATCGCGACACCGGAATTGACCGATACCGAGGAAACCCCCTGATAGAGGCCTTGCCGCCCCTATTTGACCGGCCCCGCCTGCGCGAGGGGCTCTCGGAGAAAATTGCTTTTCGCCAGGAAGACACCTTCCTTGACGGCCAGACACGGGTTCACGTCATCTCCCAGTTGCTAGACGGCTTCTTTCAGCCATTGGCGCGCCACATCGATCTGGAGCAGAAGCTGTCTCTTACGTTGCGCCAGGGGTACGTTGGCAGAAATCTGGCAACGGGAGACCTCAACACCCATATCCAAAACGGCTACGAGCGCGTCATGAAGGGGGATCTCCAGGCCTTTCGCTTTGACCATGTGGAGTCGACGGCAAAAAGCTTCTCCTTGATCGGATGTTCCGGTTCCGGCAAGACCAGCTCACTGAACCGCATTTTGGCCACATACCCCCAGGTCATCTATCACGAGAAGCACAATTTCACGCAGCTCGTGTTTCTCAAAATCGATTGTCCCCATGACGGCTCCCTCAAGAGCCTGTGTCACAATTTTTTCAGGGAAATAGACGCAGTACTGGGGACCAATTATGTGCGTCGCTACGTCGAGAAACGCCACGGCGTGGAGACGCTCATTGCAACGATGGCCCATATCGCCAACACGCATGCCGTCGGTCTTCTGGTCATAGATGAAATCCAACACCTGAGCGTCAAGAATTCTGGCGGCGCAGAAAAGATGCTCAATTTCTTCGTGACTCTGGTCAATCAAATATCGGTTCCGGTGGTGATGGTCGGAACACCGAAGGCGAGATCCGTCTTCGAGATGGACTTGCGCTCTGCGCGCCGCAGCGCGGGGCTTGGTGCGATCTTGTGGGAGCCGTTGGCGAAGCCTGCGTCAGATGAGGATGCGTCCAAGACAGAGTGGGGCGCGTTCACCAATCTCCTATGGAAGCACCAGTGGCTTACAAAAGCGTCGCCTCAAATCTCCGACGAGGTCCGTGAGGTCTGGTATGACCTCTCCCAAGGCATCATGGATGTGGTCATCAAGCTGTTCGTCCTCTCCCAAATCCGTGCCATCGTGACCGGCATCGAGCGCATCACGCCGGCGCTCATGCGAAAGGTCTACGAGGACGAATTCAAGCCCATCCATCCCATGATTGAAGCTTTACGGTCGGGGGACGCCACAAAGATCGCGCGTTATTCGGACCTCACGATCCCCGATGTCGACAGACGCGTTCTCGAGCTCGGGGGTCTGCTGCGACCAAAGGAGCCGGCTGCCAGCGCTGTTAGTCCTTATCGAGGAAACCCCCAGGCCATCCGGTTGCATAACATGCTCACCGCCATGGGCTACGAGTCGGATTTGCTCGAGCCTTTGATTGCCGGTGCGTTTGAAGAAAACCCGAATCTCGCGATGAAGGACCTGATGCCGCTCATCGTGAATCGCTATCCGGTATCCGAACAAGAAAAGGCGACGCCGTCATCAACGAAAGCCAAGGCGAACCGGCCCGCGGTGAAACAGAAAGACTGGCATACGCTCGACTCTCACGACCTGCGCTTTGTGTTCTCGCAGGCTGCGAGCGAGGGGGCGTTCCATCGAGCCTTGGTGGGGGAGGGGGCGCTTTTCGATGTCGACCGCTGGGTCGCCTCTTTCGGAGGAAATCCGTGCTGAATTTCCCGGTGCCCTACGGTGAGGAGCTCCTCTACAGCACCGTGGCGCGCGCCGGCATCCGTGCGGGACTCATCAGCCCCAAACGGTTGCTTGATGAAGTGTTTGGGTCTCGCTGTGTTGTCGCCACTCTGGATCTTCCGAATCACATTTCGGCCATCGCGCGCTGGCTGCCCAAAACGTTTAAGCCCGAAAGGCTCATCTACGAGCACACGCTCTTTCCCGTTTATGCCCCCTTTGTACCCGAGGCCCGCCGTCAGCGCTGTATCCAATGGATGCTGAACGCATCCAAGGGGGCTGTGCACTTGGCGCTCGGGGTTGCAGCATCCCTCCTTAAGGCCCCGCGTTTTCTCCGGTACTGTCCTGGCTGCCTGAAGGCTCAAGCGGCGCAGCATGGGGAATATTTTTGGTCGAGAGAGTGGCAGGTCGCCGGCCTGGACGCCTGCCCAATCCACGGGGTCTTGGCGGACACGAAGATCGCGCGGCCTGCGCTCGAGCGGCATCGGTTCGTGGCGGCGTCCCCTGAATGCTGCCCGCTGGTTCCCCAAGCCACGGGGCAGCCCGTATCCGCATGGATAAGCGCTCAGTTGCGCCAGTTGCTCCAACGTGCCGCGCAACCATCCGCATCCTTCGCGCAATGGACCGCCTATTACAAGGCCCTGGCCGCCCGATGCGGTTTCTCCCGGGGCAAGGCCCAGGTCGATCATCGGGCGCTGCACGAGGCAATCCTCCGCGTTTGGCCCATCGCCTGGCTCCGACGGCACCATCTTGCGCCTGACGCCTCGGGCGCCCAGGGGCCTTCGTGGCTAGAGAACATCTTCCGCCGCCACCGAAAAAGCTTCAGTTATCTCCAGCACATCATTGTGAATCGGGCACTATTGGGCGAGCGTTGGCAGATCCGCGAGATCCTCGACGAAGTGGGCCGTCATCCAGCAGAGGCGCGTCGAGCATGCGCTCCTGCCCATGAGACGGCCGACCTGGAGCTTCAGGCCGATCAGAAAAAATGGCTTCGGCTTTTGTCGGCCCGCCCACCAAAACCAGCGAGAATCGCGTCGCCCGCGCTTTATGCCAGGCTTTATAGGAATCACCGTGAGTGGCTACTCGAGGTCAACGGCCGACACGCCGGACACTGCGCCGATCACAACGCACAGCGCGTGGACTGGAATCAACGCGACCGGGAGCACCTTCGTGTTCTGCGACGGCTCGCTGCACGCCTCGAAGCAAGAAGCGAAGGGCCAAGGAGATCAAAAGCCCACTACCTGAAAATCCTGGGCGATTCATCCACCATAGAAAAGAACCTCCATCGCATGCCTTTCTTTGCGCGCTTTCTCCGCGCCCACGCAGAAACTGTGGCGCAATACCAAGTTCGTCGGCTCAAAATCGCCTATGAACGCCTACGCAAGGATTACGACTCCCCGGCCCGATGGCGTTTGCTGAGAAAGGCGACGTTGAGCGAAGAAAGGCTCACCAAGCCCGCCAGACGTTATCTAGACAACAGGATACACACTACGCATGCGACTCAAGGGCGTTGCAAATAACAGCACCATTCGCGAAATAGGGCATTTATTGCGCCGCTTGGACAACGCCCAGTGGCGCATTCACGTAGGCCTCAAGCCAAGTCAGGCAAAGCGGGATTTCTTGGTCACCCAACTTCCCTTGTTTGCAAGGCGACGGGTCCTGAATTCCACTGAAGAGCAATCGCCCGCCGGTTACCCACTGCTCGTTGACGTAGAGAACGCTGCCCGTTGGGCAGAGGCGCCCATAGCGTCGTGCCCAATTCCCACGGTGGCCAGACAGAAAGACGCAGAACAATGGTGCTTTGTCTTCGAGTGCAATGGAATAACACACTACTTGCCGCAGATTGAGCTCGCAAGAGCGTTGTTCATCCACAGCGCCTATCTCGCCTGGCTCTGTCTTGTCTCGGGCGGGCTTTCCCAGGAATTCGACGTTCAGTGCGCGCGTGACGAACCTGAACTCCAGGTCAATATTCTGCCCACGTGCAGCTGGCCTCTTGAGGTGCGGGATGATCCGGCCCACAGGCGCACGCTCGCGTGGATATTGCTGGACCCGGATGCGCGGCGATCATTTGGTAGTATCGCCACAAATCAACTTACTGACGGGTACGATCAAAACAACCACCGCTTGTGGTCCTTCCGATTCAGCCCGCCGCCGTTAAAGGGAGTTAAGCTGACGATGCGCGGCCATCTCGACAAAGACGTGGGGGCAAGTTTTGTGTACGAAATCCACGGAATCGCAGGTCTCTCATCGCATGGCTTCTCTCATGTGACGTTTTTTGATCCGCGATATCACGACGGGCACCCTACCGAGAACCGGGGTGTTCGGCCCACAGCCCCATTCGTTCCAGAGCTGGAAATCGACGACGACGAAGTACCCACCGCCGACAGTGCCACGACCCTTATCGAGATCCCGCCCGTGAAAATCGAGTTTGCCAATCCATTTTCAACATCACGCGTAGGACGCAGGAGCGCGACCTCAGCCAGCGGACGGACGGGAGAAGATGCAGCAACACCACCAGATAATGTCATCGTGGAGGTGAGCACCGACGAGGCAAGCGTTCTGGGGGTAGTGCCCGCCGCGGATTACGATGGCCTGGAAGACAAAACTGACGACGCCCACCTGTACGCTAAGAAGTTCGAGGCGTTCAAGCTCATGGCGGCGCAATTGGTCAATATGCCGGATTGTCTCTGTGTGGCGCAGGGGATACGAAAGCTTCCGCCAGTTAAGGGGCGGTCTAAGCATCGGCTCGCAGATGGTAATCCGCGCTGCATGGCCTTTTGCATCGTTTCGAAAAACGGGACGGCCTACGCGCTTTTGGAGGTCGATGTCTCAGACAGCAAAGACGCCCTATCAACGTTGCTGTTGAAGGAACCCGGGCTGTCGTTTCATTGGGACGGTCATTTCACGCAACTAGAGACGCAGCTGGTGAAGAAATCGCTGGCCTGGCCAACGGAATTCTTGAATCAGGTGTTTGGCGGCGACTACCGGCGCATAGCGCATCCGACGACATCTGCAGAAAGCGTAGCGCTGCTGAAATCCGACTCAATAGGCAATTGGGCAAAGCGGGTGTACTCGAAGATGGAAAACTTGTGAGACGGCAAGGGCCACCCGCCGGCTGCCCTTTAGAGACCTCCCGAAGCCCTCTAGGTCCGGAACCGTGAGGCCCCGCGGGGCGGGAAAGTAGGGGATACCGGTATGTTGCAAGCGTCGGGATGCTGAATGGGTAGCCACATTGCCGGCGCGCGCCGCCTTAGAGCGCCCGCCATCCCTAAACCTCCCTGTGATGGGCTAAAATCCCCCTAGAATGTAGACATAACGATAAGGCCCATGCGCTGGATTGCTCCGACCGAGAAAGACACCACAACCGCCACCCTTGAAAAGGGTCTCTGGGATGCCGCCGATCAGTTCCGCGCCAACTCGGGGCTGAAGGCCCAGGAATACTCAGGGCCCATTTTGGGGCTCATTTTCCTGCGTTTCGCCGAGGCGCGCTTTGCCGCACTACGGGCAAAGCAAGAACAGGCTGGGGCCAGCAGTTCCCGGCGCGGGAGCCGGCTCGATGAACCGGCGGCCTACCATGCCGAGGGCATCCTCTATCTCGCCCCCGCGGCCCGCTATGACCATCTCCTGACGTTGCCGGAGGCCGCCGATGTCGGCGCCCAGGTCAACGAGGCGATGCGTGAGATCGAAACGCACAATAGGCAACTTTCCGGGGTGTTGCCGAAGACTTACAACCTCTTTACCGGCACGCTCTTAAAAGAGCTCCTCAAAAAGGTTTCCGAGATCCCGGTGAGCGTCGATTTCGACGCCTTCGGCCGCATCTACGAGTATTTCCTGGGTGAATTCGCCCGCACCGAGGGCCAGAAGGGGGGTGAGTTCTATACCCCGGCGAGCATCGTGAAGCTGCTTACCGAGATAATAGAGCCCTTTCATGGGCGCATATTGGACCCGGCCTGTGGCTCTGGCGGCATGTTCGTGCAGTCGGCGCGCTTTGTGGCCGAACACCAAAAGAACCCTGCGGCGGAACTGGCCATCTGTGGCGTGGAGAAGACCGACGAAACCGGCCGCTTGTGTCGCCTGAACCTCGCTGTCCATGGCCTCGAAGGGGACATCCGCCATGGCGGCAACACCAACAGCTATTATGAGGATCCCCACGCCGCCACCGGCCAGTTCGACTTCGTTCTGGCCAATCCTCCGTTCAATGTCAACGCGGTAGACAAGGAGCGGCTGAAAGACATGGTGGGCGACGGCCGGCGCTTTCCCTTTGGCCTGCCGCGCACCGACAACGCCAACTACCTGTGGATTCAGCTTTTCTATTCCGCACTGAATGCCCAAGGCCGTGCGGGGTTCGTCATGGCCAATTCGGCTTCCGATGCGCGCGCTTCTGAACAGGACATAAGACAGAGGCTTATCCAGGCCAAGACTGTCGATGTCATGGTCGCAGTCGGCCCCAACATGTTCTATACGGTCACGCTGCCCTGTACGTTGTGGTTTCTCGATAAGGGCAAGGCCCAAACGGAGCGGGCCGACACCGTGCTCTTTATCGACGCCCGCCACATCTACCGGCAGGTGGACCGCGCCCACCGCGACTGGACACCGGCGCAGATTGGCTTTATCGCCAATCTTGTGCGCCTATACCGCGGGGAAGCCCCAGATTTCACGTTCGGGGGCGATGAGGCCAAGGCCAAACTCACGGAAGTCTTTGGCAAGAAGCCCACCTACACCGACGTCCCGGGCCTCTGCAAAGCCGCGAGCCTAACGGAAATCGAATCTCAGGGCTGGTCACTCAACCCCGGCCGCTACGTGGGTGTCGCGCCGGGCGAGGAAGTGAGCGATGAGGACTTCAAAGAACAGCTCGAAACCCTAAACGAAGAACTCGAGACACTGAACGGACAGGCTCGTGAGCTGGAAGAAATCATCGCCCGAAATGTGGCGGGGATTCTGGGCGCATGAGCACAGGGGAATGGAAGCGGGCACCCTTGGGGGAAGTGGCAGATCTCTGCTTGGGGAAGATGCTTGACCAGAACAAGAATCGTGGGGAGCTGTTTCCCTACTTGGCTAATGTCAACGTCCGCTGGGGGGAGTTTGCGTTAGCCGAGTTGCGAACGATGCGTTTCGAACCAAAAGAAATGGACCGCTATGGTCTCAGGTTCGGTGACATTGTCATGTGTGAAGGTGGCGAACCCGGACGCTGTGCCATATGGAAAAACCAAGTTCCCGGCATGATGATCCAAAAGGCCCTTCACAGAATCAGGTCAAAGGATAATCTGGACTACCGCTTTCTTTTTTACAGCCTTCTCAATATTGGGCACACAAAAAGATTCGACCAGTACTTTACGGGCGCGACCATTAAACATCTCCCGGGAGAAAAGTTAGCAAAGGTGGAGGTTGAAATTCCGCCGCTTCCCATTCAACAACGCATCGCCGCTATCCTCTCAGCCTACGACGAACTCATCGAAAACAGCCAGCGCCGCATCCGGATTCTGGAGTCGATGGCGCGCGCACTTTATCGGGAATGGTTCGTGAAGTTTCGGTTTCCGGGGCACGAAAACCATCGGATGGTGGATTCGGCGCTGGGGAAGATTCCGGAGGGGTGGGACACAAAGACTGTCGGAGATTCTTTTGAGATTTCCGGCGGCGGCACTCCGTCACGCAAAGAACCCGGGTATTGGGAAAACGGAAACATCCGATGGTTCGCGCCCAGCGACCTAACTGGCGCCGGCACGATGTTTATGGACGACTCCAGTGATCACATCAATGAGCTTGGTTTGGCCAAAAGCTCAGCACGGATGTTCCCAGCGTACAGCGTCATGCTCACGAGCCGAGCTACTATCGGCGCAACCTCAATTAACACGCGGGAAGCTTGTACGAATCAGGGCTTTATCACCTGCATACCGAATGACGATGTTCCTCTTTATTTCCTCTTTCACTGGGTAACCGAGAACGTGCCTACGTTTCAGCGCTTGGCATCAGGAGCAACGTTCAAAGAAATCAGCCGCGGTGTATTTAAAACTATCAAGCTTATTCGCCCGCCGGAGACGCTCGTCCGACGTTTTGAAGGTGCTGTCGCGCCGATGGCTGAACAGGCGCTCGCGCTACAACGCAAAGTCCAGAATCTGCGGCGCACCCGCGACCTGCTGCTGCCGCGCTTGCTCTCGGGGCAAATTCATGTGGGCGGGGAATAAGGGATGAGCGCAATAAAGAAGTTAGGTTCTCTGACGCGCGTTCCGCTGCGGGAGGCCTGGAAACACGAATCAGGCGAATTCACCCCTTGGCTTGCGCAAACTGACAACCTGAACGCCCTTGCAGACGCCCTCAAATTGAGTGAGCTGGTGCACGTCGCGACCGAGCATTGGGTAGGGGACTTCAAGCTGGACATCCTCTGTACCGATGGCGAGGACCAAGTCATCATTGAGAATCAGCTGGAAGAGACAAACCACAAGCACCTTGGCCAGATTCTCGCCTATGCCGCCGGAGTGGATGCCAAAAAGGTGATCTGGGTAGCGGAATCATTCAGGCCCGAACACGCCACCGCCTTGGAGTTCCTCAATGCCAACACGACGGAGGACCTGGCCTTTTTTGGTGTACAGGTAGAACTGTGGCGTATCGGCGATTCGCCATTGGCACCAAAGTTTGAGGTGGTCGTGAAGCCGAACGACTGGGCGAAGTCCGGCCGAAAGCAGGCCCGCGCGGCCGCCGACGCCTCGCCGACGAAGCAGTTGCAACTGAAATTCTGGACGGCCCTGATCGATAAGCTCGCAACGGGCGCCCCGCATATTCGACCACAGACGCCCCGTCCGCAGCATTGGCTGAATAATTCTATCGGTCGTTCTGGATTCGGCTTGAACATTACGGCCAACACGCGCGATGAGCGTCTGGGCGTCGAGCTATGGATGCCCGGCGAGGGGGCCAAAGAACGCTTCGCGAACCTGTCGGCACAGCGCAAAAACATTGAAGACCAATTGGGATTCGAGCTCGACTGGCAAGAACTTCCGGATGCCAAGGCTTGTCGGGTTGCGACATGGTACCCAAATGCGTCGATTGAGGACGAGGCTCGCTGGGGCGAGTACCTCGAATGGATCATACAGCGGCTGGTCAAGATGGATCAGGTTCTGCGGCCTGTCGTGAAGGCTCTGCCTTGAGCGCCCACGCCTACACCGAAGACCAGCTTGTCGAGCGGCCCGCCATTGGGCTCTTTGAGACGCTTGGCTGGCGGACGGTGTCGGCGCAGGATGAGGCGCTCGGGAAAGATGGGACACTTGGTCGTGAGACGAAGGGCGAGGTGGTGTTGGTCGAGCGCCTGCGCACCACGCTCAGTCGTTTTAATCCTTCCGTTCCACCAGAGGCAATTCAGGCCGCTCTCGACGAACTGACCCGTGACCGTTCGGCTATGAGCCTGGAGGCGGCCAACCGCGAGATCTACCAGTACCTCAAAGATGGTGTGGCGGTCTCTGTTCCCGATTTGGAACACGGCGGCCAGAAAACCGAGCGCCTGCGCGTTATCGACTGGGAGAATCCCGAGAACAACGATTTTCTGCTGGTGAGCCAACTGAGTGTGGTCGGCAACCTCTACACCTGCCGTTCCGATTTGGTGGGCTTTGTGAACGGTCTGCCCTGGGTGGTGATCGAGTTGAAGAAGCCCGGTGTGCCCGCCCGCGCCGCGTTTGATGAGAACCTCACCCACTACAAGCAGCAGGTGCCGCAGCTTTTCTGGTACAACGCCTTTTTGATCGCAAGCAACGGCACGGACAGCCGCATAGGCTCCTTGACCGCGGATTGGGAGCGTTTCTTCGAATGGAAGCGCATCGAGCGCGAGGACGAACCGCGCCGGGTCTCATTGGAAGTGATGCTGCGCGGCACCTGTGATCCCACACGCCTCCTGGATCTCGTCGAGAACTTCACGCTCTTTTCTGAACACAAAGCCGGTCTCGTCAAAATCATTGGCCAGAATCACCAGTACCTGGGCGTCAATAACGCCATCGCCTCCATGCAGGAAGCCCGCAAGAAGGGGCATGGGCGCGCCGGGGTGTTCTGGCAGACCCAGGGCAGCGGCAAGAGCTTCTCGATGGTGTTCTTTGCCCAAAAGGTGCTACGCAAACTCGCCGGCAACTGGACCTTTGTGGTCGTAACCGACCGCGTAGAGCTCGACCAGCAGATCGCCAAGACCTTCAAGGCCGTCGGCGCCGTCACCGCGACCGAAGGGGACCGCTGCCATGCGGCAAGTGGCGCCGAGCTGCGCGCACTCCTGCGCGGCAATCACCGCTATGTCTTTACCCTGATCCACAAGTTCCAGACACCGGAACGCCTGACCGCCCGGTCGGATGTCATCGTGATGACCGATGAGGCCCATCGCAGCCAATACGACACCTTGGCGCTCAACATGCGCTCGGCACTCCCAAAGGCCCTGTTCCTGGCCTTCACCGGCACACCGCTCATTGCTGGGGAAGAACGCACCCGCGACGTGTTCGGCGACTATGTGTCGATCTATGACTTCCAGCAGTCGGTGGAAGACGGGGCCACGGTGCCGCTCTTTTATGAAAACCGCACACCGGAACTGCAGCTCATCAACCCTGAACTGAATGACGACCTCTACGAACTGATCGAGGAAGCCGATCTCGACGACGAACAGCAAAAAAAGCTCGATCAGGTCTTAAGCCGCCAGTACCACCTGATCACCCGGGACGACAGGCTCGATACAGTGGCCCAGGACATCGTCCGCCATTTCCTTGGGCGCAGCGCCCTGGATGGTCGGATCGGCAAGGCCATGGTGGTGTCCATCGACAAGGCCACGGCCCTCAGAATGTACGACAAGGTTCAGAAATATTGGGCGGCCGAGACCAATGCTGTCGAAGCAGAGCTGGGTGAGCTCGCCTACCGCATCCCGGGGCAAGGTGGATCCTCCGAGCAGGCCCGGCAGGATCTGCGCCGCGAGGAGCTGAAAGCCCGCCTAAAGGTGCTGACGACCACCGATATGGCGGTCATCGTCTCGCCTGGTCAAAACGAGATCGAGCAGATGAAGACACTCGGTCTCGACATCGAGCCGCACCGCCGGCGCATGAATGAATCCGAGCCTGCGCTGGATGAACGATTCAAGGATGTGGACGACCCCCTGCGCATCGTTTTCGTCTGCGCGATGTGGTTAACAGGCTTCGATGCGCCGAGCTGCGCGACTCTCTATCTCGATAAGCCCATGCGCAACCACACGCTCATGCAGACCATCGCCCGGGCCAACCGGGTGTTCCCGGGCAAACACAGCGGCGTCGTGGTCGATTACGCCAATGTCTTTGCTTCCCTTGAGAAGGCCCTGGCGCTCTATGGCGCAGGCACGGGGGGAAAGAACCCTGTCACCGACAAGCAGCGGCTTGTGGCGGCCTTGAAGACAGCAGTCGTTGACGCGACCGCCTTCTGCAAGGCCCAGGGCGTCGATCTTCCGGCCCTTGAGGCGCTGCCGTTGGGAGGGCTGGAACGACTGCAAGCCGTGGAGGACGCCATCGAGGCCTTGATCGCACCTGAGACTATCCGGCGCACCTTCTTCGACCACGAGCGCTTGGTGGGTACACTCTACCGCGCCGTGAAACCGGATCCCGCGGTCCTCGAATACGCCCAGCGGGTGGCGGGCATCGTCATGCTGGCCGCCGCCATCCGCGCCAAACTGAACCCCAATCCGCCCGATATCTCCGCCGTGATGCGGGACATCGCGGGATTGCTCGATCGGTCCATCACCGGCCACGAGATCCGCGAGGCAGGCCCTCCGGCACTCGACCTCTCAAAAATCGATTTCGTGGCCCTGGCGAAGCGGTTCAAGGCCTCCAAACACAAGAACACGGAGCTCGAAGCGTTGAAGGCGGCCATCCGCGCCCGGCTGGATGTCATGTTGCAGAAAAATCCTGCACGGATCGACTTCGCCGAGAAGTTCGAGGCGCTGATCGAGAGCTACAATGCCGGCAGTCGCAACATCGAGGATCTTTTCCAGCAACTCCTGAACCTCTCGACAAGCCTGGACGAAGAACAGGCGCGCCATGTGCGCGAACATCTTACCGAAGAGGAGTTGGTCATCTTCGACATCCTCACCCGGCCGGCACCGGAACTGAGCGCCGCCGAACGCGATGAGGTAAAGAAGGTGGCGCAAGCGCTGCTGGCAAAGATGCAGGGGCTTCTCGTACTCAACTGGCGGCAGAAGGCCGCTGCTCGATCTTCCTTAAAGCTTGCCATAGAAGACATGCTCGATGCGGGACTCCCGCGCGCCTACACACCGGAGGTCTACCGCCAAAAGTGTTCGGCCCTGTTCGAGCATGTCTATGAGAGGTACCCGGAGAGAAAACGGAACATCTACATGGGCGCTGCCGAATAAATCCGTAATGGTGCGCGAGTGTGGGCGCGCGAGCCCAATTAATCACAAATTTAGTCGCGCTTAGCGCGGCCTACTGGCTCACGTTAGGAGGATAAGCCCCTTGGACCACAAAAGAAGTAGAAAGTAATGCCTTCGGGGGCGCGCACGCGCGTCGTTATCAGATGATAAACCACACGCGCTGAAGCTGAACCCAGCAGTGTATGTTATTTTCGATTGGTTCGCGTCCCCGCGGATTGCGCGATTAGGTAAACCTGCACATTAGGCCGATAAGCAAGGGGCGAGCCGAATCGTCGCATGGCGAGTGTACACGGCCGTCCACCATTGCTCCCCAAACGCCGCGAGTGGCCTATTCTGTTCTGCAAATGGCTGCCTAGCCGATCTATCGTGCAAAATCATCGAGGCCCTATGCGCCGCCCATTGTTGAGCACACATTTCCGGGTGGGTGCGTGGGCTGACATGAAGCGTCCGTGCTAATATTGACATGATGGCATATATGTCGCGATGTCAACGCGCTTATTTCGATAAGACGTACCACAAACGGGCGTTCTGTGTCTGTCCATAAAATCTGAATTCATGGCATCGACGCCAACCCGACGAGGTCTCGGCTGATTTGAGGATTGAGGCGATGGTAGACACTTTTGATGAGCGTACCAGAGCGGCGTTGACGGGTTACAAATCAGCGGTCCGAGCCTTGCAGGCATGGCAGTACCTGATCGGCAAAGCCGCAAATCGACAGATTGTGAAGTATGACCAGCTCCGCACGTTGATGGGCTACCCCACGAACAATCCACTCGCGCCCATTCTGGGATGCATTATGTTTTATTGCGAGCAAAATAAGTTACCACCATTAACCCTCATTGTTGTGAATAAATTTGGCGTCCCAGGGGATGGCTTTACGGCGGCACACAATGCTGATTATCACGCCGCCCGAGAAAGTGTGTTTAACTATCCATGGTTCAGAATCCTTCCTCCCACTGTAGAGGAGCTGGGCGAGGCGCGGAGAAGGGGGTAGCTTAAACCCATTTGGCTTCCGCCTTTGCCGAAGACCTCCGCCGCCTGGTCGATCAGTTGCCTACGCCACTGGGTGACTTGGGTGGGATGGATCTGGTGCTTGGCGGCGATCTCATGGATGGTCTTTTCACCCGCCAGAGCCTCAATGGCCACTTTGGCCTTGAACTGCGCTGAGTGATTGCGTCTGGTCTTGCTCATGGTTTTTCCGCTCCTCTGTCGTTACTGTAGGGGCGGATGTCCTTCTAAGCCAGTGCCCAGGAATTGGGGTCCGTTTCTGGATACTCTGAGCAAGTGAAAACAGAAGCCAGACGCTTGAACGCCAGGGAGTATATAGCGAGGCTCGCCGCCAGCGGACGCCTTCGGGCGCCCATCTGGAACCGCCCGCTTCGCGCTCGTTGTTCGCATCAGCTGCTGATGCTTGACGGCAAAAATGAAAGCATCTATAAATAATGCGGCCATTAAGAATAATATTCCAAAAAAGGGCGGGCGCGATGTCTGATACCTTACTCAACCTCTTCGCGGCAGTCTCTCACGCGTCACCTGGGGCAAACATCACTGATCATCACGGCGGGCTCGTGGCGCATGTCTCGCCAGATATCAACGTGCGTGGCGGCATCACCCTCCACAACGGCTCCCATTCGATGTCGATTGAGCCTATTCCAGGCGGCATCCGTGGCACACTTGCCGAAGTCGATCCCACCACGCACCATATCCACGGTTACCTGCGGCCCCTACCATCCGGTGGTTTCGCGCATTCACATAGCCTCTGCGGGCCTTTGGATGTCGTCGCGCAACCTTTCGGACACGGCTTTACTGTATCGGATGCGACTCATCATAGCGCGATCGGGGTTATCAATTCGAATGCAACTGGGGACGAGCTGACGTTTAGCCAATCGTTCAATCCATTTCAGTCCAAATTCTAGAAGCGGGTGTATGAATCTGGCGGATATCGTATATATATTGGCAGGGCTTCTGTTCGTCAGCATTGGCGCCACCATATACCTCGTCCAGCGGCAAAACAGGTATTCCCGTGTTGCGGTCCATGAGAGGCCCCACGCTCCGCTTCAGGTCGCAAGCCAGAAAGCCCTCGAAGAACTCATAGATCCCCGCTTGCAGAAGCGATTGGATCGTATCAAGTACGGCCACGCCACCGAAGCCCGCAACCTCGCACAGCTCGACGCGCTCGGTCTAGAAAGAATTTTCGGGTTCCTGCCAAAATGCCGTGGCGGGAGACGAGGTTGATTGGGGTTCTATGGCGAGGATGGTGACAGGTGGCGCGTTAGCGGCTGTGAATCCTCTTATAGGGGTCCCAATGGTAATCGCGGGGATTTTTGGGGAGTCCGAGAAAGACAGGAAACGGAAGCAGGTTTTGGAAAATGCCGATGAGCTCTTTTCAAAATACGTTGATGCCATATCTGAAATAGAAAGCGGTGCGGAAAATGTATTACAAGCAATCTACGTTTACTTGCTGGACAAACAGAGTAAGGTTAATGGCGCAATTGACGGCCGTGTCTTGCCCGCTCTGCACGAGTATCCAAAAACGATAGATCGCTTTGAGCACAATTTGGTCAAGGGTATTCAGGAGCAACGTAAAGAGATTGAGGGTGCGGCCCGCGTATTCCCAGAGCTAGCGTTTACGAGCTGACGCAAGAATCTCGCGGGAAGAGTCGTATAGAGGGTTGTCGTGAGCCTGTTGAAAATGGCTAAGTAGCCCGCAATTTTCGCAAGGAATGCGCTGGCACAGTTGCAGTCCAATATTCTCCAGGCTCACGAACAATTCCTTACGTTTCCCTTCCCGCGCTTCTTTCGAGCATATTGGCGTGTCACCGACCGCCCTATTGGAGCCACCCATGATCGGGTTAATGGCGCCACTTGGAAGTCCCGCGTAAGGGGCTCGAACAGGCTTTAAGATTGCGGGTTTTTGCCTTGTGCGCAAGCGAGGATTTTGTGGCTGTCGCACAACCGCGCGGAGCGCGGTAACTGTCGCCGTCGAGGATGACCCGGTAGGCGCCATGACGTTGGCCTCGAACGTCGTTGGGGTCATATATCCCAACGTCGAGTGACGACGCTTGCGATTATAAAACACTTCGATGTATTCGAAAATAGTTTGTCTTGCCTCCTCGCGGGTGGCGTAGGTGTCGTGGTAGATGGGCTCCTGCTTCAAGGTCCCGAAGAACGATTCGGCAACGGCATTGTCCCAGCACTCGGCCTTGCGGCTCATGCTGCAGACGAGGCCATGGTCGGCGAGGCGCTTTTGGTAGTCGTGGCTTGCGTATTGGGACCCGCGATCGGAATACCACTCCAATCGAGGGAGGCATCCATCATGGCGTCCTTAAGCACGTTGAGTATTAGAGAAGATAATATCGGGAGAGCTAGATGCTCGAGGACATTGATGAGACTGGCGGTATGCGCGAAATGGATGATATCGATTATCGCGTGCGTTTCGACAAAAAGTGGAATGAATTTACGGAAGCAGAGAAACAGGCTATTAACGCCGAAATCAGTCGTATCCTAGACTCGCTTATAGAAGCCCCGAGCCCAAAGTGGGGCTCAATCATGAACACGTCGATAGAGGGCGGAAAAGTCAACCAGCTCACTGGAATTCCGGGAGATTGGAGTGACACGCCCTGGCAACCGATTTGGGAGCATCATGGGTATAGTGACGAACAGGCGGCGCTGTTTTTCGGCATACTTTGGAAGCTTCGCATCATTGAGCGACCCGAACGGTGGATCGGCATTCGAACCACTACAGATCATCCGACATTCCCGAATCGGGGCATCAACCTGGCAGGGAAAACATACTTTCTGGCAAAATGATTGCGTGTCAATTGGCGCATGGGGCGAGGGATGGCTGCTGCGAGGTATGGAGCCGACAGCGCGTTCCCGTACGGGACCAGCAGAAGTGGTCGATAGTGGTGGTCCCGAGGATAAGCCGGCAAAGGCAAATTCGACGCGGAAGAGCTCGGGCGGCTCGCTCAAGCCCTACTGGGACCAAGCAAAGAGACCATAAACGTTCTTTCGTTGATCATCGAGAAGACAAGCGCCGCGGCAGTGGAATGCGCGACCTCGCGGCGCGTACATCCCAACTGGAGAGCGTGTCCCGCGAAAACAGCACAGGTCTTGCGAGCCAGACCAAAACGCACGGGCACCGGAGCGGAAGCGCCTATGCGAATGGATGGAAAAGGGCGCGTGGTGTCGACATTTGAAGCGCATGTTCCTCTGGGCGTGAGCCGAAGCAATCCGGGAAGCCATCAACAAGGCCTCCATTTGTAGTGGGACCCCGGCGTCCTGGCCAAGACGAGCGCCGGAAGCCGAGCCGGATGCCCGCACCAAACCGGACGGTATGGGTTAGTGCGACAGTGCGCCCAGTTACCGGGGTCGCCACCGGAGAGTCGAAGCCGCGACATTCGCGGAATAATCCGGCACCCTGCGCAAATGGGTACTCATTTGGTCGATCCCAGATGTGACACCTAAAGGGTGTCCGCGGCAAGCCTCCAGGTGCCATCGATGGCTTGGCAAAAAGATCGATCTTGCCGTAACAGCCTCTGAATGTATGGGCGGAGGTTTTTCGCCGTCGTGAGATAGCCGGCGGCGCGAACACGGATGTCGATTTCACGCAGGCTAAGAGAGGAGGTCTCGCCAGCTAAGACTGCACGTAGCAAAACGCGCAGGGGCAGCCTGCTGGCCGCTTGAAGTTCCGCCTCGACGCGCCGTGCCGCGTCACAAACCATAGGCGCCACTTTCCCAAGCTCGTCGAACGCGTCCCTGAGGGGCGGCCCAAGGGCTTCTGCTATGCCCGACGCCATCTTTTGGATTGTCGCGCCGATGGTCTTTCGGCGCCCCTCGTTTCCCAAGGCCCAGAGAAGACACAACAAAATGAGGATCCGCGCTGCCGCTGGCAGCCGCATGAAGGCGGACAACGCTTTTTTTACAGCATTAAACATCAGGATTAGCGCCCCCAGAGTTCCGGACGCTACTGCCATGCCGCCTACCTTGATGGTCACCTCGACTGCCTTGTGGCGAGCGTAGGCTTGCAGACTGAAAATGCAATTCATGGTCAGAACGTGGCCACCCATGGCTGGAATATCCCGATCACGGGAATAAATCTGAGCCCCGATGCCTGCCGCGAGAGCGATAAAGGAAAGGTCAGCGGGATCTCGGGCGTTCTGGTTGTTCACCGGTTCGAGGCTGACCGGGCAAAAGCGCAACTGCGCCGCATAGCGTGTCCAGAGAGCTGCGGCCACTTCTGGCAGAATATGGTTTTCGGCGGCGATTCTCTGCCAATGCCGCTCCATCTCGATCTTTAAATGTTCTGGCGCGTAACAGATCACCGTTTCGGAGGCCATGAGTTCCTGTAACGCAGTCCGGTAATTGGGCGAAACGCGGGGCTTTGCGAGCTGCAAAAGATCTCCAATGACCATATTGGTGTCGAGAACGAGCCGAATTTGGAGGATGGGGCCGACAATGGGACTCAAGGCAGACCACAATACGGTAAGGGTCCGGAGCTCTTTCAAATGATCGCTCGGAACATAGGGGAGCGTGGGCTTCGACGTGGATTTCATGTAGAGAACCTCTCAGTTTCAGTGCGTCGGACGAGCCCACAGTAGCAGACACGAGAATCCGCCCTTGCGAATATAAATGGCGCTTGTAAACTGCCGCAAATGCTGACACTAGATGCCCTTTGTGCCCTAATGCGAGACTCGGGACGAAATCTGACGCCGCGCCAGGCACGAGACTGGTGGACGAAGGGGTTGCTGCCGAAGCCGTCTCGGCGTGGCCTTGGGCGCGGGTTAGGGACAGAAAGCTTCTGGGTCGACCTACGCGTGTTACGCCAAGCGCAGGCCGCTTATGACTTGCTCGCCCAACATGCCCGGTCGGATCCGACGCTTTTGGCGCTGTGGCTTTTGGGATTCCCGGTTCCCTTGACCGCTATCCGTCGTATTTACAATACGTGGATCACAAAGGGCCTTCAAACCGTACGGCACGACGGCGAGCAGCCGGAGGATGTTCTTGGCAGGATGGCCCATCAGGCCGCCCTTTTTCAGGCGAAACGTGCGTCGTTTCCGGTCCGCATCCGCGAGAAGTTCGCGGATCTGGCGCTAGAAGTCTTGGAAGCTTTCTACGGATTCGACGACGAACCAGACTTTGAGGGGCTCGGTGAACTATCGGCAAACGTGGCGCCCTATCTAAATCCCGGTTTTAGCCGAGAAGATGGGTCTTTGCGCCCCAACCCGGCCGCCGAGAGCCTCGAAATCATCATGAAGTTTATCAAGGATGCTGCTTCGCTTCCGATTCAACAGCGCATAATGACCACAGTCGGGGATCACAAGCTTATACAGGCACGTCGTCTTATTCTCCTCACGTCTGGACACCTGCGGCGCACGATAACAGCGAACCAAAAAGATCCAGACTCATTGTTTTATCGCCTCGTTATTGGCCTCGGCCAAATCGCTATCCCGATCCTCGTCGTCGTTTTGCGTGATGAGGCCACTCGGCACAAAATAGCCCAGTCCCTTCTCGAGGGCGCAAGAAAGCTGCGGTGCTCGCAGTACAAGCTGACATAATCCACGAACGCTCGCCTAGGCGACAAGCGATCATGATTCGCGGGCTGCGGGGTTTGCGTGGTTCTCGGCCAGGCGTGACGCCGATCTTAATCTCGAAAGCGCTTTGAGGCCCGGAAACAAGAAATACACGATCAAACAAGGAGTTACGAATAATGCGCAGTTCACACATGTGAACGGATATACTATCACGATGACCCGTGTAGTGATCGGGCCGGGCTGAGGTATTACATGGTCCGACTGACTTCCAACAACAGGTAGCTGTTGAATCTTCGATTGCCGTCTCGGTTGGGGGCGCGAGTATCTCCGTTACACTAGCGGTACTAAAGGAGGTCCTTATGGCAAACCCATCCGCTTTTCTTGCATGCATTGGGATAGGTGTGGCGCTTCTGTGGAGACCTGGTCTATTGTTGGTTTACACCCCCTAATCGAGAGCCGGAATCATAGACGATGCGGTTGTCCTGTTGGAAGAGTAAGCGCAATGGGGGTTCGATTCCCCCTCTCCACGCCAGATTACGCAGAATGCACCGGAATGGAGGCCTTCGAGTCATTGGGCCTCTAAACCGGACCGCTATCGGAGGCACTTTAAGCCCCGGGTACATAACTACCGGCTTTTCCGATTACGGATCAAACTGAGAGGCGGCGGTCCAAGGCGCGATGTCGCATTTAACAAAAACTCAGCGCCGTACGCTACGCAAGCAGAAGCGAGTTAAAAGACGGCGGGGGGAGACAACCCGGGCGCACACGAGGTCAAAGCCGAAGGCCTGGGAAGCGCCGAAAATGAAGTTCTTCCAGATGCCGCAGCTAATCGGGGAGGATGTTCCGTCGGAAGATCGTCTAAGGCTGTTGCGGGAGATCGGGAATAGAGCAAAGGCAGAGTTTGACGAGAAGTATCCTCGCATTCAACGATGGCTTACAGACTATGACCCCGTGCACGTGCTCTCCATGTGCGCCCGCTACTTCGGCTCTTTTCCGGAAGGCATAGACCCAGAGGCTACCGGCCAGCTGGAGTTCTTTCCCCACTACCTGGAGATCATGCAGGCGTTTGCCATCTACCAGACCCGAAACCTTAGCCTGACGCCCTTGCATAACGATCTCGCCCAATTGAAGAGCGAAATGGTGGAGATTGGAGAACGCATGAGTACCCGGCATCTGGCGATTCCTGGTGCACTTACAACCGAGGATGAAATCGAGGCCCATTTCCTGCGTACCGAGATGAGGGTGAACACAACGGCCGTGCGGGGTTGGGCGTACGCACATCAAATGCGGCGGGTTGTCCTGGCTCTTGCTGCTACAGTCCGCGCGGATCTTGTCGCGAAGTACGACGTGGATCCCGTCACCTTCTTTGCGATGATATTCGCATTGGCAGATGAAAGAAGCGACCTACTGAATGCGCACATATCCAATCAGCGTACTGTGCTTAGAAAGAAGCATCACCGAGAGATGATCGCCGCCTACAACGATGTCTTCGGGGAGGCCGAGCCAGATTCAACAACGGACGCCGATCAGCTCTGGGAAACTGTTGGGAGAAACATAAAAGCCCTTCGTTATCTCATCATATGTCGCTCGGACCTTAATCTCGAAGACATTTATTCGTTCTCTCTCGACCATGCCGTCAGTCTTATTGGCAACGGTGCGAACCCAGAATCCATCGGGAGGCTGTTAGATCGGCTATCGTATCGCTTCGGTGACCTTGCCGACTTCGACAAAGACCACATAATCCTGGGTAATCCCGTACTCTCGCGCCCGTTCATAAAGTTGGATGATGAACGGTACTTCACCGCGATCTGGGGAATCTTGCCGCACCTGGCATACGATCTTCTGGAGGACTTGGTTTGGGAAGACGCTGCAATGCGGGACAAATACGCCCGTGCAAAGGCCACGTACCTTGAAGACGAGCTCGAACGCATAATGCGCGGGGCGTTCCCCAACGCCACCCTGTTTAGGGGAAGCCTCTGGACGGATCCTGACAGCGGCAAGGAGTATGAAAACGACCTGCTGGTCGTCATTGGATCCTTTGCGCTCGTGCTGGAGGCAAAGTCTGCTTCGGTTGGCGATCCGGCGCGCAGGGGGGCGCCAGACAGTCTGGCGAAGACACTTCGGGAACTCATAGAGGAGCCGTCGGAGCAAGCCCATCGGTTCATTCAACATTTGAGCATTGATCCGCGAACCCATACATTCAAAACTAGGCGGCGCGTCCCAAATGTGGTCGACAGCACGGTTATCAAGCACTACATTCCTCTGGGCGTGACGCTCTCCCATTTGGGGGCTATTGGCAGCAACGTGAAGAAGCTGATAAAGGCGGGAATTACTCGTAAGCGATTGGAGGAGCTGGCGCCGTCGATTAGTGTTACCGATCTGGAGGATATCGTCGAGCTCCTTCCTCTTGAGATCGAGAAGGTCCATTACTTTGCGCGTCGTCGAGAATTTGAGGCGCACGTGGACTATGAAGGGGACGAGATGGATCTTCTGGCCCTGTACCTGGATACGGGCTTCAACATCGGCGCAACAGAATACGATAGGAGCGTTGCCTTAAACTTGACCATGAAGTCCAAGGAATTGGATCCGTATTTCATTGGTTCGCGCGAAGGCAAACAAGTTGCCAAGCCGCGTCTTTCAATGACGCGCTGGTGGCGCGACATACTGGCTCGGATTTGCCACACTCGGCCGGAGGGATGGATCGAAACTGGATTCATCCTTCTCAACACCACCAAGGAGGATCAGGGTATTTTCGAGAGCCACCTTAATAAACTCGCTCGCCGCGTTAAGCGTGGGGAGGTGGAGATGCCGCAGAATTTTGTAATTTGGCGCTCTGGGCCAGAGCGGAGGCTCTATGTGGTTGCGGGTTACCCTTACACAACGCAGGATACGATCGTCCGGAATGCCAGTATTCAGGATTTGATCGAGAAAGAATCTGGCGTAGGGGTGCGCGGAATCGTTGTCATTGGGGTCAGCCTTACAAAGCCCATCTATCCTTATGCGGTCCTTGCTCGAAAGGCCGCTACAGATCTTTTCGACACCCTGACACCGTGAGTCTGGCGGTAGTGGCTTGTGGCGGCCACAGTCGTGTCGAGCAGGCGTGTGATGCGGGCCACGCTTCCCACAGAAAGCCAATCTTAGCGGCTCATGCGGTTCCACCCCACCACCAATAATAAAACCCCAATTGTTCTCGGTTGGGTTTTTTCTTGCCCGATCGTGCCGGTCATTGGCTTGGCCTCGGGCTATCGCATGGTGAGCTTACACGGCTGGCTGTCTTGATACTCCAAAGCAAAGGTCTGCTGTGTCCGGGAAGGCGCTCATGAGGCTGAATCTTGCTGTCTGCGGTGGGCGGGTGCGTACAGAGCCGCTACCCCAGGGGCCTGGGTGCCGTCCAAGGGGCGGCGGTTACCAACTTTATTTGCTCAAAATCCAGGGGTCTCAGCGGCGGGGCTGCAAATTGTTACCAACTTTATTTATTTTTTGTATTCGGGAAGTCGCTTTTTACCGAAAAAATGTCATCCCAAAGTTACCAACTTTATTATCAGCCCACATTTCCTGTGACATGATAATAAAGCTGGCAACTTTTCCGCATGTGTCAGATGCGACGGCGTCGAGGCGGTGCGGATTATGGCCGCCCCAAGCGTTGATGCCTGCTCCGAAAGGTAAATAAAAAAACCG